>CANFUR010000125.1 GCA_947450175.1 Actinomycetota bacterium | reverse complement strand
GATCTGCATAAGGCAGTCCGTATTTTGCTCCAACAAAGCCCGTACTCCATAAAAATACAAATAGATACGGTGCTAACCGTGGAATTTTCAACCTTCGCAGAGGGCTTTGAGCGCCACCAGGCTCTTGGCCATCCACTTAGGATTTCTAGTTACTGAGCCAGTCTTCTTAAGCCACCATTTGGATAGAGAAGGAACCGTGCTGCCATCAAAAATTTCAGTCACTTGTGTTTGACCATTTCCCAAATCCTCAAGTTCATATGACCAAGTCCACTTCATTAAATGGCACCAGGTAATTTTCTTATTTTCTTCAAAGGACACCACTGTATTTGTGATGCGATAAGGCACTTT
This sequence comes from Actinomycetota bacterium, assembly GCA_947450175.1. Classification (GTDB taxonomy): domain Bacteria; phylum Actinomycetota; class Actinomycetes; order Nanopelagicales; family Nanopelagicaceae; genus Planktophila. Next base: position 2,681 of record CANFUR010000125.1, on the reverse strand, counting down.
AATTTTCATTGCCATACCAAACTTTGCGCCTTCGAATAAGCGTGTCGGGCCCGAAATTGATTCAGTAATTGTTCCCGATCCATCAAAGCTGGCATGGGCACGCGGATCTGCAAGAAAATCAAAAATCTTACTTGCAGGTGCATTGATGACGATTCGAGCTGCTGCGGTATTTGGAAAATCAACTGCAAGAATTTCTGCGCGGACCTTAGACATTAATGTGTCCCTGACACGACCGGTTTTTCATACTCGGTAACCATGCCGATAATTGAAATAACTAAAGCTCCCAGTGAGATGACAGTGAGCCACCAACCAATAACTAGCGAGAGAGTTAATGCGCACATGCTCAATGCAACCGGCAATGGCCACCAAGAGTGGGGACTGTAGAAACCAAGATCTCCTGCGCCATCTGAAATTTGCGCAGTCAGATTATCTTCAGGAAGAATTTGTCCAATGCGGCGTTGAGTGAACCACACATAAAAGCCAACCATTCCAGCCAGTGCTGCGGCTAAAAGCATGCCGCCAATTCCAACTGGCTCACCGCCAACTTGCCAATAAATAATCGTCATCAAAACATAAAACAGTGAGAGACCGATGAATAAGCGCCAAGAAACTTTCATGCTTTGTTAATGCCCTTCAGTCTTGATATGCGGATGGTGCAAATCAAATGCTGGCCGCTCAGATGAAATACGAGGCATGGTTAAAAAGTTATGGCGCGGTGGTGGACATGATGTAGCCCATTCCAACGATGCACCGTAACCCCAAGGGTCGTCCACTCCTACAAGTGGTGCTTTCCGTGTAATCCAGATGTTGACCATGAAAGGAATCATTGAGAATGCCAGCAAGAACGATCCAATTGTTGAAACTTCATTCATAAATGTGAAGCCATCGGTTGGAAGATAATCGGCGTAGCGTCGAGGAAAACCTTTAATACCTAACCAGTGTTGGATAAGGAATGTTAGGTGGAAACCAAAGAAAGTTGTCCAGAAGTGAATCTTTCCCAATCTTTCATTGAGCATGCGGCCAGTCATCTTTGGCCACCAGAAATAGAAACCACCGAACATAGCAAAGACTACGGTTCCAAAGAGAACGTAGTGAAAGTGAGCAACCACGAAATAGCTAGCCGAGACTGCGAAGTCAAGTGGTGGTGATGCCAAGATAATTCCAGTCAATCCTCCGAAAAGGAAAGTAACTAGAAAGCCCATTACCCACAACATAGGCGTTTCAAAAGTTACGTGACCACGCCACATCGTGCCGATCCAGTTAAAGAACTTCACACCTGTTGGGACGCCAATAAGGAATGTCATGAACGAGAAGAATGGCAATAAAACTTGACCCGTTGCAAACATATGGTGAGCCCATACAGAAACAGAGAGTGCAGAGATTGCAATTGTTGCGGCGATTAATCCCTTGTATCCAAAGATTGGCTTGCGACTAAAGACCGGCAAAATTTCAGTAGCAATTCCAAAAAATGGAAGTGCCAAGATATAAACCTCAGGGTGTCCAAAGAACCAGAACAGATGCTGAAAAAGCATTGCCCCACCATTGGCTGGATCAAAAAGATGTGTGCCGTATATGCGGTCAGATTCCAGTCCGAGCAGTGCTGCTGCTAACGGTGGGAATGCAAGTAATACGAGTATTGAGGTAAGTAAAACGTTCCAAGAAAAGATCGACATACGAAACATCGTCATGCCTGGTGCGCGCATTGTGAAAATAGTTGTAATGAAGTTAACGCCACCCAGAATTGTTCCGATACCGCTGACCGCTAATCCAAGTAGCCATAAGTCAGCACCAATACCTGGTGAGTAGGTCGCATTGGATAGCGGAACATAGACAGTCCACCCAAATGAAGCTGCTCCACCTGGAGATAAGAATCCTGCAAAAGCCATCAGGCCACCGAAAAGGTAGAGCCAATAAGAAAGCATGTTTAATCGTGGAAAAGCGACGTCGGCTGCTCCGATTTGTAGGGGCATGATTACGTTTGAAAAACCTACGAACAATGGCGTTGCAAACATCAACAACATAATCGTTCCGTGCATAGTGAAAATCTGATTGTACTGTTCGGCACTTAAAAACTGCATTCCTGGTCGTGCTAATTCCGAACGAAGCAAAAGAGCTAAGAGTCCTGCAATAAGAAACCATGCAAAAGACGTAATCAAGTATAAATAACCGATTGTCTTGTGATCGGTAGAGGTTACCCACTTAACGAATGCTTTACCTTTTTTTGGAGGCAAAGGTGGCAGATTTGTTGTTTGTGGTTCTGCAAAGGTTGTCATGCTGCGCTCCCCTTTATAGTTTCAAGATAAGCCTGGTATTGCGCTGGTGTGACTACGCGTGCGGTGAACAACATTTGTGAGTGATTGCGCCCGCATAAAATGTTGCAACGCCCTGGATAATCACCGAGTTTGTTTGCAGTGAACTCTAAGTGGTTTGTAACACCAGGAAGAGTTTGTATTTGAATCATAAAAGCGGGGATCCAAAACCCATGGACCACATCATTGGATGTGATTGTGTAGCGTACTTTTTCACCTAAAGGGATATAAAGGATTGGTCGTTGAGCAGGGGTTCCAGTTACTACGGCCGCTGGCCCAGCTTCTGGATATCCAAATTGCCATGACCATTGAATACCTTGAACGGTAATTTCATGTTTGTATGTGTCAGTTTTAGCCGTTATTACTGTTTCT
>CANFUR010000124.1 GCA_947450175.1 Actinomycetota bacterium | reverse complement strand
TTGATGATTGCGCAATACACACAAGCTGGATTAGTAAGTGAAAACAAACGCCTTTCAACTCCGGCAAGTGTGGATTCAATTCCATCATCTGCCATGCAAGAAGATCACGTTTCTATGGGCTGGTCTGCTGCGCGCAAATTGCGCAAAGTTGTAGATAACTTGGCGCGAATCCTTGCGATCGAACTAGTAACTGCTGCCAGGGCAATTGAATTTCGTACCGGATTAGAACCTGCAGCTGCAACAGCTCGTGTAGTAAAAGAATTGCGCACAGTTGTTGGGGGAGTTGGCCCAGATCGTTTTCTTTCACCTGAACTTGAGGCCGCAACTAAGCTAGTTAATTCAGGTGCAGTCGTTGCTGCAGCCAAAGAAGTTGTTAAAGAACTTATCTAGTAGCAAGTCCAGCAGCAGCTTCAAGAACAAGTAACGCGGCTAACCGCACGGTACGTTGATCTGGCGTATCAAGGGATGCATCAATTTCAGTAATATCAATTGCACGTACCCGCCTATCAGCTGCAACTAAAAATGCACCTTGTCGTAATTCATCAGCAGATATTCCCCCTGGCATTGCAGCAGGACAAGCAGGAACAACGCTACGATCACAAACATCAACATCTAAATCAACATAGATTTCGCGGCCGCCAGCACCTGCAATTTCTAGGGCTTGCTTAACAACATCTGCCATTGAACGCGTGCGAAGCTCTGCACGTGAAATAACAGTGATTCCATTTTCTTTAGCGCGCGCACTGTATTCGGCGCTATTGGCAAAGTCAGCAATACCGATTTGCACAATGTTTTTTCCGGGTAGACCTGCCTGAACTAACTGCCAAACTGGCGATCCATTCGAATTTCCATCACGCAAATCGTGGTGCGCATCAAAAGTAATAAGGCCAACATTAGTTAAATCCGCCCACAAACCCGAAGCCACAGAGTAAGTAATTGAATTATCTCCGCCAACTGCAACAAGTAATTTATGGTTATTTATCGCATCTTTTACCGCTGTCTGAACCCGTGCATTACCTTCAACACCATCTGGAGAATTAACATCACCTAAATCAGTGTAAGTAAGCCCTGCAATATCTATTGCTGCAGAAGTTGAAAACGTTGAGTATCGAGTTAAAGCATCTCGCACAGCGCCAGGAGTTTGGTGGGCATTCGTTGGAGATATTGATGATTGATGCGCCGGGATTCCAATGAGTGCAAAATCTGCCGACGGGTTAGACACTGAAAAAACAGTATTCGCACGCTTCCATTGAGGGTCATTTGGCAACGTAGCGCTTGTCATTGGCCAATCGTAGGCCCTTATCCTTCGACTACAATTATGCGTAAGAAGAGTCGCCCGGATCACCGCGTTGCAGCAATGCACCGAGGAAAGTCCGGACTCCAAAGAGCAAAGTGGTGGGTAACGCCCACCCGGAGCAATCCGCGGGATTAGTGCAACAGAAAGCAAACCGCCAACGAAAGTTGGTAAGGGTGAAACGGCGGTGTAAGAGACCACCAGTAATTGCAGCAATGCAGTTAGCTATGTAAACCCCACTTGGAGCAAGACCATGCAGTTGGCGCTTGAGAGCTGCTCGCTCGAGTCAACGGGTAGGTTGCTTGAATCTGTAAGTAATTGCAGATCTAGATGGATGGTGATCAGTTCGCAAGAACTACAGGATCCGGCTTATAGGGCGACTCTTCGTTAAGATTTAAGGATGCCACTCATGCACATACTTAAGAAGAGGGAAGTAGACTTAGCGCTTCTGCTAGTAGCGGCGCTATGGGGCGGCAGTTACCTCGCAGCCAAAGTGCTCACTGAACATACTTCGGTATTAGCTCTCCTAGCCATTCGATTCTCGATTACCTCAATAGCAATGTTTGCCATTTGGACAATAAAGCGAACCTCAATCACTCGCTCAGAGGCGTTGCTTGGTCTGGGCTTGGGTTCAGTTCAAGCCCTTATTCTCTTTTTTGAAACGTCGGGAGTGGCTCGTACGTCGGCTACAAATGCTGGTCTAATCATTAGCTTATGCATTGTTCTCACACCTATTTTGGAATCTATTGCCTCAAAGAATTGGTTACCTCGATCCTTCTTCGTTACAGCGGTAACGGCGGTAGTTGGAGTAGCACTGCTTGTTTCAGATAAAGGGTTTGCCGCCCCAAGTGTTGGTGATTGGCTAATGTTGGCTGCAGCAGTCGTTAGAGCCATTCACGTTACTTCAATGGGTCATTTAACTAAGGGTAAAAGTTATAGCTCGGTTTCCATCACCCTGCTTCAAAGTTTGGCTTGTGCGGTTATCTTTCTGATTTTCTCTGGGAATCAAACAATTGATGCGATAAAAACTTTTGAGTCAGCACAATGGGCAGGCATGCTTTATTTGAGTCTTATTGCAGGAGCACTCTCATTCATCTTGACTCTCTGGGGCATTAGGCGCACATCCTCATCAAGAGCGAGCCTGCTACTTGGAACAGAACCTGTGTGGGCCGTGATGGTTGGTGTTGCACTTGGTGGTGAAAAACTCCTTGTCTTGGGAGCAATTGGAGCAGTGCTTATTGTTGGTTCAACATACGTGGGGCAAGCAATAGAACAAAAGCATCGCACTTCTGGCTTATAGGGCGACTCTTCTTATCAAATACCTAGAGATTAACGATTTGTCCAAGGTTCTTTTCGATGGCGACATCCAAGGCTAACTTTCCGACTGAAATATCTTGCAATGAAATACCAGTACCATCAAAAATTGTTACTTGGTTCTCGCTCTCTCGGCCAAGATAGACACCATTGATAACATCGCCTAACTCAATGATTTGGTTTGAGTTCAAGATACCTTTCCTTATGGCAGTCTGACATTCTCCAAGAGAAATTGACTGACTTAGATCGTCGGTAAATACCCTGGCAGTTGAGAACAACTCTTCATCTATCTCTTGTTTTCCAAAAGAGTCAGCGCCCATGCAATTGATATGAACCCCAGGACCGATTGATTCTTTGATAATGAGTGAGCCACGAGATGGAGTTGCTGTAATTATTACATCTGCAACCTCTAAAGCCTTTTCGACGTCCGCGCTGGCCAAGAAATTGATGGCTTGAACTCTTCGGTTCCATAACTTATTTTCCGGATCTATTTGATCTTCAATTACC
>CANFUR010000123.1 GCA_947450175.1 Actinomycetota bacterium | reverse complement strand
GATGAAGTTGCGGCAATGTTTGATGGGGTGGCCAAGCGCTACGACCTGGTCAATGATCTATTAAGCCTGGGCCGCACCAAAGCCTGGCGCAAAGCCGCAACCAAGATCATCGCCCCAGCACCTGGCATGAAAATTCTGGATTTAGCTGCTGGCCCCGGTTCTTCCTCGGAACCTTTGCATAAAGCTGGCGCAACCGTCTTTGCCACTGATTTCTCAGATGGCATGTTGGCCGTTGGCCGTAAAACACGTCCCTACCTGAATTTTTCAAAGGCCGATGCCCTGAATCTGCCCTTTGAGGCCAATACTTTTGACGTTGTCACCATCTCCTACGGACTTAGAAACACTGTGGATTACCCCAAGGCGCTCGCCGAAGCGCTTCGGGTGAGCAAATCTGGTGGGCGCATAGTCGTCGTCGAATTCAGCCATCCCACCTGGGGCCTATTTCGCACCATATATAGCGAGTATCTGATGAAGCTTTTGCCGATAATCGCGCGCAGAACTTCATCCAACCCTGACGCCTATGTTTATTTGGCCGAATCGATTCGGGCCTGGCCAGATCAGCAGGCCTTGGCATCGGCGATGGAGAAGGCGGGCTGGAGCCAGGTGAGCTGGAAAAACCTGACCGGCGGGGTTGTTGCAGTTCACAGCGGGATTAAGGGCTAGCGGTCATCGGCATTGGCCAACCGACCTTAAGATTTCACACGTGATATCCACATCAAATCCATACGTGCCGATTTTGGTGCTAGGTGCAATCGGTTTTGGCTTTGCGATTTTTTCGGTTGCAGCTGGGGCTCTCACCGGTCCAAAGCGTTACAACCGAGCAAAACTTGATGCGTACGAATGTGGAATCGAGCCTTCACCACAAGCTGCCCAAGGCGGACGCTTTCCAGTTAAATATTTTTTAACTGCCATGCTTTTTATAATTTTTGATATTGAAATTGTTTTCCTTTATCCATGGGCAGTCTCATTTGATGCCCTAGGAATTTTTGGTTTAGTCGAAATGACAATTTTTATTGGAACAGTTTTCGTAGCGTATGCATATGTATGGCGCCGCGGTGGATTGGAATGGGATTAATCAATGGGTCTTGAAGAGAAAATCCCAAGCGGTTTTGTTTTAACAACTGTAGAAAAACTTGCGGGATACATGCGCAAAAACTCTTTGTGGCCAGCAACTTTTGGTCTTGCCTGTTGTGCTATTGAAATGATGGCCGTTGGTTCAGCGGCTAAATATGATATTTCCCGTTTTGGAATGGAAGTTTTTCGCGCATCTCCTCGCCAAGCAGATTTAATGATTGTTGCTGGTCGCGTTTCAAACAAGATGGCACCAGTACTTCGACAGATTTATGATCAAATGGCAGCCCCTAAATGGGTAATTGCAATGGGTGCATGCGCTTCATCTGGCGGAATGTTTAATAACTACGCGATTGTTCAAGGTGTAGATCATGTGGTTCCAGTTGATATTTATCTTCCAGGTTGCCCACCTCGCCCTGAAATGTTGCTCGATGCAATTTTGAAACTTCACTCAAAGATTTACGATGAAAAACTTGGATCAAATCGTGCAGACATCATCAAAGAAGTTGAGCTTGCTGCAATGAATGCAAAGCCCACTATTGAGATGAAGGGCCTGCTGGCTTAAATGAGTGATCACGGAATGTTTGGTGCCCGCGGCACTGGAGATACATCTGGTTATGGTGGTTTAGCACCAACTGCAGCCACTACCGGCTCCTCGGAGCGCCCATATGGCAGTTATTTCGATGATGTTGCCGATGATCTTGAGCGCGCGTATCCATTGTTTTCTCAAGCAATTGAACGAGTAGTTGTTGACCGCGGTGAATTAACTCTGCATGTGAAGCGTGAAAAATTAGTAGAAGTGTGTCTGATTTTGCGTGATTCATTGAAGTTTGAAATGTGTATGGGAGTTTCTGGAGTTCATTACCCAGCCGATGCGGGCCGCGAATTACACGCGGTTTACCCATTGCTCTCACTTACTAATAATCGTCGAATTCGTTTAGAGGTTTCAGTTCCTGATTCAGATGCGCATATTCCAACTCTTGTCGAAGTATGGGCTGGCAACAACTGGCATGAGCGCGAAACATTTGACATGTTTGGAATTATTTTTGATGGCCACCCAGGTCTAACTCGAATATTGATGCCAGATGATTGGCAAGGTCACCCACAACGCAAAGATTATGCACTCGGTGGAATTGCAGTTGAATACAAAGGCGCAACAACTCCTCCTCCAAATGAGCGGAGGGCATACAAGTGACAACATTTGATCCATATGCACCATCACGCGATACAACTGAAGGAACAGTTTATTCAGTAACTGGTGGTGACTGGGATTCACTAGTTCAAGAAATCGGTTCAACAAAAGAAGAACGCGTTGTTGTAAATATGGGACCACAGCACCCATCAACACACGGTGTGCTTCGTTTAGTTCTAGAACTTGAGGGCGAAACAGTTACTGAAGCCCGTGCCGGAATTGGATACCTACACACAGGTATCGAAAAGAACATGGAATATCGCAGCTGGACTCAGGGCACAACTTTCGTGACGCGAATGGATTATCTAGCGCCACTATTTAATGAGACTGCATATTGCTTAGCTATTGAGAAGCTTTTGGGAATTACAAACGACGTTCCAGAACGCGCAAGTGTTATTCGCGTGATGATGATGGAACTAAATCGCATTTCCTCACACATGGTTGCCCTTGGTACTGGCGCCCTTGAATTAGGCGCTATTTCGCCAATGTTCTTTGCTTTCCGTGAGCGCGAAATTGTTCTAGATATCTTTGAAATGATCTCAGGGCTTCGCATGAATATGGCCTATGTGCGTCCAGGTGGAGTTCAACAAGATCTTCCAGCTGGTGCGATTCCAAAAATTCGTGATGCAGTAAAGCTTATGCGCAAGAACTTCAAAGACAACACAACCTTGCTTGTTGGTAATTCAATTTGGATGAAGCGCACACAAGGAATTGGTTACTTGGATCTAGCCGGATGTACAACCCTTGGAATCACTGGACCAGTACTTCGCTCTACAGGTCTTCCTTGGGATCTTCGTAAGATGCAACCATATTCTGGTTATGAAAACTATAACTTTGATGTCATCACTGCTGATACTTGCGATGTTTATGG
>CANFUR010000122.1 GCA_947450175.1 Actinomycetota bacterium | reverse complement strand
TGCCCCTACACTTCGACGCTCACGAGGGTTTGCTTTTCCCTATGGTTTTGCCATGCTCTCGCGAAGGGCAGTAGCTCAATTGGCTAGAGTTGCCGTCTCCAAAGCGGCCGGTTGGGGGTTCGAGTCCCTCCTGCCCTGCAAGAAGTTTTAAAAGTTGTACAAAAGATATGCCGTTTTACCAAACGAAAGGAAAGACGATGACAGAGTCACACGATCAAGTAGCCGAGAAACTCGGTCTATTTGCGCGCGTCGGTCTTTTCTACCGCCAAGTTGTAAATGAGCTTTCTAAAGTTGTTTGGCCAACACGTAATCAGCTAACTACGTATACAGCCGTCGTTCTAGTTTTCGTAACTTTCATCATCGCCGTTGTTTCATTGCTCGATCTTGTTCTAACAAAGATCGTCTTCTGGGTATTTGGATAAAGGAAAACCATGAGCGAAGATATCAAAGCAGACGCGTTCGAAGCCGCGCTCGCAGCATCAGCTAGCGAAATCGCATCTCCAGTAGTTGAAGAAGATGTGCAAGAAATAATTGTTGAATCAGTTTCTTCCAATGAGCCTGAGTTGGCATTGGCATCTGATGAAGATGGCGATATCGAATCAGATGAAAACGATCCAAACGCAGAATTCCGTCGCACACTGCGCACAGCACTTGGTGACTGGTATGTAGTCCACTCTTATGCGGGCTATGAAAAGAAAGTAAAGGGAAACCTTCAAACTCGTATTCAGTCACTCAACATGGAAGATTATATTTTCCAGATTGAAGTTCCTGAAGAAGAAGTTAAAGAGCTAAAGAATGGCCAGTTCAAGATGGTTAAGCGCAACATCTATCCTGGTTATGTTTTAGTTCGCATGGATCTAACAGATGAGTCTTGGTCTGCAGTTCGTAACACCCCTGGTGTTACAGGATTCGTTGGCAACGCACATCACCCAAGTCCATTGAGCATGGATGAAGTTGAAAAGATTCTTGCACCACGTCCAGTTAAGAAATCAGACAAGATCGATATTCGACTTATCGATTTCGAAGTTGGCGAATCAGTCACAGTTATGGATGGTCCTTTTGCAACGCTTCCAGCATCGATCTCAGAGATCATGCCAGAGCAGGCAAAGCTCAAGGTTCTAGTCTCTATCTTCGGACGTGAAACCCCTGTTGAACTTTCATTCGCTCAAGTACAAAAGATTTAATTTCAAGAACTACTAGAAAACAAAAAGAGGAAAAGAAATGGCACCAAAGAAGAAGGTAACCGGCTTCATTAAGTTGCAGATTCAGGCTGGCGCAGCAACACCTGCTCCACCAGTAGGTCCTGCACTCGGTCAGCATGGTGTCAACATCATGGAGTTCGTCAAGGCGTACAACGCTGCGACTGAAGCTCAAAAGGGCCAGATCATTCCTGTAGAGATTACTGTCTACGAGGATCGCTCATTCACTTTCATCACCAAGACACCTCCAGCATCACGTTTGATCTTGAAGGCCGCTGGCGTTGAAAAGGGATCTGCAGTTCCACACAAGACCAAGGTTGCAAACATCACTATGGCTCAGGTTGCTGACATTGCAAAGCTCAAGATGTCTGACCTCAATGCAAATGACATTGATGCAGCATCACGAATCATTGCTGGTACAGCACGTTCAATGGGAATCACAACCAACGGATAAATAAGAATTCTTTTTCTCACCCCGAGAAAAAGATGTGGGAGAACCGCGCTGGTTCGCTAACCACAACCATTAGCTTCCTTAATTGGGAAGAAAGAAGGATGAAATGAAGCGCTCAAAGAAATATAACGAGGCGGCAGCAAAGGTAATTAAAGATCACCTTTACACGCCGCTCGAGGCAGTAACACTTGCCAAAGAAACATCAACAGTTAAGTACAACGCATCTGTAGAAGTTGCATTGGTGCTTGGCGTTGACCCAAAGAAGGCCGATCAAGCGATCCGCTCAACTGTTAACTTGCCACACGGAACAGGTAAGACTGCTCGCGTTTTGGTTTTTGCTAACGGAGAAAAAGCAGATGCAGCTCGCGCAGCTGGCGCAGATATCGTCGGTGGCGATGAATTGATCGAAGAAGTTTCAAAGGGTCGTCTTGATTACGACGCTGTAGTTTCAACTCCAGATTTGATGGGTAAGGTCGGTCGCCTTGGAAAAGTTCTTGGACCTCGCGGCTTGATGCCAAACCCAAAGACAGGCACAGTGACAACAGATGTTGCTAAGGCTGTTGAAGATATCAAGGGTGGAAAGATTGAGTTCCGCGTTGATAAGAACTCAAACCTTCACTTCCTCATCGGCAAGGTTTCATTTACTGCTGATCAGCTAGCTGAGAACTATGCAGCGGCAATGGAAGAAGTAATGCGTGCAAAGCCAAACTCTTCAAAGGGTCGCTATGTTCAAAAGGCAGTTGTTTCAACAACTATGGGACCTGGAATCGCAGTTGATCCCAACCTAGTTCGTGAGCCAGCAGCTAACTAATTATTTGCAAGTAGCCCCGGTCAGCGTAGAAATCCTAAATTAAGGCGATTTCGAAGTTGAACCGGGGCTCCTTGCTAATTTGACCCATCAAGGCAGCTGCCTTTAGTCTTACCCCATAACCAAAGACCGCAGGTCTGAATCATCCGCAAGGAAGATTCAATAAATGAGGAAATCTCAACCCGCGTAGGTGTTCATGTTAATCCGTGGCGCTTACGCGTTACGGATTTTTTTATTTCCTGTGATCACTAAGTACCAGGAAAGGTGAACCGAATGGCTCGCCCAGATAAAACATCAGCGGTTGCAGAGTTAACGGAAGATTTCCGTACAGCTACTGCAACAGTCCTTACTGAATATCGCGGACTATCCGTGACTTCAATGAAGGAACTTCGCCGTGCACTTGGTGACAAGACTAAGTACTCAGTAGTGAAGAACACTCTTACAAAGATTGCAGCAAAGGATGCCGGAGTTGATCTTTCACCAGATCTACTTGTTGGTCCTTCAGCTGTTGCTTTCATTAAGGGAGACCCAATCGATGCGGCTAAGAGCCTGCGCGATTTCGCAAAAGAAAATCCATTCCTTGTAATCAAGGGTGGAATTTACGAAGGCAAAGCAGTAACCAAAGAAGAAATCATGCAGCTCGCTAACCTCGAGTCTCGTGAAGTTCTATTGGCAAAGCTTGCTGGTGCGATGAAGGGATCGCTTGCTAAGGCAGCTCGT
>CANFUR010000121.1 GCA_947450175.1 Actinomycetota bacterium | reverse complement strand
TAGCCACAGAATGCACCGGAAATTTCTTCGTCGATGATGAGGTTTTAGCCTCCGAAGGCATTACGGATCTAGAAAAATACTCCGTGACTCCAGGGACTAAAGACTTCCTGCTCGACTTCTTTTTAGACTAATATGCCGCAATGATAAAAAAGTTATTCACCTTATGCGCTGTATTTCTTATTGCTTCTCCTATTAACGCTTTCGCCCACGGAGAAATTACCCAAACGATTCCAGCTGCTGATTCAAAGGTGATTGCCGCACCTACCGAGGTCTCTATTGAATTCGACGGCAAACTTCAAACTTTAGAAAATACCACCGTTAATTCAATAACTGTTACTGATGATAAGGGTGCGGTGATTTCGCAACCAACATCAACGGTAGATGGTACGAAGATTTCTACGAAATTGATTTCCTCCGATGTAACGGGATTAGTTTCGGTGCATTATCGAATCGTTTCCGAAGATGGTCATCCAGTTGAGGGTGACTATAGTTTTACTGTGGGTGAAACCCCAATGCTCACTAGTGCTCAGAGTGAAGAAGGTGCCGAAGCAGATGCCGGTATCAGTGAAGAAGGTGGCAGCAATTTACTAATTACAGTAGTCGGGGCGGCGTTAATCATCGGTCTTATCTTCCTCATACTGAGGCGTCGAAAGAAGTAGACTCACATAATGCCGATTTTTGAATTAGAACTTAATGGTCCCAATCTGATTCAAGAGTCCGAAAGAAGCGGTTCGGCTAAATCGCTTTTTTGGCCTTGGTGTGGCGCAAATGTTTCACTCCTGGCCCTATCGTACGGTTCATTTTTCTTAGGTTTTGGAATCTCATTTAAGCAAGCAACCTTTGCGGCACTAGTTGGAACAGTTTTATCTTTTCTTGTTGTCGGAATCAGCTCACTCGCAGGCAAGAAATCAAATGCCCCAACAATGATTTTATCTCGTGCAGCTTTTGGTGTTAAAGGAAATATTGTTCCCGGAACACTTTCTTACTTAATTTTTGTTGGTTGGGAAACCGTATTGGTTTCATTAGCAACGCTTGCAACAGGCACAGTATTCGCTCGTCTTGGTCACATTAATCACAATTTTTCTCTCATTATTGGTTTCATAATCGCGGTATCCCTAACCGTTCTCGGGGGAGTGCTTGGTTTTGCAACAATAATGAAAATTCAAAAATGGCTCACCCTAGTTACGGTAATTATGACAGTTGTCTATATTGCGCTCACTCTTGATCAAGTTAATTGGTCATTAGTAAGTGCTATTAAGGATGGACCTACCCAAGGCTTTATAGGGGCGCTAATTTTTGGAGTTACAGGTATCGGTTTGGGTTGGGTTAACTCTGCTGCCGATTATTCACGGTACTTACCTCGCAGTGTTTCAAGCAAAGCGGTGGTTGCTTGGACAACTCTTGGAGCTTCAATCGTTCCTATTGTTTTGGTGATTTATGGCAGTGCACTTGCTGGCAGTAGCAAAGAGCTCAGTGATGGCATCGCAATGGATCCAATTGGCGCACTTACAACCTTGCTTCCAACATGGTTCCTAATTCCCTTTGCACTCGTTGCAATCTTGGGATTGGTAGGTGGAGCGATTCTTGATCTATATTCATCAGGACTAACTCTGGTTTCAATTGGTCTTCCCGTAAAGCGTCATATCGCTGCTTCTATCGATGCATGCATCATGTTGGCAGGAACCATTTACATAGTGTGGTTTGCCGATAATTTCTTCTTTCCGTTTCAAGGGTTTTTGATCACACTAGGCGTTCCTGTTGCCGTCTGGTCAGCGATATTTGTTGCCGATGTAATTTTACGAAAAGCTCCGTACTCTGAAACCGATCTTTACGATCCAAATGCTCGTTACGGATCATGGAATAGAAAATCACTTGCACTAATGGTTATTGGGTCAATTATTGGCTGGGGATTAGTCACCAATACTTTTGCGGGTTGGTTGTCCTGGCAGGGATATTTATTGGGGCTTATCGGTGGCAAACAAGGGCCATGGGCTTATGCAAATGTTGGAGTTATCGCAGCACTTGTCATTGGTTTTTTTGGACATATTCTCTTATCGAGAAAATCTATAGCAGTGCAGGAGTCCTTCTAAGCCACACGTACCCAGCAAGGCCTGAAAGTATTGCTGAAATAAAGAGTCCGAGCCTTACTTGATTTAATTCTGCTTCAGAACGTGCAGCAATATCTGCAATAACCAGGGCAACTGTTAAACCCATTCCTGCCAATGTTGCTACACCCATGATCTCTTTGATTCCAATTTTTGAATGGCCGCCTAAGCGCAAAACAAACCATGCAAATAAAGTAATACCAATAATCTTGCCAACAGATCGGGCGATGATAATTGCGATTGTTGTCTTAGAAGTGAAAGCTTCAATTTTTATATCCAGTGGAATGTTTACGATAACAATTACCGGCACAATAAAAAATGTTGATACGGGAGTGAGAACTTTAATAACCTTGTGCAAGATATGAGTGCGCAAAGGCAGGATGAATCCGATGGCCGCAGCTCCCAAGGTTGTTAAGGCTTTGATGGGTTCAAGATCATTGCCGTAGAAGATCCCCAAAACTATGAGAGAAAAGAGATCATCGGCTATTGCAAGGGTTAAGAGAAATAAGCGCACGTGTGGATTGACGCGCTTACCTAGTAATGAAAGAACCCCTAAGGCCAGTGCAATATCTGTGGGCATTGATGAAGCCCAAACATGCGAGCCCGGATTGATAAGTAAATAAATGGCAGCCGGAAAAATCATGCCTCCTAAAGCCGCAATGATTGGAACGACTGCTGTTTTGAAATCCTCAATACCGTTTTTGATTTCTAGACCAACTAGAAAGAAGAAGATGGCTATTAAGGCATCAAGGAACATGCCATAAATCTACTATGCAGCTAGGAGTTCTTCCTCGTAAAGCTCTTCAACTAAGGGGATGTAATTGAGATGCGCGACGTGTTCGTCATTCATAATCATCATGAAGATGCCCAAAACAGTACTGATCATGAGCAGTGGGAATATCGCTATAAGCGCCATGGTGTTCTCCATATCTAGAAGGTTGTTTTTCTTACAGAGCAGAGAATGGGGGATTAACCTGAAAAGAGACCTTGGAGAACATGTGTGCAGATGAAGAGTTCTCGCAGAAAGTACTTAGTTCTTTATTAAAAAAGCCTGTGCAAGGAACAAAGCCCGTACC
>CANFUR010000120.1 GCA_947450175.1 Actinomycetota bacterium | reverse complement strand
TGAAAGTCCAAAACCATCGGTACCTAAAGAGTAGAACGGAGCATCAACCCAAGGTGCGATTTGATCTTGCACTGCCCGCATGTAATCACTTACAGCAATAACTGGACCCTTATGTCCATCTAGCTTCTGTGAAATATATGCACGGCGCTTATCTTTTGGATTCATCAAGTTATGGCGATCAGTGGCAAGACCATCACGTCGAAGTTCATTCCATGAAGTGACCGACCAAACAGAAGCATTTACATCCCATTCATCTGCAAGAAGTTGTTGTGCTTTAAGTGCCCAATTAACACCCACACCAGAAGCCAAAATCTGTGCAGATTTTTTACGAGAATTAGTTGCAGCGGAGTAGAGATAAATTCCCTTGAGCAGTCCGGTAACATCTAGATTTTCAGGTTCTGCTGGATGCACATATGGCTCGTTGTAAACAGTGAGATAGTAATAAACATTTTCACTATTTTCACCATACATACGTCGTAAACCATCTTTAACAATATGCCCAAGTTCAAAAGCAAAGGCGGGATCATAAGCAACCACTGCAGGGTTTGTAGAAACTAGAAGTGGTGAGTGCCCATCTTCGTGCTGCAAGCCTTCACCGTTTAGTGTTGTGCGGCCGGCAGTTGCACCGATAACGAATCCACGAACCAATTGATCTGCCGCAGCCCAGAAAGCATCTCCCGTACGTTGGAAACCAAACATTGAATAAAAAATGTACATAGGAATCATTGGTTCATCATGTGTTGAATACGAGGAACCAACGGCAGTAAATGAAGCTACCGATCCAGCTTCATTAATACCTTCGTGCAAGATCACACCTGAAGTAGATTCTTTATACGACAGCATTAATTCACGGTCTACTGCGGCATATTGCTGGCCGTTTGGTGAATAGATCTTGAGCGTTGGAAACAAAGAGTCCATTCCGAAAGTACGGGCCTCATCAGGAATGATTGGAACGATTCGTGAACCAAGACCAGGATCTTTTACTAAATCTTTAAGCATGCGAACAAATGCCATGGTTGTTGCAATTTCTTGATGACCTGATCCGCGCTTTACAGATTCATAGACTGAATCATCAGGTTGAGCTAGTGGTCGTGAAATGGCTCTGCGACGAGGAATTGATCCACCTAATGCTGTGCGGCGCTCAACAAGATATTGAGCTTCAGGTGAATCGGCTGCAGGCATGTAATAAGGAGGTAAGTACTTATCTAACTTCTCATCAGGAATATCTAAGTGCAATGTGTCGCGGAACTGCATGATGTCTTCCAGTGACATCTTCTTCATCTGGTGAGTCGAGTTACGGCCTTCAAAGCTTGAGCCAAGTGTCCAACCCTTGATAGTTTTCGCCAAAATAACTGTTGGGCGACCATTGCTTTGTGTTGCGGCTGTGTAAGCAGCGAATAATTTCTGATAATCATGTCCACCACGCTTTAGACCCCAGATTTTTTCATCAGACCAGTTAGCGACCATTGCTGCAGTGCGAGGATCTCGACCAAAGAAGTTTTCGCGAACGTATGCACCAGATTCAGCTTTAAAAGTCTGGTAATCACCATCTAAAGTTTTATTCATTAAATTAACGAGAGCGCCTTCACGATCTTGGGCCAATAGTGGATCCCATTCGCGGCCCCAAACCACCTTAATAACATTCCATCCAGCGCCACCAAAGATTGACTCAAGCTCTTGAATGATCTTTCCATTTCCGCGGACCGGTCCATCAAGGCGTTGCAAGTTACAGTTAACAACAAAAGTTAAGTTGTCGAGTTTTTCACGCGTTGCTAAACCAATTGCACCTAATGTATCGACTTCATCTACTTCACCATCTCCAAGAAATGCCCACACACGTTGATCACTTGTGTCTTTGATTCCACGATTATGTAAATAACGATTAAAACGTGCTTGATAGATCGCATTGATTGGTCCAATTCCCATTGAAACTGTTGGGAACTGCCAAAAGTCAGGCATTAACCGTGGATGCGGATAAGAAGAAAGTCCTCCACCTTCATGGGAAAGTTCTTGACGGAAACCGTCGAGTTGATGTTCGGTTAAACGTCCTTCAAGAAATGCGCGTGCATACATTCCTGGACTTGCATGTCCTTGGAAAAAGATTTGATCTCCGCCGCCAGGATGATCCTGTCCGCGGAAGAAGTGATTAAAACCAACTTCATAGAGCGCAGCTGAAGATGCGTATGTTGAAATGTGTCCGCCAACGCCAACGCCTGGACGTTGTGCACGGTGCACCATCATCGCTGCATTCCAGCGATTAATCGCACGGATATTACGTTCGATATTTTCATCACCCGGGAACGCTGGTTCATGCTCTGGGGAAATTGTGTTGATGTAGTCAGTAGTACGAAGTGCGGAAAGACCAATATTTTTCTCGTGGGCGCGCTTAAGTAGGCTCAACATTAAATATCGAGCGCGTACCGGACCAGCATTGGCAAGAGCTGCATCAAAGGATGCTTGCCATTCGGCGGTCTCTGACGGGTCTGTATCGACTAACTGATCGATGATCTGGTCAGGGGCTTCAAAGGTTTCGCTCATGGAGCCTATTCTTGCGCGAACTCACCGGTAAGTCGAAATTGAAATCAGATACCGATTATGACTGCTTACCCCTTGTGTATATGCGTGGGATTGTGTGGAATTAGCCCGTGCCAGTGCGTATGGGGTTCAAGGAGGGTGACCTGATTTTGGAGGTCGGCCGTGCCAGCGACTGTGATCAATCACTTCGTGAGCAAGTATGCGCAATTACACAATCTCAATTTGTGGACAGCGATTTTCAAGAAGTTGTTGATGGTGTGATTATTTGGTGGCGTGATGGAGATGGTGATTTAGTCGACGAATTAATGGATGCGTTAACTTATTTATCGCAGACTGGCCCAATCTGGGTTTTAACTCCAAAAGTTGGCCGTGATGGACATGTTGAACCAAGTGATATTCAGGATGCCGCACCTACTGCTGGCTTGAGTCAAACATCATCATTTTCTATTGCACCTGATTGGAGTGCCACTCGTCTAGTGGCACGTAAAGCTGGCAAACGATAGATTTGGGATATGACATTAACAATTGGCCAAGCCGCTCCAGATTTTGAAGTACTCAATCAACATGGTGAAAAAACTTCACTTTCATCTTTTAAAGGTGAGAAAAATGTTGTACTACTTTTCTATCCATTCGCATTTTCAGGAATTTGTACAGGAGAACTCTGCGCACTGCGCGATGA
>CANFUR010000119.1 GCA_947450175.1 Actinomycetota bacterium | reverse complement strand
CGCGCTTTGCGCTTATCGCCAGCTGTCTTATGCGCTTTGAGCTTTAAACCGTACTCAACATTTTCGCGGGCAGTCATATGAGGGAAAAGTGAATAAGCCTGAAAAACCATTCCCATTCCGCGCTTGTTAGCGTTTTGAAAAGTTACATCTTTGCCATCAACGATGAGCTGACCGCGGTCTAACTCTTGCAAGCCAGCTAGTGCACGCAGCGCAGTTGTTTTACCGCAACCAGATGGACCAAGGAGTGCGACGAGTTCACCTTGTGCGATGTCAAGACTAAGACCATCGAGGGCTCTGACCTTTCCAAAATACTTGGCGAGATCAACTAGTTGTACATATGTCGAGGAGCTCAACTTATGGTCCTTATCTATTAGGCGAGGTCAACGTCAAGGACTTTTCCTTGGCGCTTTTTTGTAGGAATGGCTAGAAGTAAAACAAGTACAAAGAGAATCGATGCTAGTGAAACAGCAACGGCAACGTTTCCATTGGTGCGTCCAATTTGTGCAATTACAACTTGGAAAGTCTTGTAGTTGAGAATATTAGAAATTGTGAACTCACCCATCACCAATGCAATAGCAATGAATGATCCATTAACAATTCCAGTCTTAATCGTTGGCATGATGATCCCAAAGATAACTCGCGATGTGTTTGCCCCAAGAGTTCGGGCAGCTTCTGCCAACGTATGAATATCTACCGCATCTAGGGCAGCAGAGAGGGAACGGTATGTGTAAGGCAAAATCAACATCGAGTACACACCAGATAACGTGATGGGGGATTCAGTTAAGTGAATCGATATCCAACGATAAAGAGGTGCTATACCAACCACGATAACAATTGCTGGAATTGCAAGTGGAAGTAAACATAGAAGTTCAAATGGGCGTCGCAGCAAAGGAAGTTTTAAATGAACCCAAATAGCCGTCGGCACAATGAGAAACAAAATGAGAGACATAACAATTGCCGCAGTTATAAGTGAACGAGTAATTGAGGTTATTAAATCTGGTTGCGAAGGAATTATCTGCCAAGCTCTAAAAGTGCGGCCTTTATCTTGGAAACCAAAAGGTTTTGTAGAAAAATCAAACATTGCATATAACGGGACCATTAAGTAAGCACCAATTACGGAAATAATTGACCAACGCCAGATGCGAACGCCCCAAGATTTCTTCATCGACGTTGTTCCCATCTACTTACACGGCGACGCAGCAGGGCATAGAAGGTCATTGCAATGATTACAACGACAACCATAAAAAATGATAAAGATTTAGCTTCAGCTGGATTAGATCCACCGGTTTCACTTGTTAGTGCAGTTGCGATTTCAAGGGGGGTTAAGAAATCAGAGAGGTTAATAAGGGTTTGCGCAGTTGCATACGCTGAAAATGAGTTAACAAAGAGTAAAAGTGCGGCTCCTGCAAATGAGGGAGTAAGAATTGGAATGCCAATTCGAAGCCAGTATTCCCATGCCTTTCCGCCAAGGGCATCAGATGCTTCACGCCATTGTGGTTTTAAGTTTTCGAGAGTTGGCAAGAAAACTAAAACCATGAGCGGGATCTGGAAAAAAGTGTAAAGAATACTCAGGCCCAGCATTCCGTAGAGCCATGAAGATTGCGCTAGAAAAGAATTAGGTGCAACTTTGAGTGCAATGTTTGCGACAAGTCCGTTAAATCCAAATGTTGCTAAGAATGCAAAAGTTAACATAACGCCACCGAACTGGGCGAGCACAGAGCTCAAAGCCACAGAGAAGCGGTAGAAAAAGCCATCTCGTTTGCCATTAACAATAGCCCAGGCAAAGAGGCCACCTAAAATTGCTCCTGCGATTGCAGTTTTGATTGATATTTCAAGTGAGTTTGCAAATGCATGACGAGCAACTTTTGAATTGAAAACTTCTTTTAATGTGGAAGTACTAAATTTCCCATAGTTATCTTGGAAAGCACCTGATGCAACATTCCATGTTGGGTAGAGCAAAAACAATCCACTAACAATTAGAAATGGAATAACTCCTAAGTAAGCGCTTTTACTGCGCCAATACCGAGAACCGGTCCTGCCAGTGGCAGAACCGGTTCCCTTGTATTGAAGCTGAGTCAATTGAATTGACTTCTTAGTTTGTTCCTACAGCTGCAGGCCATGCAGTCTTTAGGTAAGCACGTGCTGCTGCAGTCTGATCAGCTGATGCTTTTTCAGCAACAACCTTGCTTACACCGATAGCAGCTTTACCAGCTGCTGATGCGCGACCAGTCTTTAGTAGCCATACCCATAGAGTTGGAGTAGCTCCACCAGTTGCCCAGATTGTTGCTCCAGTCTCACCAAGTGAGTATTCCATCCATAGACGTGCACATGCTGGGTGTGGTGCCCATGCTGAAATTGCACTGTTGTATGTAGATCCAACTGCTGCAGGTGTGTACATCTTCCATACCTTGCCTGCTGCTGCCATGGCTTTTACAACGCCTGCTTGGATGTAACCATTATCGATTACAACTGGTGTCTGACCTGAGGCGATTGTTGCCTCAGTTGGGTTAACGTTGATGAAGTTTCCTGCATCCTTTAACTTCTTGAAGAACGCAGTTCCCTTAGTAACATCGTCAAATGTTCCGCCAAGTGCCTTGTTAATCATGAAGATACCGTTCATCGCAGCTGAAGAACCTAGTGGATCTCCGTTTAGAGCAATCTTGCCCTTGAACTTAGGAAGCAATAGATCGTTTAGAGATGTGATAGTTCCCAAATCTCCGCTGTAACCAATTGTCATGGTTCCTGTGTAGTTAGGTGATACCTGTGCACTTGGATCAATTGATTGTGCGAATTGCAGGTACTGCCATGTTTTTGCCTTGTATGGAGCAAAAGTTCCTGTGTTCAGGTACTTCACTGCAACTGCAAGACCAATGTCGAATACGTCAGGTGAACGGTTAGTTCCCTTATTTGTGACTGCGGCATCGATTTCTTCTTGTGAAGAACCTTCTGGGTTAGCTTCGTCAACCTTGACGCCGTATGTCTTTGCGAATCCTGTAATCATGTCGCCGTAGTTTGCCCAGTAATGAGGCAGAGCGATTACGTTGAGCTGTCCTTCTTTCTTACATGCAGCTGCAAGACCGGCCATACCGCCACCTTGTGAGGCGTTGGTGATCTTTGAGTAGTTAACAGCAGCTGATGCAGAAGAAGTACTTAGTGCTGGGATAGCTAGTGCAACAACAAGTGCTGCAGCAACAGATCCGCTAGTTAGTTTTGAAAACTTCACTACGTTCCTCCTAGTTGTAAGTGGTATGTGTTTTGTCATACATCCTTACCTCTT
>CANFUR010000118.1 GCA_947450175.1 Actinomycetota bacterium | reverse complement strand
TCAAGGCAATCAATGCAGCTTCATCTAGCAAATCAGCTGGGCGGTCAGTAACTGACGTTGGCACATAATGAAAAGCTGCGCTGATCTTGGAAATATCGGTCCCTGAAAGTTTGGCCCACGCTAATCGGTACATCGCTAACTGCACTGCCGCTGACGCATCAAGCTTTGTTGAGCCGGTTTTCCAGTCAACAACTTCAAAGCCATCGGCTGTTGCATAAACAGCATCTATACGTCCTCGAACCAAGATTCCACCAATAGTTGTTTCAAAAGGAACTTCAACGCGAGCTGGTGTGCGATTGGCGTATTCACTGGCCAACCAAGTTTTCTTTAGATCTTCTAGCTTTGAATCTTCTTCGAGCGGATCCAAATAATCTAAATACTCATCACCAAATAATGTGGCTGCATCAGTAAATTGACGTTCAACCCATAGGTGGAAAGCAGTTCCACGACGTGAATATTGATCTTGACCGCGTGGCATCGGGCGCCGAATATTGAGTGCAAGTTCTAGCGGATCTTTGTGCAAGGCAACAAGGGTGGACGTCGAAAGGCGTGGAGGAAGGGCAACTGAAATAGTTTCGCTCTTAGCTTTGTGCTGCTCATTGATGAGAGCTTGGGCATCTTCAATCCAGGAATTGATTTCGGCAGATTGCGATTGTTGTAGTGAATGGACGGGTGCTGATTTTACTAACTCAATTGCGGCATCAAAAGCTTGGCGGTAATTGCCCAATGGATCTCGGGGCCACTTGGCACTTATTGGATTTTTAATCGTAGGATTTTCCGAGCCATCTTCTGGCGCTGCAACATCGCTGACCAGCAAGCCACCTAGACCGCTTGCTGCACCGGCAATTAAGTTAAAGATTTCGCTTGGTTCAACTGATTGGGTGCCATCTCGCCACCAAGAAGTAGTACACAGTAAGTGCGATTTTGCACGAGTAACCGCAACGTATGCAAGGCGCATCTCTTCGCGCATCTTGATGTTATTGGTGCAATCTTTGCCAAAAGCCTTAATTACTTTGGATGCTTCGCTGTTCTTAGTTACGCCGTGCAAAGAGAAATGTGGCAGTTCATGTGCATCCCCGCGTAATTCAAAGGGCACATGCTTTTCATTCTTAAGCCAATTATCTGAGTCGCCGGTATTGTTTCCTGGGAAAGTTCCTTCGGCTAATCCCGGTACAACAACTACATCCCATTCGGCGCCCTTAGCCATATGTATCGTCAAAATTTGCACAACATCGCTACGAATTTCAGGGGCACCTGCTTTTAATCCACCTTCAGCGTCAGCTGCAATATCTAGCCATACTAAGAAAGCTGACAGGGTTCCGCCGGTGCGCTCGAACTTTGCCGCTTCATCAAGGAAGCGATCTAGA
This sequence comes from Actinomycetota bacterium, assembly GCA_947450175.1. Lineage (GTDB taxonomy): Bacteria > Actinomycetota > Actinomycetes > Nanopelagicales > Nanopelagicaceae > Planktophila. The sequence continues at coordinate 1,940 of CANFUR010000118.1, read as the reverse complement.
TGCCTGCGACCAGTTTGATTTCCATCGCGAAGAGTTATTTCACTTTCAAGAGTTAAGTAATTTTCGATCTCACTAATCAGATCAGTGATCTGCCCGCCTGCTCGTGCGCGCAATCGCCGCAAGTCGCTGGCAAATCGCACAAGGCGTTGATACCCAATATCACTGAAGCCGAATTTCTTAGCTTCAGCAATTTCATCTAACGCATCAATGATTGATCCAGCAAATTGGTCGTCGGCCTCTAATTGTTCTGGGTTGCCTGCAGCAATTTTCTTGATAAAAGTTTTTGAATCAGCATGTAATGCTTTAGCGCGATCACGTGAAAAATTGCCCAGTGCTGCGATATCGCGTGGGCCCAAATTAATTCGTGGGCCTGTTAAATGGCGCATGAGCGCAGATCCTGCATCTGGGTCCGTAATAATTTTGAGCATTGTGACAACATCAGCTACTTCAGGAACATGAATTAACCCACCAATTCCAATAACTTCAACTGAGATTCCGGCAGCGTGCAACGCACCTTCGATTGCCGTTATCTGACTTCGTTTGCGAACAAGCACGGCGCAGGTTTTGCCAGTGTTTGGCGACCAGTTCTTCCTCACATATTCGCTAATAGCTTGAGCTTCTGCATCGATTGTTTCAAATATTCCGTAAGCAACTTCGCCTTTACCCGCTTTAGGGCGTGCTTCGAGTTCAACAACTTGCTGTCCACCCGCTGATTTAATTTCGTCACTGATTCGGTTTGCAACCGTCAAAATCATTTCATCATTGCGAAATGTTGTTGGCAATGAGAACTGTGCTTTACCTGATTGCTCTGAACTCTTAGGGAAGTACTTAGCAAAAGATGCCATCGTGCCGGCTGATGCACCGCGCCAGGTATAAATAGCTTGCGATGGGTCTCCCACAGCCATTACGGGATGACCATCGCCATAAAGTGAAGAGAGCATGCGCACTTGTGATTGGGACGTGTCTTGATACTCATCGAGCAAGACAACTTTAAATTTTCCGCGCTCTAGTACTCCCACATCTTCAAAGTTTTGTGCGATATCTGCAGCTAATGACATCTGATCATCAAAGGAAAACTCACCAGCTGCTTTACGTCGATCCATAAAAGCTTCAACCATGGGCAGGAGTGAATTTCTCTGGCGCATAGCTTTTGCTACATCCCGAACATCTCCATTGCTTGCTCCATGGAGTGGTACCAATTTTGCTAAAACATCATTGCCAATTCGCTCGATATCTTCGGCCTTTACTTGATGCTCGAGCATTAATTTTGAAAGCCCTAGCAAATCTTTAATGACGGTACTTACTGCGCTTTGATTGCGGTATGAATCATCTGACCAGTTACGCACTACATCTGATGCAATCTGCCAAATAGCAGCTTCACCTAAAGGCTCAGCGTCGGCATCAATGCCATAACGAATTGCATGTTCACTTAATAATTTGCCGGCATAAGAGTGATACGTGGTGACTGAAGTAGACGTCGAAGTAATGTGTTTGAAATCAGGAAGTGCCGCTAATTGGCGCAAGCGCTTGCGAATACGTACCGATAACTCCCCTGCGGCTTTGCGCGTGAAAGTGAGACCAAGAATTTGATCTGGCGTAACAAAACCATTGGCTACTAGATACAAAACACGATTCGACATAGTTTCGGTCTTACCCGAACCAGCGCCTGCAATCACAACAGATGGTTCTAATGGACTGCTAATAATTTCGGATTGATATTTTGTAACTGGTTTAATGGATGAACCAAACTTTGGATGGGCTTGTAACTTGGCAATAATCTCTTCTGGGGTGTATCTGGCGTGAATCATTTCTCGATCACCGTCCGTCCATCACTTTGAACGGGACAGGATTTACGCACTGGACAGCCCTTACAGCGCTTGTTTATAGTGGCAAAAAAATGGGCGGCACCCATGCCGTCAGCAATTTCATTGAGTTTTTCT
>CANFUR010000117.1 GCA_947450175.1 Actinomycetota bacterium | reverse complement strand
GCGATAAACCATGTGGTTACAAAGTGACGGTTCCAAGTTGTTTCTTCAGATAGTGCACCTTCTAGCCCACGCAATGCAATAACACAGAAAACAATGAGCAAGATTGTGAATTCTACGTAATAGGCCTTCACCATTCCGCTGCCATAGAATCGTGAGCGTTTATTGCGTAAACGAGTTACTTGGCGAATTCCAATTAATGTAACGATTCCGATTCCTGTTGCCCAAGCAATCAGTTCGGTAATGTATTCATAAGGCCACAAGTGACCAATTATTGGCAATGCAAAACGCGGATTAAGTAATTGACCGTAAGCGGTAACTAATGTTTCAAATAAAACAACGAAACCGACCATGACGAACCAGTGCGCAAAACCAACTACGGTGAAATTAAACATCTTGGTGTGACCAAAGATTTCGCGCAAAGCCATACGAAGGCGCATGCCTTTGTCATTGCCACGTGTTGGATCAGCTGCACCCTTTTTATAGATTGCTAATAGTTGGCGGACTCGAACGGTCAAAAGGCCAAGGGCGAAGATCGTGATTCCGTAGGAAATAGCAGCAAGAGTTAAGTTCATGGGGTAAGGGTAGGGAATAAAGCCGAAGGGGTCACCGTTCTCTAAGTAGCAAACCTGAGTCGCTACGACTCAACCTTTTGGGTACACTGGGCTCAGGTTTCAAGCAGTCCTCGACCCTACCCCAGGCTCGAGCGTAGATAAAAGGAGTACTACTTACATGGCTAGAGCAGTTGGAATCGACCTAGGTACCACTAATAGTTGCGTATCGGTCTTGGAAGGTGGAGAACCCACCGTTATCGCCAACGCTGAAGGCGCCCGTACGACCCCGTCGATCGTCGCTTTCGCAAAAAATGGCGAAGTCCTTGTTGGTGAAGTGGCTAAACGCCAGTCAGTAACAAATGTGGATCGCACGATTCGTTCAGTCAAGCGTCACATGGGAACTAGCTGGACCATCGATATCGATGGCAAGAAATACACACCACAGGAAATTTCAGCACGCGTATTACAAAAGCTCAAGCGCGATGCCGAATCTTATTTAGGCGAAACAGTAACGGATGCCGTTATTACTGTTCCTGCATATTTTAATGATGCACAGCGACAAGCAACTAAAGAAGCTGGCGAAATTGCTGGCCTTAATGTCTTGCGCATTATCAACGAACCAACTGCAGCAGCGCTGGCATATGGCCTTGATAAAGCGGACAAAGAACAGACAATTCTTGTTTTCGACTTAGGTGGTGGAACTTTTGACGTTTCACTTCTTGAAATCGGCGATGGAGTTGTTGAAGTTAAAGCAACTAATGGTGATAACAACCTTGGTGGCGACGACTGGGATCAGGCTTTGGTTGATCACCTAGTTACAACTTTTGGTTCACAAAATGGAATTGACTTAACTAAAGACAAGATGGCGATGCAACGTATTCGTGAAGCTGCTGAAAAAGCAAAGATTGAACTTTCATCATCACAGTCTGCATCAATCAATCTGCCATACATCACCGTCGATGCTGAAAAGAACCCTCTGTTTCTTGATGAAACAATTACACGTGCACAGTTCCAGCAGTTAACTGCTGCGTTACTAGAACGTTGCAAGAAGCCTTTCCAAGCAGTTCTTAAAGATGCTGGAATTCCAATTAGCAAAATCGAAAGCGTTGTACTTGTTGGCGGATCAACTCGCATGCCAGCTGTTGTAGAACTTGTTAAGGAATTAACTGGCGGAAAAGAGCCTAATAAGGGCGTAAATCCTGATGAAGTTGTGGCCGTTGGCGCATCACTTCAAGCTGGTGTTCTAAAGGGAGAAGTTAAAGACGTTCTACTTCTAGATGTAACTCCGTTATCACTTGGTATCGAAACTAAGGGTGGCGTTATGACTAAGTTGATTGAGCGCAATACAACTATTCCAACAAAACGCAGCGAAGTATTTACAACTGCCGATGACAACCAACCTGCTGTGCAGATTCAGGCATACCAAGGTGAGCGCGAAATGGCGGCTTATAACAAGAAGCTCGGCATGTTCGAACTAACAGGTCTGCCACCAGCACCACGTGGAATTCCTCAAATCGAAGTTACATTCGATATCGATGCAAACGGAATCGTTCATGTTTCTGCAAAAGATCTTGGAACTGGAAAAGAACAGAGCATGACCATTACTGGTGGCTCTGCACTTTCTAAGGAAGAAATCGAGCGCATGATGTCTGATGCCGAATCACACGCCGAAGAAGATCGCGCGCGCAAAGAAGAAGCAGAGATTCGCAATGCTGGCGATTCACTTATGTATTCAACTGAGAAGTTCATCAAAGACAATGAAGAAAAATTGTCTACCGGTGATGCTCTTGAGAAGAAGACAGAAACTGAAGCCGCACTTGCAGAATTAAAAACTGCTCTTGGTGGTTCTAACTACGAAATGATTAAGTCAGCGACCGAAAAAGTTGCAACTGTTAGCCAAGCTCTTGGCGCTGCGTTATACGCAGGTGCTGCAGCAGAAGCTGCTTCGGAGAATGAAGGTGCCGCATCAACTGCAAGCGAAGATGGTGTAGAAGACGCTGAAGTAATAGAGGAAGCGTAGTGACAACTGAAAGTGAACCAACTGGTGAAACTGTAGAGACTATAGACGCAGCACCGGATCAGGAAACTGATCCGGTAGTTGCGTTAACTAGTGATTTACAACGACTTCAAGCTGAATACGCTAACTACCGTAAACGCGTAGAACGTGATCGTTCCCTTGCTCACGAAATGGCTATTGGCGCAGTTCTGACTGAACTGCTTGCACTTCTTGATGACGTTGATCGCGCTGAAAAACATGGTGAATTAACTGGTGGCTTTAAAGCAGTTGCCGATCAACTTAATTCAATTGTTTCGCGTATTGGCCTAGAAAAATATGGAACCGAAGGCGAAGCCTTTGATCCACAAATTCACGAAGCGCTGATGCATGAAACTTCTGCCGATGTTGCAGTACCAACTGCTTCAAAGATTTTGCAGCCAGGATATAAATTCAAAGAACGTATTCTTCGTCCAGCTCGTGTTTCTGTAACTGATCCAGCGGGAGAATAATTACAAATGGCAGCCAAAGATCTATACGAAAAGGATTTTTATAAGGTCCTTGGAGTAGATAAGAAGGCTGCTGCCGATGAGATTAAACGTAAGTATCGAAGCCTTGTTAAAGATCTACACCCTGATACAAACCATGGGGATACTGCTAAAGAAGAGAAGTTCAAAGCCGTTTCTGAAGCCTATGAAATCTTGTCTGATTCTAAAAAGCGCGCTGAATACGATGAAGCCCGTTCATTATTTGAACGTGGTGGATTCCGTGCACCAACTGGCGG
>CANFUR010000116.1 GCA_947450175.1 Actinomycetota bacterium | reverse complement strand
TTAGCTACTCTTCTCGTCTTTACTCGCGTTGCAGGACGTGCGGCATACTCGTCAATTGAAGGTCAGATTGGTGCGGGTGCAAGTGTGTTGATGGCAATTCGCAAAGGATGGACAACAACTCCAGCAGTGGCAGTTTCACGCAACCAAGACATGGTTCACCGAAGTGTTGGTCGTGCAGGAATTGTGCTCACTGGAGAAGGTTCACCCAATACAGTTCGCCAGCTTTTGCAAGATGAACACAAGAAAACCGAACGTTTTGCTCCGGGTGTACCTGTAATTGAAGTAATTGTTGGTGATGGGCCTGGGCAAATCTCGATACGTAAATTGCAAAAGCATTTGCAAAAGCAACCAAAGAAATTAACGGCGCATCAAATGCGTGAAGTTCGTGCGCGCCTAAAGGCTGTTGGTGGATTATCTATGCCAATTCCAAAAGGCCCTATGCCAACTCGCGCTCCAAAAATCCGCTAATAACTAGGTTGCTTAAAGGATTGAAAGGTTAATTCTTTCTCCGTCGTTCAATTGCTGATCTGGCAAACCGCTTAAAACGTGCACTTTGGCTTCTCCAACTACAAGCCACTCTGATTCACCAGAGCGTTTAACGATAGCCGTTAACTCATCCACGCCAATCAAAATTGAGTTATCGGGTACATGCAATAAAACCTTTGCCGCACTTTCTGGAATCCATTTGAAGAACTTATTGAAATGTGGAATCACACGAACTTCAGGAAGTAGATTTAGACCCGCAGTTGGCGTTTTTTTTAACAATCGAAAGTTTGGAATATGGGCGCTAAGAACCATTGCGCCAGCGCTACATCCAGCAAGTGATGCCCCAGTTTTCCAATTCTCAACCATTGCAGACCACACCGGAGTATCAGTTAAAACATGCGCCAAATGATGCGGATCTCCACCAGACATATACATCAGAGCGCTGTTAGCCACTGCATCTACATGTTCTTGCTTGAATGCATCTTCACGTGTGTAAATCGGAAGATAAGTTGCCTCAACTCCAATACTTTTTGCTTGGGCAAAACCGAGTTCTTTCCAATACTCCAGGCGATCCTCGCTATCGCGTCCGGCGGCAGTAGGAATTTGTAGATACCTAGCCTCTTTGCCATTTTTAACACCATCGTGGACAAGAGATTTCTCAAATTGGGCCATAGCAGGCAAATACTCACCTGAACCAACAAGCGCCAGTGAGCCAATCATGTTCCAAGTGTAGGCGCTCCATACTTTATTGAATCAAAAGTGCACTAACTTCTTGTTAAAACTGATCCGCTTAATCGTTCGTGGATTCCGCGACCATTTTCATCAAAAGTTACTGCCGTAACTACAAGCACTAATAGAATTGTTCGAATAAGTCCCTGGCGGACAGTTACCGGTCCCCCATCTTTAAAGCGCACAACTTTCATGCCAAAGATACGGTGACCCAACGTTGCACCTTGTAACGAAATAAGAATCCAGGTCTGCGCAAAGAACATGATGAGCACATACAGCGAATGGTTGGGGCTCATCTGAGCGATTCCACCGCTAAAAGCTGCCACGATGGCATAACAGGCGAGCCAATCAAGGGCCAAGGCCGCCATACGACGCCCATACGTGGTTCGGATGAATGGGAACATGGCCCTAAGCCTAACGCCCTTTAAATTCTTAACATGGATGTAACAGGGCGGTTAGGCCATTTTGCCTTTTGCGACTTATATTTGGGGCACTAAGCAGAGGGCTCAAAGTCGAGAATGTCTGCGCTGATACACATATAAATGTATCCATGTGAATTGGGAGAAGCATGTTTAAGAACTCTGCAGAAATTTTTGCATATATTAAAAAGGAAGACATAAAGCTAGTTGATGTTCGCTTTACTGACCTTCCAGGCATTCAGCACCACTTCAACGTTCCGGTTGAATCATTTGATGAAGCCGTCTTTACCGATGGTTTGATGTTTGATGGTTCATCAATTCGTGGATTCCAGTCAATCCATGAATCAGATATGAAACTGCTACCAGTTCCAGAATCTGCATACCTTGATCCATACCGCAAAGAGAAGACTCTGATCATTATCTTCTCTGTTCATAACCCAGTTGATAACTCAGCTTATAGCCGTGACCCTCGTGGTGTTGTTGCTAAAGCAGTTGACTTCATGCGCGCACAAGGAATCGCTGACACAGCATTCTTTGCACCAGAAGCTGAGTTCTATGTATTTGATCGTGTTCGCTTTAAGACAGATATCAACACGGCTTATCATGAGATTGATTCTTATGAAGGTGCATGGAATACAGGAATTAAAGAAGATGCAGATGGCACTCCTAACCGCGGTTACCGTACGCGCGTAAAGGGTGGATATTTCCCAGTTTCACCAACAGATCAGTTTGCTGATCTTCGCGATGAAATGGTTATGCAACTTGGAAAAGTTGGACTACTTGTAGAACGCTCACACCATGAAGTTGGTACTGCCGGTCAGATGGAGATCAACTATCGCTTCAGCGATATCTTGCATGCTGGTGATGATGTAATGAAGTTTAAGTACGTTATCCGTAACACTGCATGGCAAGGCGGCAAGACTGCAACATTTATGCCTAAGCCACTCTTTGGTGATAATGGTTCAGGTATGCACGTTCACCAATCACTCTGGAAAGATGGCAAGCCATTGTTCTTCGGTGATGGTTACGGCGATCTTTCAGAGATGGCACGTCACTATGTTGGTGGTTTGTTAAAGCACGCTCCGTCATTGCTTGCTTTCACTAACCCAACCGTTAACTCATACCGCCGCTTAGTTCCAGGTTATGAAGCACCAGTAAACCTTGTTTACTCAGCTCGTAACCGCTCAGCTTGTATCCGTATCCCAATTACAGGATCCAATCCAAAGGCAAAGCGCATTGAGTTCCGTTGCCCAGATCCTTCATCCAATCCATATCTAGCATTTGCTGCGATGTTGATGGCCGGTCTTGATGGAATTATCAATAAGATCGAACCACCACTTCCAGTAGATAAAGATTTGTATGAATTAACTGGCGATGAAGCGGCAGCTATTCCACAAGTTCCAGGTTCACTTGATGAAGTGCTTAATAACTTAGAGCGCGACCATGAGTTCCTACTTAAGGGTGGAGTATTTACCAAGGATCTCATCGAAACATGGATCGAATTCAAGCGTAAGCAAGAAGTTGATTATGTTCGCCTGCGTCCGCATCCAGCTGAATTCGAACTTTATTACGACATCTAAAAACGCACCTTAAAACAAAGCCCGTGCCAATTGGTACGGGCTTTGTTCCTTGCACAGGCTTTTTTAATAAAGAACTAAGTACTTTCTGCGAGAACTCTTCATCTGCACACATGTTCTCCAAGGTCTCTTTTCAGGTTAATCCCCCATTCTCTGCTCTGTAAGAAAAACAACCTTCTAGATA
>CANFUR010000115.1 GCA_947450175.1 Actinomycetota bacterium | reverse complement strand
TCGGCTCGGGTCGTAGCGCCGCGCTCAGTTAATGCAATTAGGAAGTCCCATCGACGATCAGCATCAACGATAAGCCCAGCTATTTCACCATTAAGAATTCCTCGAACCTTTGCAATCTGCTCTTGAGTGTGAGCATTTGCTGCAAAAGCACGTGAGTATAGAAGCTGTAAATCACCGGCAGGTGCACTGGCTTGTAGAAGGTTCCAGAAACCATCAGCTAATTGTTCGCGATATTTATTGCGATTAGCATCAGATGAATAACCCTCAACTGATGTACCAAGCTGACCGATAACAATATTAACGATTGCATCATCGGTTTCACCGGCTAAGCCAGAGAGGGCGATTTCAATAAAATCTGCAGAAGAGATTTCTGCATCACGGTGCATATCCCAAATCGCTGCCCAAGTAACTGCGCGTGCTAGCGGATCATTGAGGCGACCTAGGTATTTCTTGAGCGTTGCAATAGAGCGTTCATCAAAGCGCAGTTTGGCATATGAAAGATCGCGATCGTTGATGAGCAATAAATCCGCGGTCTTTTCTCCGGCAAGTTCGGTAACTACAGTGCTTGCACCAACCACATCAAGCTCAACAGTTTTGCGCAGATTTAGAGAACCTGCATTGATGTCATAGAGACCAACTGCTAAACGATGTGGGCGAAGTTCCTTCGAACCCTGCGGTACCAATGGAGCTTCTTGCGAAATAACAATGCTCTTATAGGTATCACCATCAACTTCTAGCTGTGGGCGCAAAGTATTGACACCTGCAGTAAGAAGCCATGTGTTAACCCAAGCATCTAGTTTGCGGCCACTGGCAGTTTCAAGTTCAACTAATAAATCATTCAGTGTTGTGTTGCCCCATGCATGCTTAGCAAAATACTTTTGCAAACCTTCAATGAATTGCGGACGGCCAACGTGGGCGACTAATTGGTGCAAAACAGAAGCACCCTTGGCATATGTGATGCCATCAAAGTTGGCATTAACCGCTTCCATATCAACCATGTCGGCAATGATTGGGTGCGTAGAAGACAGTTGATCTTGGCGATATGCCCAGTTCTTACGTGCGCTATTGAACTCAGTCCAGGCGCCGTTAAAACGAGTTGCCTCAGATAGAGCTAAATACGAAGACCATTCTGCAAATGATTCATTGAGCCATAGGTCATCCCACCAAAACATTGTGACCATATCGCCAAACCACATATGTGCCATTTCGTGCAGGATTGTGTTGGCGCGAGAAAGATAAGATTTTTCTGGCATGTGAGAACGGAAAACTAGTACGTCTTCGCGGAAAGTAACTGCGCCAGCGTTTTCCATTGCGCCAAAGTTAAAGTCAACGACCGCGATTTGATCGTATTTTTCAAAAGGGTAGGCCAAACCGAAAACTTTTTCGAAGTACTCAAAGCCTTGCTTAGTAATCAGGAAAATATCTTCTGGATCTAAATATTGCATCATTGACTTACGGCAGTAGATTCCCATAGGAATTTCTTTTTTACCCTTGTAGACGTCATGGACAGATGAATATGGCCCGGCGATGAGTGCATCTAAATATGTAGGGATACGCGGAGTGGTTGTGAACTTCCATTCAAGCAGGTCACCTTTTGCAGTTTTAGATTCAACAGGATTATTCGAAACAGCCTGCCAGTGACCAGGGGTGGTAACGGTTAATGAGAAAGTTGCTTTTAGAGATGGCTGATCAAAACATGCAAACATGTTGCGGATATGCGCAGTTTCACCTTGTGAATATAAGTAGACCTCACCGTCGGCTGGATCAACTGAACGCTGTAGACCTTCACCTGATTTTGAATACTCTGCTTCAATTTCAATAACCAAAACATTGTCTGCAGCTAAATCTTTAAGGAAGATACTTTCACCATCAAAGTTTGAAACATCAACGGCTGCGCCATTAAGTGTGGCACTAATGACTGAGCGGCCTACGGCATCGATAAAGGTTGAGTAACCAGGCTTATTGCAAGTAAATGAAACTTCAGATTTTGAATAAAAGGTTTCTTCGCCCTTTGTCACATCTAGAGTCACCGCATAGCTGTTTACATAAAGATGATCTGCGCGATCTTTAGCTTCAGTACGGCTCAAATTCAGACCTGGCACTTGTGACTCCCTTAATGGTTGGCGCTTTTGTAGGTTCTAATCCAACCATGACAGAGTTAGGTCATGGAACGCCCATCGGTACGTAGCTACAGCATTCGGGGCTCTCGCATTACTCAGGCCCAACGAGCGGCAAAAGATGAGTTGCAAGCCATTTTTGGGATCAAGGTCGAAGATAAGAAAGTAAATCTAAAAGAAATTTTCCCAACGAGTGAAAAAATCATTATGGAAATCGGTTTTGGCATGGGGGAAGCCACTGCAATCATCGCTAAGAATCACCCTATGAACGGGTACATCGCCGTTGATGTGCACCCTCCAGGAATTGGCAAATTATTAGGTCGCATAGTGGAGCACGATTTAAAAAACCTTCGCGTCATTGAAGACGATGTACATATTGTCTTGCCACACATGTTTGAAGATGAGTCACTCGATGGAATTCACCTATATTTTCCAGATCCTTGGCCCAAGAAAAAACATAACAAGCGCCGAATTGTTAATAATGGATTTTTGGAATTGATTCACCCAAAGCTAAAAAAGGGTGGATTCATTCATATTGCAACCGACTGGGTGCCATACGCAATTCATATCGAAGAAGTATTTGCAGGTTCAGCATTATTTAGCGGGGGAGTCATTGATAAACCTGATTCACGCCCAGTAACTCGTTTTGAAGGTCAGGGGATCGACAAAGATCACCAAGTTACTGATTTAATGTATTTTCGTAAGCAGTAATTTTATTAATTCGCCGAACATGGCGTTCATCGTTAGTAAACGGCGTTTCAATGAATGCATCGATAATCGCTTTACATTCATCGATTGAGTGCATCCGGCCTCCGATTCCAACAACATTTGCATTGTTGTGTTCTTTGGCAAGTTTGGCTGTATCAATGCTCCAGGCAAGTGCAGCGCGAACACCTTTAACTTTATTTGCTGCAATTTGCTCACCATTTCCAGAACCACCTAAAACAATGCCAAGTGACCCTTTATCTGCAACTGTTGCAATTGCTGCAGGTATACAAAAATCTGGGTAATCATCAAGTGCGTCATATTCATGTGGCCCGTGGTCGGTGACTACATGGCCTTTTGTTTCTAGATATTGAACAAGGGCGTTTTTTAATTCAAGGCCTGCATGATCGCTGCCAATATGAATATTCATAGCCTTATCTTGCCATTAACGTTGTAGACATAAAGAAAACCCGCCATATTCTCAAGTATGTGGCGGGTTTTCTTTCTTAGGAGGGTCAAACGTTACATAAATTAGTGATTGAAGCCGTGTCCACCCATTTTGCCGCCCATTCCCATTCCTGGGCCCATTG
>CANFUR010000114.1 GCA_947450175.1 Actinomycetota bacterium | reverse complement strand
GGAAGATCGCGCACCGTACGCAGACCTTCACGAAGCTCAACCAAAAATCTCTCCTGAGGTTTCTTGTCACCATTGATATCTTCTTGAATTTTGCTCAAAAAATAAGTGCCGAGGACGAAAGCAAGTGCGGTAAATAAAAAGGTAAGTCGACCACCTAATAAGAAAATTGATACTCCGCCAATGCCTGGACCAAGAATCGTTGCAGTTCGAACAACAATGTTGCGCGCAACATTTGCGGCCGGCAATTTATCTTCAGGAACCAAGCTAGGCATGATTGCACCAGCAGCCGATGCGCCAAATGCGTCGCCAATACCAACTAGAAGTACTGCAATACCCAGGATATAACTTGGAAGTGTTGGAGCAGAAACAAATACCATTGAAAAAACCACAACTGCTCTAAATAGATCGGCGATAATCATCACTTGCTTGCGAGGCAACCGATCTACCCAAACGCCGGCAATTGGAGCAAATACAACGCTTGCAAGTATTCGTGCTCCGAGAATTAAACCTAAAGAAGTAGCAGATCCACCTGCATCAAGAACTGTTACAGCAAGTGCAATTGGAAATGCTGATGCACCTAATACAAAAATTGTTGTAGAAAACCAAAAGAGGCGGTACCCCTTGTATGACCAAAGGGAACCCGCCTCAAATAGTTTCATGCAAATGTTTTACTTGGCTGGTTTAGCCTTACGTGATGCCAAAACCTGATCAATGATTCCGTACTCAACCGCTTCTGCCGCTGTAAGAATCTTGTCGCGTTCAATATCCTTGCGAATTTCTTCAGATGACTTCACTACGTGACGTGACAAGAGATCTTCTTGCAGGCGAGTGATTCGATCGATTTCGCGAGCTTGAATTTCGATATCAGATGCCTGGCCACCACCTTCTGAAGAAGGTTGGTGAATCAAGATACGTGAGTGCTCAAGTGCGTAACGCTTGCCCTTTGCACCGCCAGCAAGAATTACTGCTGCCGCAGATGCTGCTTGACCCAAGCAAATTGTGCTGATGTCTGGGCGTACAAACTGCATGGTGTCATAAATAGCTGTTAGCGCAGTGAAAGATCCACCAGGTGAGTTGATGTAAATCATGATGTCGCGATCTGGGTCCATAGATTCCAGAGTCAAAAGTTGAGCCATAACATCGTTAGCAACAGTGTCATCGATTGGCTGACCCATGAAAATGATGCGCTCTTCAAAAAGCTTTGTGTAGGGATCTTGACGCTTGTATCCATACGCAGTTTTTTCTTCAATAGTTGGAAGAACGTAACGTGAGTTAATCTCTTGAATAGTCATTACTCTTTTCCTCCAGTGATTTGTCCCAATGAAGTTACAACGTGATCCACAAAGCCATAATCCTTTGCATCACCGGCGTTGAACCAGTTATCACGATCTGAGTCTGCAAGAATCTTTTCGAGAGTTTGACCAGTGTGCAAAGCATTTAGCTCTGAAAGAGTTTGCTTTGTAATCGCCATTTGTTCAGCCTGAATACGAATATCAATCGCGGTTCCACCAATTCCACCTAGTGGCTGGTGCATCAAGATGCGAGAGCTCTTGGTTGCATAACGCTTTCCCTTTGCTCCTGATGTAAGAAGGAACTGACCCATTGATGCGGCCATTCCAAAGGTAACCGTTGCAACATCATTTGGAATTAACTGCATGGTGTCGAAGACGGCCATACCCGCAGTTACAGATCCACCTGGTGAGTTGATGTACAAGAAAATATCTTTCTTTGGATCCAAAGAAGATAGAAGAAGTAATTGAGCACAAACCATGTTGGCCATGTCATCGCGGACTTCACCTGACAAGAAAACAATGCGCTCTTCGAGCAAGCGGTTGTAAATCTGGTCCTTCATTTTGCTTTCTAAATCCACGTCAATTGCCTCCTGTATTCATTACCTGTAGTGACCTTAACAATGTTGTGGACTAAATGCTTCCCAATATCGTCAAAAAGGAGCGTGAAGTGGCTGATGTTCGCTCAGGGCTAAAGCGATGAGGCTAAATTATTCAGAAACAGCTGGAGCTTCATCAACCAGATCAGCAGGCGATGGCTGTGGACGCAAAGCTTCTAGATCGATAACTGCGCCAGAAGCATCTTTTACTGTCACGCGACCCAGAACAGATGCCAACGCTTTTGCGCGAGTAACTTCTGCAACCAACTGTGAAATCTGGCCAGCCTTTTGAAGTTCTTCAGCGAATTGCTGAGGAGCCATTCCATAGCGCTGTGAGGTACGAACCAAGTATTCAGTTAATTCAACTTCAGTGACTTGAACATCCTCAGTCTGAACGATGGCATCTAGCAAGAAATCTGACTTAAGTGATGCACGTACTTCGCCATCAACTTCAGCGCGGTGTACGTCATCTTCCATGCGGCCTTCACCTTCAAGGTGGTCATTGACTTCTGCATCAACAAGATTTTCTGGGACCGGAATATCAAGATCTGCCAAAAGTTTTTCAACAAGACGATCACGTGCCTGCGTTCCTTGTTCCATCTTCTTAACTCGGCCAAGGCGCTCGCGGAAATCTTCACGAAGTTCTGCAAGTGAATCAAATTCGGAAGCAAGCTTGGCAAATGCATCATCGACAGGAGGGAGTTCGCGTTCTTTAACTGCCTTAACTGTTGCTTCTACTTCGCCCTTTTCGCCCTCTTGTTGTCCAACAAGTTCGGTATCAAAGCGCTTAGTGTCGCCAACATTCATACCGATCAAAATCTCATCAAGTCCAGGGATCATCTTGTCTGAACCAACTTCGTATGAAAGATCATTGGCTTGTCCGCCTTCAACGCTTTCGCCATTAATAAAGGCATTCATATCTAGAGTTGCAAAGTCACCATTAGCAATTGCACGTTCCACAGTTGTTAGTGTTCCAAAACGTGTACGTAATAATTCAACTTGCTCGTCAATATCTTCTTCAGAAACTGTTACGTCATCAACTTCGACAACAATCTTTGAAAAATCTGGCAAAACTACTTCTGGGCGAACATCTACTTCAACAGTAAATACAAGCTTCTCGTTATCTACAAATTCTTTAACATCTACAACTGGGCGACCAATAACAGCAACTGTGTGTTCACGAGCTGCCTGACCATAGAAATCTGGAAGTGCTGCATTGATTGCCTCGTCCAAAACAGTTCCGCGACCTACGCGCTGATCAATCATTGATGCAGGAACTTTGCCTTTACGAAATCCAGGAATGTTTACTTGTGTAGCTACTTTTTTATATGCATCAGCTACATGTGATGACATTTCGCTAAAAGGAACTTCGATATCGAGACGAACACGAGTTGGTGAAAGGGTCTCGATAGTGCTCTTCACAAATACTCCTAAAGTAAGTTTTGAGTTAAAAGGAACTGGTCGGGGCGGGGAGATTCGAACTCCCGATCTCCTGCTCCCAAAGCAGGCGCGCTAGCCACTACGCTACGCCCCGAGGCGCAAAGCGAGAGTCTAGATGAGATTTCACTCATCTCTTACCGACCCAGTACCTTTAGCCCCTAGACACCCCTGCGGGTGTAGCTCAATGGTAGAGCCCCAGCCTTCCAAGC
>CANFUR010000113.1 GCA_947450175.1 Actinomycetota bacterium | reverse complement strand
GGGGATCGTGCTTTGACCGTGAAGAAAGCGATTGAAATTGCCCAGTTTTATGAGATACCACTCTCCTATCTTTTAACGGGGGTATCACCAACCGGCGTTAACACTAGGAAAATTGTGATCGATTTAAGAAAAGCCAAGCAGATTTTGCAAGGGGACGAAAGTCAGAACTGCGGGATAGAGCGGATCACGCTTTCCTTTATCACTGGGATTATCAAGGCTCGTCAGGACTTTAATGGCGAGGTGCTCTCGCTACGGGAAAAGGATTGTGACTACTTAACTATCACTATCGGTTGTACGCACGATGAACTCGTTCGTTTTCTAGACGAGCACAAACTGCTCATTACAACTAGATAGATAGGTTTTCTTTAAGGGAAGAGATTCTGCCTAAAACACCATGAATAAAACCGGCCGAATCATCCGTCGACAGTTCTTTAGCAAGATCCAATGCTTCATCGATTGCGACTCCATCAGGAATTTCACTTGCCCACAAAATTTCGAAGATTCCAAGCCGCAGAATATTTCGATCAACATTCGGTAATCGATCCATATCCCAGCCCTGGGCATAGGTCGTAATGAGCTCATCAATTTTTCGCGCATTTTCATTTACGCCAATGACAAGTGAACGCGTGTACTCACGAATAGGTCTGGCATCTGGACCTTCTTCGACCACATCACGCAGGTTGAGCAGGTCTACAACATTAGTAGCCCGAATATCGGCTTCAAAAAGTAAATCTAAAGCTTGTTTTCTGGCTTTACTACGAGCTGACACTAGTTAGCGCGGCCTTGGTATGACCCATCACGCGTATCAACCATGACAACTTCATCTTGCTTGATAAACAAAGGTACTTGAATTTCGATTCCAGTTTCCACCGTTGCAGGTTTAGTGCCACCGGATGAACGATCGCCTTGGATTCCTGGCTCGGTGTACGTAATACGCAAAGGCACTGATGCTGCTAATTCGATATACAAAGGATTGCCTTCGTTGACTGCTACTACGGCATCAGTATTTTCAAGCATGTAATTTGCCATATCTCCAACCACGGCTTGGGCAATCGTCATCTGATCAAACGTCTTGCTGTCCATGAATACGAAATCATCGCCCTCTTTATACAAATACTGCATATCGCGCTTTTCAAGAATTGCGATTTCAATTTTTACGCCTGAGTTAAATGTTCGATCAATAACTTTTCCAGTTAAAACCGACTTGAGCTTTGTACGAACGAAAGCTGGACCTTTGCCTGGCTTAACATGTTGGAATTCAACAACGGTCCATAGTGCGTTATCCATGTCCAGTGTTATTCCATTTTTTAGATCGGCTGTTGTTGCCACGATTCAAACTCCACTCATGTCTATAGGTAATGACTATCGGCCATTGTTTTCAACGGCAAGAGGTTAAGGATACCCGTATTACGTGAGCTTTTTTCGCACTTAGCCAAGCAGGGCTTTGAGGGCGTTAATCGCTAAAACATATGAATTCGGACCAAATCCAGCGATAGTCCCATTAGCTACACCTGAGATTACCGATGTATGGCGAAACTCTTCACGCGCCATCGGATTCGATAAATGGACTTCAATAAGTGGGGCCGTTAACAGTTCTGCTGCATCGCGTATGGCATATGAATAATGTGTAAACGCTGCTGGATTAATAATTACTGGGATTTTCGAATCAGCGGCTTCATGAAGCCACCCGATAATTGTGGCCTCATCATTGCTCTGTCGCACATCTGCCGCAAAACCAACGTTCTTGGCAGAGCTTTCAATAAGAGATTTCAACTCCGAGTAATTGAGATCTCCATAAATTGAAGAGTCGCGAATATCTAGACGCGCTAAATTAGGGCCATTAATGACGATTATCTTCATGAACTAATTCTCTCATAAGCTTGAGTTAGTTCGCTTTCATTTGCATCTTCAATACGAATGACTGTGCCAACCGCGCTCAATGCTACAAAACGAAGTAAGTGGCCGCGAGATTTCTTATCTAGGGCCAATAATGGAAATAATTTCTGCCAGGCATCTCGGGGGTAAGTAGTGGGTAGCCCTACGGTTTCCAAAATTTGACGGTGCTGGTCAACGACAGACTTGCTCAACAAACCTTTAACCTGGGCTAATTCAGCGGCGAAAACTAAACCAATCGATACAGCTTCTCCATGGCGGATTGAATACTTGCTGTCGATCTCGATTGCATGTGCCAACGTGTGTCCGTAATTCAATATTTCTCGATTAAAACTTTCCTTGAAATCTGTACTGACGACGTGTGCCTTAACCGCTACGGATCTAATAATAAGATCGGCAACAAGCTCTGCATCGGAACGAATCTGAACAAGGTCTTTTCCAGAGATTTTCTCCAAAATCTCCACATCCGCAATAAATCCAGACTTAATGACCTCGGCTAAACCGGCAGCGAAATCTCGATCTGAGAGCGTGTGAAGCCAAGAAGTATCAATAAGTACGGACTTAGGAGAATGAAAGGCACCGATGAGATTTTTTCCGTAATCACTATTGATTCCAGTTTTACCACCAACTGCAGCATCAACCATGCCCGCAACCGTGGTGGGCACTGCAATCCAACTAATGCCTCGTAACCAGGTTGCAGCAGCAAAGCCAGCTAAATCGGTGATAGTCCCGCCGCCTACTCCGACAATTAAATCTGAGCGAGTGAACCCAGCAGCTCCAAGCCAGTCCCACAAAGACTGCAATGTGGCCGAAGTCTTGGCTGCTTCTCCATCTGGAACTTCGAAGAAATGTATTTCAGAATCACCAGCGCTCAAACCCTTTACTTGCTCTCTCATCGTTGCAGAAAAAATTACTGCGATGCGAGTGTGAGAACTTGCTTGTTGTACGAAAGAACTCTGCCATTGGCATCCAACCACTACGTCGTATTCATGTTCAGATCGAACGCGGATTGTATGCATCAAATCTTCTCCGCGATCATTGTTACCAATTCTTCAACTGACATGCCATCAACTTTAATAGTTTCGGTGGCTAAAGATTCATATATTGGTCGACGGGTCTGCGCTAACTCTTGCCATTGCGCGCGTGGATTGCCGAGCAATAAAGGTCGATCCCTATTGAAACCAACACGAGGCGCAGCAACAGCCAATGAGACGTCTAAGAAAATAATCGGAGAATTGCATTGTGAAAGTAGGTCTTGCGCCCTTTGGGATATCGGGGCACCACCACCTAAAGCCAACGCACAATCAGGAATCTGCAATGAATCTTCGAGGGCTTTGTACTCTAAATCACGAAAAAACGCCTCGCCTTCATCTACAAAGATGTCGGAGATTGTATGCCCGTATTCCTGCTCAACAACAGAATCAGTATCAACAAACTGACAATCTAATTTATCTGCGAGTGCCTGTCCAACAGTTGATTTCCCGCAACCTGGTGGACCGATCAATATTATCCGTGGCATTTTTACTTGAAGTTTAAGTTCTGCATATAGCTTGTGAAATTGCGACGAGTTTCAGTTACTGAATCACCACCGAATTTTTCAAGCACCGCTTCTGCTAAAACCAATGCCACCATTGCTTCTGCTACTACCCCGGCTGCAGGAACTGCGCACACATCAGATCTTTG
>CANFUR010000112.1 GCA_947450175.1 Actinomycetota bacterium | reverse complement strand
TTTCACACGATGAAAGGCAAACTTGTAATCCGCAAAGCGGGATGGGATTGCCATGGTTTACCGGTTGAAATTGCAGTTGAAAAAGAACTTGGTTTTGCTGGCAAGGGCGATATTGAAAAATATGGAATAGCTGCTTTTAACGATAAATGTCGCGAGTCCGTACAGCGCCATGTTGGTGCCTTTACCGACATGACACACCGGATGGGTTTTTGGGTTGATTTCGATGAGGCCTACTGGACTATGTCACCTGAGTATGTTGAAAGTGTGTGGTGGTCACTTAAGGAAATCTGGAAAAAGGGTTTACTAGTTCAAGATCATCGTGTTGCACCATATTGCCCGCGGTGTGGAACTGGACTCTCTGATCACGAATTAGCTCAAGGATATGAGACAGTCATTGATCCATCAGTGTTCGTTCGATTCCCAGTTACATCTGGTGAATTAGTAAAGCTCAATGCTAGTTTCCTTGTTTGGACAACTACACCTTGGACTTTAGTTTCAAATACTGCAATCGCAGTTCACCCAGAAGTCGACTATGTTGCCGCAGAAGTGACGGTTGATGAAGTAAGCGAAGTATTAATTGTTGCCGAAGCACTTCTTGATAGCGTCAAAGGTGAAAAGAAAATCCTGAAGAAAATGCTTGGTAAGGATTTAGAGCGCACAACATATAAGCGTCCATTAGATTTTGTAGATATCCCAAACTCACATTTTGTAGTTTTAGCCACATACGTCACCACCGAGGATGGAACAGGTCTAGTTCACCAGTCCCCTGCTTTTGGCGCAGATGACTTGGCGGTTTGCCGGGCATACGGCTTGCCTGTCATTAACCCAATAGCACCAGATGGTCATTTCTTAAAAGAAGTACCAGTTGTTGGCGGGATGTTCTTTAAAGATTCTGACAAAGTTCTAGTGAAAGAGTTAAAGGCGCGGGGCGTTTTATATAAGCACCAACCATATGAGCACACTTACCCGCACTGCTGGCGCTGTCACACAGCCCTTATGTATTACGCACAGCCATCGTGGTACATCCGTACGACTTCAATTAAAGATGCATTACTGCGTGAAAATGCAGCAACTGATTGGCATCCAGAAACTATTAAACAGGGCCGTTATGGTGATTGGCTCAATAACAATATTGATTGGGCACTATCGCGAAATCGATATTGGGGAACGCCTCTACCAATTTGGCGCTGTGAAAATAAACATGAAGTGTGTGTAGATTCATTAGCTGAACTTGGCGCATTAGCTGGAGAAGAACTTTCAAATTTGGATCCGCACCGCCCATTTGTGGATGACATCACTTTTGGTTGTGCCGAATGTGATTCAACGATGGTTCGTGTGCCCGAAGTTATTGACTGCTGGTACGACTCAGGTGCAATGCCTTTTGCTCAATGGGGATATCCACATAAAGAAGGCTCAGTAGAGAAATTCAAAGAGTCATATCCTGCTGACTTTATTTGCGAAGCTATAGATCAAACCCGTGGTTGGTTCTACACATTAATGACAATTGGAACTTTAGTTTTTGATAAGTCCTCATATAAAACCGTTCTTTGCCTGGGTCATATTCTAGATAAAGATGGCCGCAAAATGAGCAAACATGTCGGCAATGTTTTAGAGCCAATGGCGTTGATGGATCAACATGGCGCCGACGCTGTCCGTTGGTACATGTTGGCAGCTGGTTCACCATGGGCTGCACGCCGAGTCGGACATGAAGCAATTAATGAAGTTATTCGTAAAACTTTATTAACCTACTGGAATACCGTTTCTTTCCATGCGCTCTATGCCAATGCCTCAAATTTTGATTTGAGTCTGCGCACTAAAGTTTCTGATCGTCCACTGATGGATCGGTGGATTATTTCTGAACTCAATCTATTGATTGAAGAAGTCGACGCCGCACTTACAGATTTTGATTCACAGGTTGCTGGACGCGCACTAGCTCGATTTATCGATGATCTTTCAAATTGGTATGTACGCCGTTCGCGTCGCAGGTTCTGGGATGGTGATGTCGGCGCATTATCTACACTCCATGAATGCTTAGTAACCCTGACTCAACTTCTCTCTCCGATGGTTCCATTTATTACTGAACAAGTCTGGCAAGAATTAGTTATTCCCGCAGATTCATCGGCGGTTGCTTCAGTCCACCTTTCAGATTTCCCAGTTGCAGATGCAGCAGTTATCGATCGTGAACTTGGTAGCCAAGTTGCATTGACCCGACGCATCGTTGAACTTGGACGCGCTTCACGTGCCGAATCTGGAATCAAGATTCGCCAACCTTTAGGTCGCGCACTCATTGCAGCCAGTGGCTGGGCTTCTCTGCCAGAACAGATGCGCGAGCAAATTGCAGATGAACTCAACGTTGTTGATTTGCAAGATATTGCCAACGCAGACGGTGATTTAGTTGATATCTCAATTAAAGCTAACTTCAGAAGCCTTGGTGCAAAATTTGGCGGCGCGGTTCAAGATATTGCTAAAGCAATTGCATCAGCTGATGCCACTTCACTTGTTAAAACTTTGCGTGCTTCCGGCACCACCACTTTAGGGAGTTGGGAAATCGCTCTAGACGATCTTGTTATAACTGAGGTTCCAAAGACTGGCTGGATGGTTGCATCTCATGAGGGAGAAAGTGTGGCTCTTGATTTAGAGCTCACTCCCGCTTTGCTTTCGGCCGGACACGTGCGCGAAGTCATACGTTTTATTCAAGAACGCAGAAAGAGTGATGGCTTTGAAATTTCAGATCGCATCAATATTATCTGGAACGCTTCCTCTGAAATTGCAGCGGCAATTGCCGGGGATGAATCACACATTAGAGATGAAGTACTGGCTCTATCTATGGTTTTGAATTCTTCACTAACTATTGAAGATAATGAACTTGGAATCGCTGTCCAACTTACTAAAGCTGGCTAACTAATCCCATAAGAAGTTGGACTCCGAAAAAGAGAACAATAAAACTGAGATCTAGACTGACTGCACCTAACCGAAGCGGTGGGATGTAACGCCCAACAAATCTCATCGGCTTATCGGTAATGCTGTACACAAGTTCAACGAGTAGAAGGGCAATGCCTTTAGGACGCCAATTACGTGCAAACATTCGCACATAATCCAGAATCAATCGTGCTAGTAGGGCAAATAGAAATAGTTGAAGGACGTCAGCCAGCAACGTTCCGATACGCACGTGAAATTAACCTTGGTTAAAGAAACTTGCTTGCGCTGCTGCTGACTTGTCTTCAGTATCGATTGTGACATTTGCAGGTGATAAAAGAAAGACTTTTTTAGTTACACGTTCAATTGTTCCGTGTAAACCAAATGCAAGACCACTAGCAAAATCAACCAGACGTTTATGTTCTGATTCGTCCATATCTGTTAAGTTAATAATGACTGGATTACCTAAACGATAATGTTCTCCGATTGTGCGAGCTTCATTATAAAAGCGTGGATGCAAAGTAACTATGCGATCAAGAACTGGTAAATCTAGTTGAGGCGCTGATTCTGCTGAGGTCGAAGTTATCACTGAAGAAGCTGGACGTGGTGCGCGAGTTTTGATTCGCACTTCACTTGATGCCATCACTGCAGGAGTTGAAGCAACAGGAGTATCGAATTCTGGGTCGTCCATCAAACCTAAGTAGTTTGCGACGCGCTTGAGTGC
>CANFUR010000111.1 GCA_947450175.1 Actinomycetota bacterium | reverse complement strand
TCTTGCAGGGCAGGAGGGACTCGAACCCCCAACCGGCCGCTTTGGAGACGGCAACTCTAGCCAATTGAGCTACTGCCCTTCGCGAGAGCATGGCAAAACCATAGGGAAAAGCAAACCCTCGTGAGCGTCGAAGTGTAGGGGCAAGAGGGGGTTCAGGTCTAACTCGCGCCTGAAGATACGGCAGACTTAGGGCTATGACTCCACGTATTTCATCGCGTATCGCCGCCATCGCTGAATCTGCCACTTTGGCCGTAGATGCCAAGGCCAAAGCTCTTAAAGCTGCCGGGCGTCCAGTAATTGGATTTGGCGCGGGAGAACCTGATTTTCCAACACCTGATTACATTGTTGAAGCTGCAGCGGCTGCAACAAAAGTTCTTGCTAATCACCGTTACACACCAACACCAGGTTTACCAGAACTGCGCGAAGCAATTGTTGCAAAGACAAAACGTGATTCAAACTATGACATTACTGCCGATCAAGTTCTTGTTACTAACGGTGGAAAGCAAGCGGTATACCAAGCCTTTGCAACAATCATTGATCCCGGCGATGAAGTAATTTTGCCATCTCCTTTTTGGACAACATATCCCGAGTGCATCAAATTAGCTGGTGGAAAAGCCGTTGAGGTTTTTGCCGATGAAACACAAAACTATTTAGTTAGTGTTGAGCAGTTAGAAGCTGCTCGCACACCAAAGACTAAAGCGCTTCTTTTCTGTTCTCCATCTAATCCCACAGGTTCGGTTTATTCAGTTGAACAAGTAAAAGCTATTGGTGAGTGGGCGCTAAAAAATAATATCTGGGTTATCACTGATGAGATTTACGAACATTTGTTATACGACGGTGCAACTGCGCCTAGCTTGCCAGTTTTAGTTCCGGGTCTTGCTGACACTTGCATTATTTTGAACGGTGTTGCAAAGACCTATGCAATGACTGGCTGGCGTGTGGGCTGGATGGTTGGTCCCAAGGATGTAATTAAGGCAGCAACAAACTTGCAGTCACATCTTTCTTCAAATGTTTCTAACATTTCACAACGTGCAGCCATTGCTGCATTGACTGGGAATCTTGATGCTGTGCATGAAATGGGTGTTGCATTTAATCGTCGACGTAAGTTAATTGTTGATTTGCTCAACGAAATCCCCGGCTTTGTTTGTCCAACACCCCAAGGTGCCTTCTATGTATATCCATCAGTAAAAGGTGTACTTGGAAAAACTATTCGAGGAAAAACACCTACAACTTCAGCTGAATTAGCTACGCTCATTCTGGAAGAAGTAGAAGTTGCAGCAGTACCTGGTGAGGCTTTTGGCCCTTCTGGATACCTTCGGTTTTCATATGCAACTAGTGATGCCGACATTGTTGAAGGTATTGGTCGAATTAAAAAGCTTATTACAGAAGGTTAAATCTCAAGACCAATCAGATTTACTTCAGCTTCTAATGTGATTCCAAAAGTAGTCTGTACCTGATCACGGGCCTTGCGAGCAAGAGATGCAATATCAGAAGCTGTTGCATTTCCTGCATTAGTCAGGGCAAGTACGTGTTTCGTAGAAATTCTGGCACCACCAACTGCATCGCCTTTGTGGATTCCTGAGTTTTCAATTAGCCATGCAGCTGAAATTTTTACTCGCCCATCAGTGAGTGGCCATTTGGGTGCGGCATTGGGTAATACATCGGCGGCTTGCTGAGAAATAATTGGATTAGTAAAAAATGACCCTGCTGACCAAGAATCTTTATCACCTGAGTTAATCAACATTCCTTTTGCCCCGCGAAGTTCAAGAACTGCTTTACGCACATCATTGACCGGAGCCTTATCTCCCATATCAACCATTAATTTCTTTGCAAGTTCAGCGTATGTAATTGGATCGCTCATCTCTCCGCGCCGAATCTGAAATGCAACTTCTAAAACAACGTAGCGACCAGGATGAGCCTTGAAATGAGAGTTACGATACGAAAACTCGCACTCTGCATTAGTAAAAGTACGAATCTCTTTCTTTTCACGATCATAAGTTCGGACTCGAGTAATAAATTCACTTATCTCATGGCCGTACGCTCCAATATTTTGTATTGGTGCAGCACCTACAGTTCCTGGAATTCCACTTAAAGTTTCAAGACCAGCAAAGCCCCTATCAATGGTTGTAGCAACTAGATGATCCCAATCTTCACCGGCACCGATAGTTAAAGTTGCTCCGCTGCATGCATCAACTTCAGCTTCCACTGAGTTATTTGCAATACGAATTACGGTTCCTTCAAAGCCAGAGTCTGAAACTAAAACATTAGTTCCGCCACCTAAAATTAAAATAGGTGAATCGCCTGCACCTTCAATTGCCGCAATTATTTCATCTTGAGTAGCAACGGTGACTATTTTTTGCGCCGGCCCACCCACGTGAAAGCTGGTGTAATTGGAAAGCTCGGTCATGGGTTAAGGCTACCGACGTGGAGACAAAATCGCTTCTTTGCCTCTGTACTTATCAAGAATACGGTCAAAGGTCTTTTTAGATTGTGCGTCACGATAATCAGGGTCAACATCGTGATACCCATGATGGCGATCTTGAATTAACGGTAAATCAATCTGTAAGAGTTTGCCACCGGCTTGTCTGATTTTGAGTGAAAATTCAATATCTGCATTTCGGTAGTACACCGCGCGAGGATTAAATCCACCCACCTGCGTCATAGCCTCGCGGTTAAAGGCCATAAAGTATGAAAAGAGAACGTCAACTTCCCCAACACCTTTATCATCAACACTTCGCCACTCATCTTCTAAGTTAACTAACCCACCGCGCCAACCAACAGCAACGTATTCACCTTTTTCCAATTCGGCAACTACTGGCTTAATTGCATCGCCAGTAAAGCGAGTAGATGGATCCATAATAATTACATACTTACTTGATAGTTTTTCCAAAAAAACATTTGCGCAATCTGCCCAGCTTGCACCGGGTCCAACGGAGATTAAGTAAGTTCGTTTGTCCATTTCTTCGAAGAGCGCCCCTGCATCTCCAATTGAAATAATTGCTACTGCGCAATCACTATTCGCTTTAATTGTCTTAACGGTTTCAAGGGCATCATCAGTAAATCCATCAACAATAATTCCAACGGTCGTTTGATTCTCTAGATCTATAGGGCGAATATCGCGTGGGTAAGCCAGAGTTATATATGGCTTCTTGGGCTTTAATTCATATCCACCTGCAACATCTACAACTTCATACCCTGCTTGTAAAAGCTCTTCACGGTATTTATCGGCTAATCTAAAATCTTTGGCCGCACGTGCATCCATGCGTGCTTGCGCTAATTGGGTTACTGAATCTGGAATACTCATTTAACGACTACTGCTTTTGCCATTCCCAGGACTTTCACCCCGGCAGATGTTGCGACGATGTCGAGCTTGATAGTGGTGCCATCAACTTCGGTAACTGTTGCCACAACGCTTAAATCAACCTTTTCACCCGCTGGAACTATTACAGGCTTGATAAAACGTGCCGAGAATTCACGTACATGAGCACTTCCGCCCGCCCAATCGGAAATGTATTTACCGGCAAGGGCCATAGTTAACATGCCATGGGAAATAACATTAGGAAGACCGACAGAGATCGCAAATGCTTCATCTTGGTGAATCGGGTTTTGATCTCCACTTGCATCGGCGTAAGCCTTTAGTAAG
>CANFUR010000110.1 GCA_947450175.1 Actinomycetota bacterium | reverse complement strand
TTAACTATTGCTCTGGTTCTACTCATTACTACTTCATATTCAATTTCGCTAGCTTTTGGTGTACTAGTTGCCGCGGCGTCTTATGTGATGCTGAAAACTAAGACAGCACATAGCCAATCACATTTGATAGCTGCTTGGCCCGAAGTTATTGATCATCTAATGTCTGGAATTCAATCTGGGCTCTCACTTTCGGAGTCGCTGGTCGGCCTTGCTACTAGAGGGCCAGAGGTATTAAGACCAGCCTTTGCAGAGTTTAGAAACTCACTTTTTAGACATGGTGATTTAGAGATTGCCATAGAAGAATTAAAATCACTTTTCCATCACCACGGAAGTGACCAAATATTTGAAGCTCTCCTTATTTCTAAGGCGCTAGGAGGTAGTGAATTACTTTCAATACTCAGAACGCTTGGAGATTTTTTGAGACAAGACCTAGCGCTTCGAAAAGAGATCGAAGTTAAGCATGGCTGGATTAAAAATTCTGCACATATGTCAGCTGCTGCTCCATGGATACTTCTACTCCTACTTTCAACACAACCAAGTACTGCAATTGCATTCTCAACACCCACTGGAGGAATGATTTTAGTAGCAGGTTTAGTTATGACTGCACTTGCATACCTTTGGATGAATCAACTTGGGCGCCTCCCACAAACGCCTAGAGTTTTCACAAAACTATCTAATTCAAAACGTGGTTCACAATTAGAAATTAGCCGTCCATGATGCGGATCATCATTATCTCAATGCTTTTTGCAGTTCCCGGTGCCTTTCTTATCGCATTTAATGATTTAGAGCCTCTAGTTGAACTAGAGAAGCGCTCCAAGAAGGCTCTCCTGACTAGCCGAGATAGGACGGGAATTCACGCTCGTTTAGAGGAAATTGGAAAGCGGACAGAAGTTGATTATCAAAATTTTCGCATCCGTCAGTTTGGTTATTGTGCATCTGGATCATCGCTCATAATGGTTCTGCTGTTAGTCGCTGGAAAATCTCTTCTTGCTACTGCAATATTTACCGCGATTGCCGGAGCGATTATTTTTATTCTTATCGATAGAGAATTGAGTTCTCAGATAAAAAAACATAGAGAAGCAATTGAGTCAGAATTTCCAGCAATAATCGAAATGATGACACTTGCAATAGCTGCGGGTGAGACACCAATGCAATCAATGCTTCGAATTGCCGAAACAGCCGAAGGTGAGCTCTCTCGAGAGTTTGCTGTTGTTATTGCGCAGATTCGTGCTGGTCAACCGCTTCACGTAACTCTGGACGCAATGGGGCGCCGCGTTAAATCAGTAATGATTAGGCGCTTTGTTGATGCAGTTGTCACCGCAACATTGCGTGGTGCACCGCTTATCGAAGTGCTCACACGCCACGCAGTTGAAGCTAGAGGCAATCAACGCAATCGAGTTTTAAATGCGGCAGGTAAAGCTGAAATCTCAATGATGATTCCAGTTGTCTTCCTTATCTTGCCAATCTCAATTCTCTTTGCACTGTGGCCTTCGCTAACAAATTTGAATTTATTCGCAAGTTAAGCAGCTTCTTCCTCGCGTGCAGCAACTTCACTCAACGTAGGACGGCCAGCTTTGCGCTTCTTAGCGATCACTTTTCCATCTTCAAAGAGTTCTCCGCCCCAAACTCCTGCAGGTTCGGCTCGTGAAATCGCACCTTCAAGGCATTGTGCGCGCACAGGACATCCACCGCAGAGGGACTTAGCTTCTGCAATCGCAATCTCTGCTTCAGAGAAGAAGAGTTCGGGATCTGCTGTATGGCATGGCAAATTAAATGATGAACCGTCGGAATAGGTGCCTGTAACTGCATCTAAACCAATCTTTTCATCTGCCCAGCCTGGTACTAGTAGTTCGCTGAAGAGAACGCTCATAGTTCTCACCTCTTCTTCCTGTTAGGTCTTGCCGTGGTTTCTTTGTCGGGGAAATAAAAAAGGCCCGAATCCTTGTGGATTCGAGGCCTTTGGCTTCTAGTTCTTATTCGATGTTATCGAGTAGAACCACCAGTGGCCTCGTATCCGGCATAAAACGCTGCGTAAAACGCAGGCTTTGTTGTATGCCAAGATGCAGGCTTATTGGTTGTATGAGCAGAAGGAATTACAGCAGAACGCGTTGCGTTTGCTGGAACGAATGAGCTGTTAGACATATTCGCTTCTCCTCTCATCATCATCGTTTCCGCCATGAAAACGTTGAAGTGCAAGGATAAAGCATGGGTGGCTGCTGGTGCAAGTGAATTAATTAGGCCGTATACATACGTAATTAAGAGGTTACAAGGCCAGCTTCAGCCAGAAAGCGTGAGGGCTTACCGCGATAGCTCATATGCAGATCCACTTTAGCTCGGGTAATTCCAACATAGAACAAGCGGCGTTCTTCATCAATGGATGCTTGATCTCCAGTTGTTGAGTTATTTTCAAGAGGCAGTAAGCCTTCGCTGACTCCCATTAAAAATACGCGCTCCCATTCAAGGCCCTTTGCTGCATGCAAAGTTGCAAGGGTTGTTACTGGCATGGTTGGTGGATTATTTTGTTGCACGCGATCTTCTAGTTCGCGCAAATAAGTACGCAGATTCTTTGGGGTAAATCCACTATCGGCATCTAGTTCGCGTGCTAAATGCAAGAGCGCTGCAATTCCATCTATATGTGCACCAGTTAAATATGGCTGTGCCAATGTGCGCAGTTCATCTAGCCATGAAACGCCTTCGGTGGGAATAACAGATGCGTTTCGAACAAGTTTAAGAAATTCGCGCACATCTGGGCGATCAAAGAAGCGTTCACTATTGCGCACTTGGTATGGAACTTTAGCAGCGTTCATCGCCCGCTCTACAGAGTTAAGTTGGCTGTTTGTGCGCGCTAAGACTGCGATTTCTTGTGGTGGAGTTCCTTGTGAAATTAGCTGAGTGATTGCGCTGATTATTCCGGCAATCTCAGATGCTTCATCGCTGTAAGCATCAACCGATGGCTTTTCACCGTGATCATTGAGGGCGACTAACTCCTGGCCCATCTGAGCTTTGCGCAATACCGAGTTTGCCATAAAGGTGATCTCGGGAGTTGATCGATACCCAGTTGTAAGTCGAACAACTTCGGCCTCTGGAAAACGTTGTGTGAAAGAGTTCAGGAAAACTGGAGTAGCACCAGCAAATGAATAAATAGTTTGTGCTGGATCGCCCACAACACAAATCTCTTGGCGTGAACCTAACCAAGCATTAATCAAACGTTGTTGCAGTGGCGAAATGTCCTGGTACTCATCAATGGTAAAGAATCGATATTGATCATGCACTCGTTCGCGCACTTCGCGCTCTTGTTCAATCATGGCCGTTGTTAATAGCAATACATCTTCAAAATCCATTGCGCGCTCTTGATGTTTGACTGACTCATAGGCGGCATAAACCTTCGCCATTTGTTCGGGGTTAATACGTGGCTTAACGCTGCGCTTTCCAAATTCAGAAAGGTAGTCAATCGGTGCAACTTCACTCACTTTTGACCATTCGATTTCAGAAGCTATATCTCGCATCAAATCACGCGAAGTAATTGATAACTCCCCTGTTAACTCTGCTCGCTTAATTGCTTCAGTAATAAAGGCGGTTTTTGAAGTAATCAGATCTGGAGTTCGACCACCAAATACTTGTGGCCAAAAAAAAGTTAACTGCTTAAGCGCAGCGGCGTGTACCGTGCGTGCGGCAACGGACGGAACCCCAAGGGAACGAAGGCGCATACGCATTTC
>CANFUR010000109.1 GCA_947450175.1 Actinomycetota bacterium | reverse complement strand
CTTAAGAGCGTTTAAACCAAATAGTTGCAAGTGGTGGTATTCGCACTTGTGAAGATAAATGGGCTCCATCGTTAATTCCGATTGGTTCATTACTTACACCACTGCCGCCATACGCAAAATCATCAGTATTTAAGACCTCTGTCCAAGTTCCCGTAGTCGGAAATGGGAGTTGATATCTCTCATGGGACATGGGTGAGAAATTAGTAACACAGACAAAAGGAATTCCTAGATCATCCCAACGTGCAAAGGCAACCAAGTTTGCCTGCGCATCATTTCCAACTAACCAGGTAAAACCTTCAGGCGAAGTATCTTTTTCCCATAGAGCCGGAACCTGCCTATAGAGGGCATTAATTTCCGCAACGCACTTTTGAACACCTTGATGTTCTCCATATTCAGTTAGATACCACTGAAGTCCAGCGCTCTCACTCCACTCATCATTTTGGGCAAATTCACTACCCATGAAAAGAAGTTTCTTTCCAGGGTGTGCCCACATGTATCCATAGAGTGCGCGCAAAGTAGCTGTTTTTTGCCAACGATCGCCAGGAAATTTATTAACTAACTGTCCTTTGCCATGTACAACTTCATCGTGAGAGAGTGGCAACATAAAGTTCTCACTCCATGCATAGAGAATTGAAAAAGTTAGTTCATTGTGGTGATAAACGCGATGGATTGGATCATGTTGTAAATACTGTAAAACATCATGCATCCAACCCATGTTCCACTTGAAGCCAAAACCAAGTCCACCCGAAGATGTTTGGCGAGTAACACCTGACCACGCAGTGGATTCTTCAGCAATCATCATGATCCCTGGGTGAGTCTTGTACGCAGTTGAAGTCGCCTCTTGTAATAATTGAACCGCTTCCAAATTTTCACGACCACCATTTTTATTTGGTAACCATTCACCTTCTTTGCGCGAATAGTCCAAATAAAGCATTGATGCAACGGCATCGACTCGCAATCCATCTATGTGAAATTCGGTAAGCCAATACAGCGCACTGGCAACAAGGAAATTACGAACTTCATTTCGACCAAAATTAAAAATCAGTGTGCCCCAGTCTGGGTGTTCACCTAAACGAGGATCAGCGTGTTCATACAACGCGGTGCCATCAAAATTGGCTAGCGCCCACTCATCTTTTGGAAAATGCGCAGGAACCCAATCCAAAATGACACCGATATCTGCCGCGTGTAACGAGTCGACTAAAAATTTAAAATCATCAGGTGAGCCAAATCTAGAAGTTGGAGCGAAAAAAGATGTCACTTGGTATCCCCAAGAAGGCCCAAATGGATGTTCGGTGACGGGTAAAAATTCTACGTGCGTAAATCCCAGATGCTTTACGTAGGTAACTAATTCAATGGCAAGCTCACGATAGGTCAGCCCCAATTTCCATGAACCCAGATGTACTTCATAAACGGAAATAGGAGCTCGCCACGATTGAAATTTCTCTCGTTTGGCTATCCACTCTGAATCTGCCCATGAATATTGTGATTCTTCAACAATAGATGCGGTTAATGGAGGTATTTCTGTAGCGCGCGACATTGGATCGGCATGATCTATCCACCGACCATCTGAATTTTCGATTGCGAACTTATATTTAACTCCTGCGCCAATATCGGGAATAAATACTTCCCAGATTCCAGAGGAACTAATTCGCACCATCTGATGTGTTTTCTTATCCCAGAAATTATGATCACCAATAAGTGAAACTGCGCGTGCATTTGGTGCCCAAACAGAAAATGCCACTCCTATTATGGTTCCATTTTCATTACGCCGAACATGAGAACCAAGGGCTTTCCACAACTGTTCATGGCGTCCTTCACCAATTAAATATAGGTCGAGCTCGCCCAAAGTTGAATGTGGATTGAGGAAACCCGCAGGTTCTATGGCTGATTCCTTTTTATTGAATCGAGAGAAAATTCCCATCAATCTAAAACTTCACTTGGCAGATATGAGCAACTTTGCCTACTGGGCGAGTTGGGTCGAGTTGAACAAATTGATGCTCAGTCCAATCAAAGCTCTTTCCATCTAATAAATCCTTAACCGCAAAGCTTCCACTTTCTAGTCCAAGTACTTTCATATCCCAATGAACAATGGTTCCTTGGGCAAAAGATGGATCTAGATTTACAACAACAAGAATAAGATTATTACCTTCACGCTTTGAATAAGCAATAATGGCATCTGACTCAGTATTATGAAAAACTAAGTTACGTAGACGTTGTAGTGCTAGGTTATTTTTTCGAATTGTATTGAGTTGATTAATAAATGGGGCAAGTGTTAAACCATTTTTAGTTGCACTTTCCCAATCACGCACTTTGATTTCATATTTTTCAGAATCTAAATATTCTTCGCCACCTTCTTTAAAGGGACGATGCTCATAAAGCTCATAACCTGCATACATTCCCCATGATGGAGCTAAAGTTGCAGCCAGAACGGCGCGAAGTGCAAACATTGCAGGATTACCACTCTGTAGATGAAATGGATTGATATCTGGGGTATTGACCCAGAAATTTGGCCTAAAAAAAGCGCTTGTTTGGTCAGCAACTTCACGGCCGTAATCAGTTAACTCTGATTTGCTAGTACGCCATGTGAAATAGGTATAGGACTGATGAAAACCAGCCTTTCCAAGTGCATGCATCATGGCTGGCGCAGTAAATGCTTCAGCTAAAAAGATAACTTCTGGGCTTTCCCTACGCACGATATCAAGCAAATCTTGCCAGAAGTGAACTGGTTTGGTGTGCGGATTATCAACACGAAATATTTTTACGCCCTTTGATACCCAAAGACGAATAATTCGCAGAACTTCATCGCGAATACCTTCATAGTCATCATCAAAGTTAATGGGGTAGATGTCCTGATACTTCTTCGGTGGATTTTCTGCATAAGCGATAGTTCCATCGGCTCGCTTGTTAAACCATTGCGGGTTGCTTTTAACCCAAGGGTGATCGGGGGAAGTCTGAAGTGCTAAATCCAATGCGATTTCTAGGCCATGTTTTTTGGCAGCGTTTATAAAATTTTCAAAATCTTTTATAGTTCCAAGTTCAGGATTAATTGCATCGTGGCCACCATCTGCACTGCCAATAGCCCATGGCACTCCAGGATCATCAGGGCCAGGCGTTAGAGAGTTATTAGGTCCTTTGCGATGTGAGATACCGATGGGATGAATTGGAGGCAAATACAAGACATCAAATCCCATATTGGCAACGGCAGATAAACGCTTTGTAGCAGTTACAAAATTTCCAGAAGTGACAGTGCCATCAGGGTTCTTAACTGCGCCTTCACTGCGTGGAAAGAATTCATACCAAGAACCGACTAATGCTCGTTCACGGTCTGCACGGATTGGATATTTTTCACTTGATCCGTAAACCGTACGATATTGAGAAATGCTGTCGGCTTCAACTACAAAGAAATAGTCACCAACCGACGGAAGATTTATTGAACCCTCGTATCGGTTTGTTCCTGGCCAAGTTTCGACCATCTCTGTTCGGCTAACGACTTTTCCAGTGAAATCATGCACAACTACTTGCGCACTTAGTTTTTCATGACCTTCTATAACAGCCGTTGCGCTAACTTTAATAACTTCATTAGCAATGGCTTTAACAGGTAGAAATTCTCCCCCGAAGTAAACAGCGGGGGAGATATCGCTAATTGAAATTCGTGAGATCAACCTGAGCCTTCGGTATTGCCAGCATCTGCAGCTGAGACATCATGGATACGATACTTTTCCATTGCCTTCGTGACAATGCTTTCTTTGAT
>CANFUR010000108.1 GCA_947450175.1 Actinomycetota bacterium | reverse complement strand
TCTGCGATTTCATCGAGGTATCTAGTTGCAATTCGCTTTTCTAAACGCGTCTTGTCAATGTCAATAACTAAACAAACTCCACCGTTCATGGTTACTGCTAAAGGTTGAGCTCCGCCCATTCCACCACAGCCACCAGTAAGTGTGAGCGTTCCTTGCAAAGTTCCGTTAAAGCGCTTTTGCGCAACGGCTGCAAAAGTTTCATACGTACCTTGCAAAATTCCTTGAGTACCAATGTAGATCCAAGAACCAGCGGTCATCTGTCCATACATCGTTAAACCAAGTTGTTCTAATCTTCGAAACTCTGGCCAATTAGCCCAATCCCCGACAAGGTTAGAGTTTGCAATCAGTACTCGAGGTGCCCATTCATGAGTTTGAAACACACCGACAGGTTTTCCAGATTGAACTAGAAGAGTTTCATCATCATTTAAATTTGTAAGGCTTTTTACAATCGCATCAAAAGATGGCCAATTACGGGCAGCTTTACCAGTGCCGCCATAGACAACAAGGTTTTCTGGGTGTTCAGCCACTGCTGGGTCCAAGTTATTGTGCAGCATACGAATCGCTGCTTCTTGTCCCCACCCTTTAGCCGTTAATTGTGAACCAGCTGCCGCATGCAAAATGCGAGAAGAAGTTGTCATAGGCCAACACTATCGGGGCAAAGCTAACCTGCAAAGAGGCTAATTACGTACGCTTTGTGCCCATTCTTGATACTTAACAGATAGTTCTTTTACTGCAGCAATTTCTTCAATTTTAGATCGTTCTCCATTTTTTGCGGCATAGAGATCGGCGATTCTAATAGCATGGTTAGGCTTTGAAATTACTTCAATTGAATCTCCTGCACTAATTTCACCTTCTTGAATGATTCGAAGATAAGTGCCGGGTTTGCCTGCGGCCATGAAATCTTTAATTAAAGTTGGCCGCTGCCAAAAGCCAGCAAATACACGACATGGAATACGAGGTTGAGAAACTTCAAGAATAGTTGTTCCAATTTTCCAACGCTCTCCTACTAATGCTTGATTCACATCAATTCCAGAAGTAGTTAAGTTTTCACCAAATCGTCCATTTGATATCGATTGGCCAATTTCTTTTTCCCACCAGTCAGCATCTTCACGCGCATATGCGTACACCGCTTGGTCATATCCCCCATGATGGTTTCGATCGACGACTACGTCTCCGATTACTTCTTGATTGGCAAAGCGCACCGGACCAACTGCACTGCGTTTATCAATCCCCGTTTTGCCTTCACTACCTGTCCATTCACCTTCATGCACAATGCTGGTTATGTTGACAGATAGAACTTGCATTTTTACTTTTCTGGGAAGTGACAAGCTACTTGTGATTTACCAATTGTAAGAAGCTGAGGTTCGCTAGTTGAGCAAACATCTTGAGCTTTCCAACAACGTGTACGGAAACGGCAACCTGATGGAGGATTTGCTGGACTTGGTACATCGCCAGTTAAAACAATACGGGAAGCTTTACGGACGCGCTCTTGCTTTGGATTAGCAAGTGGCACAGCCGAAATTAGCGCCTTTGTATAAGGGTGTTTAGGGTTTTCGAAGATCTCTTCGCGAGTACCAATTTCAACAATCTTGCCCAGGTACATCACTGCTACACGCGATGAAATATGTGAAACCACAGATAAATCGTGAGCTACAAAGAGGTAGCTGAAACCAAATTGAGCACGTAGATCATCAAGTAAGTTAAGAATTTGGGCTTGAACTGAAACATCTAGGGCTGAAACTGGCTCATCTAGAACTACTAATTTTGGTCGCGTAACAAGGGCGCGAGCAATACCAACGCGTTGGCGCTGTCCGCCCGAGAATTCGTGTGGATAGCGATTACCAAATTCACGAGAAAGTCCGCAGAGTTCGATCATTTCATCGACAGCTGGATCAGAATCATCTTTAGCTAAACCGTGCACGATAAGTGGCTCTGCAACAATCTGACGCACAGTCATACGTGGATTAAGTGATGCGTATGGATCCTGGAAAACAATCTGCATATTTTTGCGCTCTTTGCGAATTTCTTCACGAGAAAGCGTATGAATTTCTTTACCGTTGAAGTAAATCTCTCCATTTGTTGGATCTAATAGGCGAAGGATTAATCTAGCAGTTGTAGATTTTCCGCAACCAGATTCGCCAACTAAACCTAAGGTCTCACCCTCGGCAATTTCAAAAGAGATTCCATCGACTGCATGGATTTGTCCAACAGTTCGCTTTAGAAGTCCGCGTTGGATTGGGAACTTCTTTTCCAGATTAACGACTCTCAATAATGGTTCGCTCATTTGAGCACCTGCACAAAGTTAGGTTCTGATACACGATGACAGCGCACCATTCGATTAGGAGCATACTCAACTAAATCTGGAACACTTGTCTGACATTTATCAACTGCAAATTCGCATCGCGCAGCAAATGCGCAACCCTTAGGTGGACGTGACATCACAGGTGGTGATCCTGGAATTGTGTAGAGGCGAGCTCCCTGAACCGCGTCCATCTGTGGAATAGATTTCATTAAGCCCCACGTGTAAGGCATTAATGGGCGTTCAAAGAGATCATCTACTGGTGCTTCTTCAACGATTCGACCACCATACATAACTGCAACTCGATCACAGATTCCGGCAACCACGCCTAGGTCGTGCGTGATCAGGAGAACTGCAACATTTAATTCACGGGCGGACTTCTCTAAAATCTCAAGGATTTGCGCTTGAATAGTTACATCTAGTGCAGTAGTTGGCTCATCAGCAATTAGCAGTTCTGGGTTACATGACAAAGCCATTGCAATCATGGCGCGTTGGCGCATTCCGCCTGAAAACTGATGCGGGTAATCATCTACGCGCTGCTTTGGATTTGGCATACCCACTAAATTCAACATTTCAATTGAACGCTCTTTAGCTGCTTTAGCTGAAATACGTTCATGCACGCGAATCATTTCAGAGATCTGATGACCAATTGTGTACACCGGATTCAGTGAAGTCATTGGATCTTGGAAAATCATCGAGATTTCGCCACCACGAATTTCGCGAAGTTCGCGGTCAGGGGTTGTAAGTAAATCAATCCCCTTCCACAAAATGCGACCTTCTGGGTAAACCGCTGGTGGTTTTGGAACTAGACCCAAAATACTCATTGCAGTTACTGATTTACCTGAACCAGACTCACCAACAAGGCCAACGATTTCACCTGGATTAAGTGTTAGCGATGCGCCATTAATTGCTTGGACAACACCGTCGGAGGTGTTGAAGTGAACATGTAGATTATCGATATGTAGTAACGGCTGGCTCACTT
Source organism: Actinomycetota bacterium (assembly GCA_947450175.1). Classification (GTDB taxonomy): domain Bacteria; phylum Actinomycetota; class Actinomycetes; order Nanopelagicales; family Nanopelagicaceae; genus Planktophila. Next base: position 479 of record CANFUR010000108.1, on the reverse strand, counting down.
GACTCCTCGTAACTTTGGATCAAGTGCATCGCGTAGACCATCACCGATTAAAACAATTGAAAGAGTCAGCAGAACCAAAATTGAACCTGGAATAAAGAATACAAAAGGTTTATCCGTTAAGAAGTTTCGAGAGCTTGAAATCATTACGCCTAGTGAAGGAGTCGGTTCACGGAATCCAACGCCGAGGAATGCGTAAATTGATTCAGATAAAATTGCACCGGCAACAGAAAACGCTAAGACCACGATGATGGGTGGAATTGCATTTGGGCCGATGTGGCGCAAAATAATGCGCTTGGTTGATGCACCGGTCGCTCGAGCAGCTTCGACATATTCCAAAGATTTCACCTGCATTACCGACGCTCGGAAAAGACGCGTCGTGGAATACCAACCTGTGAAAACAAGGGCAGCCACGATGACCCAAAAAGATGAGCCAAATACAGTGATAATTGCAAAGCAAATTAAAACAAAGGGAATAACCT
>CANFUR010000107.1 GCA_947450175.1 Actinomycetota bacterium | reverse complement strand
TGTTGCCATTATGGGCCGCAATGGGGCCGGCAAGAGCTCGCTGCTTCGAGCCATAGCTGGAGTCAGTGATAACGCCGCGGGTGAAGTCATAGTTAACGGAATTAATTCCCAGAAACTGCACAGTAAGCAAAGAAGGGAAAACATTGGCTATATACCTCAAGAACCGAGTGATTTGCTCTATGGCCAGAGCGTGGGAGAAGAGTGCAAGCAAGCAGATAATGACAATGATGTTGCTATCGGCACCACATTTGCATTGCTGTCGCAACTTGTTCCCGGAATTTTGGCACAAACTCATCCCCGTGATTTATCTGAAGGTCAGCGCTTAGGTTTAGCTCTCAGCGTGGTTCTCTCGGCTAATCCGCACCTGCTTATTTTGGATGAGCCAACGAGAGGTTTGGATTATCAAGCAAAGCGTGTTCTAACCAAAATGCTTATTGATTTTGCTCGTATTTTCAATCGAAGCGTCATTATTGCTACGCACGATGTTGAACTAGTCGCTGAATTAGCTACTCGCACAATCTTTATCGCAGACGGTGACATTGTTGCAGACGGTGCAACAATTGATGTGCTCTTATCTTCGCCAGCTTTTGCCCCACAGGTTTCCAAGATCATGTCACCACAACCTTGGTTAACTGTTGCCGACGTTGTGCGGGCCATTGAGGCCGATAGCTAATGCGCACTAACGACGTAGTGAAATTTTCCTCACTAGGCACAGCTGTACTTACGTTGGCATCATTGATCTCTGCAGCAGGATTTCTCTGGCCCTTTTTCTATACGGGCCAATCACTACCCTACACACAGCTTTTCTTTTGGGCTGCACTCTCCGTGGCATTGTTTTTAGTCATTGTTCAGATCTCTAACTCCGCTTTGGATGCTAAATCTGTCGCACTCCTTGGTGTTTTATCTGCACTTATTGCAGCCGTTCGCCCACTTGGCGCAGGCGCAGTTGGAATTGAACCGATGTGGTTTATTTTAATTCTAAGTGCACGGGTTTTCGGTCCCTCATTTGGATTTATTCTGGGGCTTACATCAATGTTTGTTTCTGCTTTGCTAACAGGTGGACTTGGACCTTGGCTTGGCTATCAAATATTTGCAGCAGCGTGGATTGGAATGGCCGCAGGTTTTATCCCAGGAAAAAAGCTGCGAGGAAGAAAAGAGATTGCGCTATTGATTATTTTTGGGGCAATTGCATCAGAGGTTTTTGGGGTTTTGATGGACCTGCAGTTCTGGCCTTGGGCCTTAGGAGCAGATTCGCAGTTATCGTACTTAGCAAAAGGGGCGGTGACTGAAAATTTGCACCGCTTTATTGTTTTTCATTTCGCTACATCGATGGCATGGGATATACCCCGTGCAATTTTTACTGCACTGCTTTTAGCTTTTTCTGGAAGATCCGTCTTATCGGCTCTGCGAAGAACTAAAACCCGCGCGGCTTTCTTACAACCAGTTGAATTTATCGAACGTGTGAAGGCATAAAGGGAAGCTTCACAACTTCCACCATAGAATCGCGACCGCGCACATCAATTACTAAGTGATCTCCGACCTTTACCGTGCTATCTAGCAATGCAATTGCAATTCCAACTTTAAGTGAGGGCGAAAAAGTTCCACTTGTTACTTCTCCCAGAGCTTTGCCTTCACTCGTTTTTACGTGCATACCTGCGCGAGGAATTCCTCGATCCAATGACTTGAGGGCGACACTTCTGCGCTTAGCCCCAAGAGTCTTCTGTGATCTTAAAACCTCTGAGCCTAAAAACTCGCCCTTGTCCCAACCAATGGCCCATGTTGCACTGGCTTCAACTGGATTGATTTCAAGTGAAAGCTCGTGCCCGTGGAGGGGATAGCCCATTTCGGTTCGCAAAGTGTCACGTGCACCAAGGCCGCACACTAAGCCACCGAACGGTTGCATCGCCTCAACGATTGCATCCCAAACCTTAGAAGCATCTGCGGTTTTAGGAAGAAGTTCATAACCAAGTTCTCCTGTGTATCCAGTACGGCAAAGAATAACTTCTGCTCCCCCAATACTGACATTTTCAAAAGCCATGTAATCAATATCTGTATTAACACCTAGTGATTGCATAACTTGTGGTGAGAGTGGGCCTTGAACAGCAATGACTGCATAGGCTTCATGTAAATTTTCAATAGTGATTCCTGCAGGAACGTGGGCCACTAAAGTTTGAACCACATCGGTTGTGTTGGAAGCATTTGGCACTAAAAAGAAATCGTCTACTCCATTGCGATAAACAATAAGGTCGTCTATTACGCCACCATTCTCATTACACAGCAATGTGTACTGCGCAGAGCCATTTTCAATACGGCGTAGATCATTGGTAAACATCGAATTGAGAAATTCCAAAGCACCGCTTCCTTTGACACTGGCTTTGCCCAAATGAGAAACATCAAAAATTCCAGTTTTTTCTCGCACTGCAGCATGCTCTGCCAAGGTTCCTGCCCCTGGGTATTCAATCGGCATCAGCCAGCCACCGAAATCTGCCATTTTGGCGTTACGGGCAAGATGTTTTTCGTGCAATGGTGAGTGCTTCATAGTGTGAAACCTACCAATACATCTATTACGCTGACACCCATGACAACACTCAAAGTCTCTGATGGCCTAGTAAAAGATGATCACCTGGTTCTAGGGATCGTGAGTACCAACACCAAAGGTGGAATCGCCATTGAAACTGGTGATTTAGCGATGGACACTAAAGCACTTGTGGCCTCACTCCTTGAAATGGGTGTCACAGGAAAAGTTGATGAGGTTACAAAAATGCCGGGGGGTCCAACTCGAATACTGGTCTTCACCGGACTTGGACCAAAATCCAACACCTACTCGCATGAAACTTTGCGCCGAGCCGCAGGAGCTGCCGCCCGAGCTCTTACTGGAAATACCGGTGCAACTTTTGCACTGCCCACTCGTGACATTGCCGGTGTGAACGCTGTTGCAGAAGGCGCAGCAATTGGCGCATACGTATTCAATGAGTTCCGTGGATCCACAAAGAAGGACCAAAAGGAGGCGTTGAAATCGGTGACTGTTTATTCAAATTTTGCTGGAAACACCGATGCTAAAGATGTCATCAAACGCGCAACTATTATCGCAAAGTACACACACTTGGTACGTGACTTAATAAATACACCACCAAGTCACTTAACTCCTGATTCATTTACTAAGAAATTAACTGCCAGTATTAAATCTGCCGGAGGATTAAAGGCTGGTTTGAAAGTAACTATCTGGGATGAGAAGCAACTTAAGTCCCAAGGATTCGGTGGAATTATTGGGGTTGGACAAGGATCAGCTAATCCCCCACGCCTTTTACATATTGCTTATACGCCTAAAACTAAAAACACTAAGCGCTTTGCATTTGTTGGTAAAGGAATCACTTTTGACACAGGTGGATTAAACCTGAAGGCAGGTTTGGGTATGGAAGCCATGAAATCTGACATGAGCGGAGCCGCAGCAGTGTGTGCCGCAACCCTTGCAATTGCAGAACTTGGATTACCAGTTGCCATTGAATGCTGGGCACCGCTTGCAGAAAATATGCCCAGTGACACTGCCACTAGACCAAGCGATATCATCACAATCTTTGGTGGGAAAACTGTTGAAGTGCTCAATCCTGATGCCGAAGGTCGCCTAGTTTTAGCTGATGGTTTAATGAAAGCACAGGCCAGTAAAAACAAACTAGATGGAATCATCGATGTTGCCACTTTGACTGGAGCGCAAGTAATTGCACTTGGTACTCGTACAAGTGCGGTCATGACTAATAATCAAAGTTTTAGCGACGCATTCATCGCTGCATCAAAGGAAGCTGGCGAACA
>CANFUR010000106.1 GCA_947450175.1 Actinomycetota bacterium | reverse complement strand
GCTGCAGCCGGTGAAATTGTGCCTGCAACAACGTCGGCAACTGCTTCAATAACTGGCACTTCAACTCCTACTCGGTGAGCAATCTCAAGAACTGCATTGGAAGAGGCTACGCCCTCGACAGTCTTTGCCACTTCTTCACGCGCAATTTCCATAGATCCTGAGCGTCCAAGAGCTTCACCAAAGGTTCGATTGCGTGAAAGTGGTGAACCACAACTTGCAACAAGGTCGCCCATTCCGGCTAATCCAGCGGCGCTCAGTGGATCTGCGCCATGGGCTGCGCATAATCGCGCAACTTCATTGAGTCCGCGAGTAATAAGCATAGCCTGAGTGTTTTCACCAAAGCCCATACCAATTGAGATTCCAACAGCTAAGGCAATAACAGATTTGATTGCACCTGCTAATTCACAACCCAGCACATCAGTGGATGTATAGACACGGTAATACGGAGTTGCAAACAGTTTTTGTACTTTTTCAGCAATTAGCATTGTTGGCGCAGCTGCAACAGCACCAGCTGGTTGACGCAAAATTAACTCAGTTGAAAGATTGGGACCGGTGATAAGCGCGAAGTTCTGAGTCTGCATTTCATCGGCAATAATTTCAGTCATTCGTGACAAAGTGCTTACTTCGATGCCTTTAAGGGTACTTATGTATAGTGAATTGGGATCAGCTAAGTGCTTCCAGGCATTGAGATTATCCCGCAGAGTTTGTGCAGGTACCGCTAACACATAGATATTGGAGTATGAAAGCGCTTGCTCCAAATCTGAGGTCGCAGCTAGTCCTTGAGGAAGAACGTTCGCATCTAGATATTTATTATTGGTGTGGTGTGAATTTATCTCGCTAACTATTTCTTTATTTCGACCCCACATTAAAACATGATTGCCTGCATCCGATAAAACTTGGGCCATTGTGCTACCCCAAGCACCTGAACCTAATACTGTTACTTTGCTCATCGTTTCTTTTTGAAGTTTCCAGTACGCGGTAATTCAGAATTATGTGGATCAAAGATTTCTATCGGGCGTTTTTCGCCTCGTAGTTCTTCAAGCAAATCGGTAATCGCTTTCATAACAAAAGCGGTGGCTTCGATCAAAGCTGCAGCATCATTTTCTTTTCCATACCACTTTGATAAATCCAGAGGTTTACCAGCCAAAATCTTGATCGGCGTTCGAGGAAATAATTTGATTTTCTTTTCATAAGTTGGCATCACAATTTGAGATCCCCATTGAGCAATTGGAATAACTGGTGACTTAGTCATAATGGCAAGGCGCGCAAGGCCAGTCTTTGCAACCATGGGCCAACCATTGGGATCTCGAGTCAATGTGCCCTCGGGATATACGCCTAAGCAATGCCCCGCTTCAAGTATTTTAAGGGCGTGTTCTAACGCCTTGGCTGCATCTTTGCCTTCACGGGCTACTGGAACTTGGCCAGCGGCTAACAAAATCTTTCCAATCACTGGAACTTTAAATACACCTTCTTTGCCTATATAACGAGGTGCTCGACCGCTGCGGAAAAGAAAATGTGTGAAGAATAAAACATCTAAATATGACACATGGTTACTTGCAACAATTACTCGTCCGGTCTTGGGGATATTTTCCGCCCCGCGCCAATTCTTCTTGCCCACAAGAGTCAGAATTGGAATAATAATTTTTGTGCCGAATTTAAAAGCCAGATTTGTACCTAATGGCTTTCCAGAAGGCGGTGCATATGAAACTTTATATTCCGCCATGAGGTTAATACTAACGAATAGTCCTTGAAAACCTATAAGAAAAGGGGCCGGCTTAAGCCGACCCCGTTAAGAAAAAGAAATAATATTTACTTCTTCTTAGCCTTCTTAGCAACACTCTTTTTAGCAGCTGGCTTTGCCTTCTTTGCTGCAACCTTCTTCTTAGCAGCTGGCTTTGCCTTCTTTGCTGCAACCTTCTTCTTGGCAGCTGGCTTTGCTACTGGCTTTGCCTTAGCAACTGGCTTTGGTTCTGGCTTTGGAGCAGGTCCTAGCTTGCGCTCACCTGAGATGACATCCTTCAAACCCTTTGCAGGCAAGAAACGTGCCTTCTTTGAAGCCTTGATCTTAATTGTTTCGCCAGTAAATGGGTTACGTCCCATACGTGCTTTGCGATCAACCTTCTTGAACTTACCGAAATCGTTGATCATTACATCTTCGCCCTTTGCAAGGTTACGAACGATAGTGTCAAAAACGATATCTACAGCGTGAGCTGCTTCCTTCTTGCTGTCGTTGAAATGTGGTGCCAACGCCGCAATGAATTGGGCCTTATTCATTGAAATCCCCTTATTACGCGTAAATGTTAAGCAAACGCTTAACGTGTTCATAAACTTACGCGCTTATATGGGGTGACTAGGCGATTAATGGAGGTGTGTCGCGAACTAATTTTTTTATCGAAATATTAAAAAAAATGCAGTTTTTATGCGTAGAAAACCCTCAATTTAACGTTGAGGGTTTCATTGCATCAACCTCACTCCTACGTAATTCTCATTGGATTACGCTTATTTTTCACGTTTTAAGCGCGAATTGGAAGCGTTGCAGGTTTAAGTGAAGTCCGTGATTTCTCAAAAGATGCAATGGAATCAAGGTTTTTGAAGGTTAATCCAATGTCATCAAGACCTTCCATTAAACGCCAACGGGTGTAGTCATCAATTACAAATGGCAAGTTCACATTGTTATAGCTCACTGTGCGAGTTTCTAAATCTACAGTTATAGAAGTAGTCGGGTCGGTCTCAACAGCGACCCAAATCGCTTCTACATCGCTTTGTTCGATGATGACAGTAAGTAGTCCGCCTTTGAGTGAATTGCCTCGGAATATATCGGCAAAGCGTGAAGAGATAACAGCTTTAAAACCGTAGTTTTGTAAAGCCCAAACTGCATGCTCACGTGATGAACCGGTTCCGAAATCCACGCCGGCAACCAGAATTGTGCCCTTAGAAAACTCTGGCTTATTTAAAACAAACTCAGGGTCATTGCGCCAGGCGGAAAATAAACCATCTTCAAATCCACTTCGCGTAACTCGCTTGAGATAAACCGCAGGAATAATCTGATCGGTATCTACATTGCTGCGGCGTAGTGGAATCGCTGTGCCTGTGTGCTTAATAAATTTTTCCATTTCTAACAGCTCCTTATAGATCCGCAGGTGATGAGAGCGTTCCACGAAGTGCAGTTGCTGCTGCTACCAGTGGACTTACCAAGTGAGTACGACCGCCTTTACCTTGGCGACCTTCAAAGTTGCGGTTAGAAGTAGAAGCAGAACGCTCTCCCACTGCTAATTGATCTGGGTTCATTCCAAGACACATAGAGCATCCAGCGTTACGCCATTCTGCGCCAGCATCGATAAATACTTTATCGAGTCCTTCAGCTTCTGCCTCTAAGCGAACTCGGGCCGAACCAGGCACCACTAACATGCGAAGGGTTGATGCAATCTTTTTACCCTTCACAACTTCAGCAGCTGCACGCAAATCTTCAATTCGTCCGTTGGTGCATGAGCCCAAGAAAACAGTGTCAATAGCTATCTTTTTAAGCGGCATACCCGCTTCCAGTCCCATATAAACAAGTGCGCGTTCTGCTGCCCCGCGTGCTTCTGGGTCTTTAATATCTGCAGGGTTTGGAACGAGTGAACTTAGCGATGCACCTTGTCCTGGATTTGTACCCCAGGTCACGAATGGTTCCAAATCATCTGCATTTAAATCAACTTCAACATCAAATTTTGCGTCGTTATCGGTAAATAATGTGCTCCAGTATTTTACTGCCTCGTCGAAGTCTTCAGGTGCGTGAGGCTTTCCCTTGATGTAATCAAAAGTAATT
>CANFUR010000105.1 GCA_947450175.1 Actinomycetota bacterium | reverse complement strand
CGGCGCTCAGATCCCTGCGCATTTAGATGATGGTCGCAGGCTTATTTGGACACCGATGTGGCACCAACCAACGCCAGATGCAAACTTTTATGCGCACCCGATTCATGGACTGCATGCAATCGTTGATATTGATGGCGAAGAAGTTGTTGGCCTTGAAGACAATGCTGACGTACCGATTCCTCAAACTCCTGGTCCTTATCGCGAATCTCAAACTGGTGGCACATTAAAACTTAAAGAGCTCATGATTCATCAGCCTGACGGCGCTTCATTTGATGTGCAAGGCTGGAACATTAAATGGGAACGTTGGTCATTTCGCATTGGCTTTGACCAACGTGAAGGTTTAGTTATTCATGATGTGCACTTTACTGATGAGGGGACACCGCGCAAGATTGCTCACCGTTTATCAATTGCAGAATTAGTTATCCCTTATGGAGATCCAGCACAGGGGGCTTACCGCAAAAACGCTTTTGATACTGGAGAATTCGGTCTTGGTAATTTCACAAACTCATTAACTTTGGGATGTGACTGCTTAGGTGAAATTGTTTATCTTGATGCAGCTGTCACCGAAGGCGATGGCACCGTACGCACCATTAAAAACGCTATCTGTATGCATGAAGAAGACAACGGAATTTTGTGGAAGCACGTTGATGTTGATGGTCACGTTGAAGTTCGCCGCGGACGACGCTTTGTTGCGTCCTCCATTGTTACCGTCAATAACTATGAATACGGATACTTCTGGTATTTCTACCAGGACGGCTCAATTGAATTTGAAGCTAAATTAACTGGAATCGTTTTAACTCTTGCAGATAAACCAGGCGCGGATCATCCATCGGCTACAGAGTTAGAGCCAGGTTTATGGGCGCCGTATCACCAACACATTTTGTGCGCACGCATAGATATGGACATCGATGGCACCAATAACTCAGTAGTTGAAGTTGAATCATTTGCTCATCCAGTAGGTGAAAAGAATCCTTACGGCGGGGCATATGAAACACGAGAAACTGTTCTGGCATCTGAAAGTAAAGCTCAACGATTAGTTGATCCAATAAAGAGCCGTTTTTGGAAGATTATTAATCCCAATAAGAAAAACCATGTTGGGCACAGCATTGGTTACAAGTTAATTCCGGGTCACACTACGTATCCACTTGCGCATCGCGAATCTGTTTTAGGGAAGCGCGCAGGATTTATGTACAGCCATCTTTGGGTAACTCCAAATACCGAAGCCGAACGTTATCCGGCAGGGGATTACCCATTCCAACATGACGGTGGCGCAGGTTTACCCGAATGGACTAAAAACGATCGTCCAACAGAAAATACCGATGTAGTGATGTGGCATGTATTTGGAACCAACCACATTCCACGCACTGAAGATTGGCCAGTTATGCCAGTTGAGCGCACCGGATTTCATTTGAAGCCAAGCGGATTTTTCAGGAGAAGTCCTGCAATGGATGTTGCGGCTTCAGAGGCCGTTGATACTTCATGCGATTGTTAAAACTGCGCGCATATTTAAAAGCGGCTCACTTTGGGCCGACCATGATTGTTACGGGTATTTCTTTTCTTTTAGCTGTGCGTTTATGGTGGGAGGGCCCGGCATACATCATTGCTTTCACAGTTTTTTGTGGCCAACTCTTAATCGGTTGGAGCAATGATATTTATGATTATCATGATGACTTAACGCATAATCGAACTAATAAACCATTAGTCACCGGCACAGTCACAATTGATAGTCTGCGCAAAGCCACTTTCATTCTTTTTCCTTTTGCAATTCTGATCAATGTATTAGGACCGCTCGGTATAAAAGGTGGCAGTGTTTATTTGCTCGGCGTTGGTTGTGGCATTGCATATAACTTCTACTTTAAGTTCTCACCACTCTCACCCCTGCCATATGCAATTGCATGTGCTGCGCTTCCGGCTTCGGTTTATTATGCAGTTGATCGCACACCACCCATTTGGATTTTAGCTGCTGGTTCTTTATTAGGTGTGGGATTTCACTTCTTGAATGTTTTAAAAGATATCGAAAAGGATCAGATCAGTTCAATCAAAGGCCTGCCACAAATTGTGGGAAAGAAAGCCTCTGCAGGCATTGCCTTAGTTCTGATTCTTATCGCAATTTTAATTATTCTTAATCGGTAACAGATATCTCGATTTCATAGACCTTTGTTACATCAGTTGAATTAAGAAGATGCACAACAGTTTTACCTGGCGCTAAAGCGTTAAATGCAGGATTAGTTGTATATGTGCCTTGATCTCCGCCTGGAACAAATTCAAGGATGCCAGGCTCCAAAATATGCGCGCTCCAGATTGCAGGATCTACAACCGTCAAAACAACCGAACTACCAACACGGACCGAGACAGATGTAGCAGTTGTTGGATCAATCATCACCGGGGCTACTACTTGGGACAGGGGATTGCCACTGGCTGCAACAGTCTTAAAAGATTTAGCCACAGCTAACAACTGTGAATAAGTAATCCCGCCAATGCCTTGAACCTGAATTTCGGTTCCCTTTAAGCCTTTAGATGCTTTGGTAGTAAAAATTAAATATCCACCAACACGGGCAATGTCATTTACTCCACACTTTGCAAATGAGTCAGCTTTTGCAGGATCGCAATAGACATAGACCTTTGCAGTGATTCCATTAATTTTTGCTACGCGCAAGTATTTAGAAACACCCGGATCAGAACACTTTACTTTTGCCATGGTTTGCATAATTTCTAAATATCTAGCTGTGCCACCATATTTAACATAGAGCCACTCTTCTTGCCCAGGTTGGCAGGGCAAGAGTGAAAACTTTGATGCCTTTAAACCCAAGGTATTACTTGGCTTATAGACCGTATAAGTAAGGCCGGTCTGCGCATCTGAAAATTTATCGCCAGAGCCCATAGCCACAGCTGCTGTAGGTGCCGCCACAACAAGGGCTAGAACTAGGGCAAGTACTTTCTTCACGGGATTAACTTACTGGCCATATCTGTGTAAGTCATTTGAAATTGAGGCGAAAATTAAGGTTTAGCACCATTGCCTTCTCGCCTAACACGCGTCACTATAGCCACCACGACTAGAAGACAGGTGAGCCATGAAGATCAATAGCATAATTTCAGGCAAGCGCGTTGAAACTATTTCCGCCAGCGCCAGCATCCATGATTTGGTTTCATCTCTCAACACTCATCATGTTGGTGCTCTTGTTGTATCTAATGATGGCAAGAAGATTGATGGAATTGTTTCAGAGCGAGATGTTGTAAGAGCCATGCCAGGCAAGTTAGATGATTTAACCAAAATGCATGTTCGAGACATCATGACGGCCGAAGTTCATACCTGCACAGCTGATTCAACTGTTGCCGAATTAATGATCATGATGACTGAGCATCGCATTCGCCACGTGCCCGTTGTTGATGCCGATGGGGCACTACTTTCTATTGTTTCAATCGGGGACGTTGTCAAAAACTACGTCAGCGAAATCGATTCAGAGCGCACGGCTTTGCGTGACTATGTAGCAAGCGGTAGTTAATACACTTATCTAATGGAACTGCGCTTCACCAACGAGCTCATTGAATGGCGCGGCCCAGCCCCTTTTTACTTTATTCAAACACCACCTGATATCACGGCTGAAATCAAAGTAATCGCTGCAGCTAAAACATATGGCTGGGGAGTGCTGCACACCTATGTCACTATTAATAAGGCGCAATGGAAAACCGCGCTAATTCCTAAAGATGGCGCTTATTTAGTCCCCATAAAAAACGCCATTCGTTTACCGGAAAAGCTAGAACTCGGTCAAAGTATCGATGTAATGCTTTCCTTCGATCTTTAAGGCGCTT
>CANFUR010000104.1 GCA_947450175.1 Actinomycetota bacterium | reverse complement strand
ATGCCAAGAGCGACCAAGAAAATAAAGGCAAAGAGTGGGAATGAATTATCACCGCCAGCAAAGCCGAAGACATGATTAAAGACAAGTGCACACACACCCAAAGTTGCAAAGTATGAAAGTAACACTGTTCCAAGAAGTACTACTGCGCTGAAAACGCTGCGAAGAAGTAGGCCAAGGATTAATGTGATGACAATCAAAATAATTGGAATGATTGTGTGGTTATCACGACTATTTGCGGTACGAACATCAAAGTAGACTGCGCTTGTTCCGCCAACTAATGAATTGGCATCCACAGAATGCGCCAGTTCGCGGATTCTTGGGATGTCATTTCCTGCTTCAACGCTATCTGGGGCTTTGTCCAGGATTACATTCAAAATCGTCTTTCCGCCAACAACTTTGAAATCTTGAGTTAATGGGTCAACCAGCGGAACAATATCGGCTACACCTGGAGCAGTCTTGACAGCTTGACGCATTGCTTCCATCTTGTCGAACGCTACAACGATTTGAGTTGGATCACCTTCGCCTCCAGGAAAATGAGTAGTAAGAAGTTTCTGACCAACTACAGATTCAGGTTTGCCAGTGAACGTATCGACCGTACCAATCCCATCAGCCTTAAGTGTTGTTGAAGCAAAAGCGAAAAGTAATAAAACTGACCCGGTAACGATCCAGGCTTTTCGAGGATTTCGCCCAATTGAATTAGCAACTTTGGACCATGGTCCACTCATTACATGATCATCGCCATCAAATAGAGGGCGACGTGGCCAGAAAATCCAACGTCCAAAAATTAATAGAAGTGCGGGTAGCAATGTCAGAATTGTGATCATTGCGCACACAATTCCAATCGCACCGATTGGGCCAAGACCAGCAGTATTTGTTAACTGGCTAAAGAGCAAGATAAGAAGTGAGATTGAAACTGTAGAACCTGAAGCTAAAATTGGCTCCCATACACCTTTATAAGCACTCTTCATCGCATCAAAACGGTTTGCATGCAAATGTAACTCTTCGCGATAACGAGCTATTAGTAGAAGTGCGTAATCAGTTGCAGCTCCAATAACTAGAACTGACAAAATCCCTTGCGACTGACCATCAACATCAATGATGTTTTTCTTTGCTAGTAAATAAACAATTCCGCCGGCAGTGCTCAATGCAAACATGGCAGACAGCAGAGGGATGATCCATAAAACTGGTGAACGATAAACCAAAATTAAAATTAGCGAAACGACACCAAGAGTTGTAAGCAACAACGAAGAATCTAACGTGCCAAATGCTCCGAAAAGATCGCCCAATAATCCGCCAGGTCCTGTTACGTAAGGAGTAAGTCCATTGGCTGCTGCAATTGGCTTGATGTCTGCACGAAGTGCGGCAACTACTGCGGGTAAGACGGGTTTGTCATTGGATAAAGTTTTAGCAAGTGATTTTCCATCTAATGGAATATTCGCCAATATTGCCATGTAATCATTAGAAGGAAATACTGTTATTTTCGCGCCAGGAGCTAAGAAATCTGAAATCTTGGATGAGGTACCTCCGAGAGTTAAGTTGCCAACATTTTCCAAATGCGCATTAACTGCAGCAAAGGTCTCGGGTGTTGTTTTGCCTTCGAACAAAATCAAAGTCGGGAAATTGAAGCTGTCTTTCCCTGAAAACTTAGCAATTTCAGCTGAAGCTTTCGTGGCTTCTGCGCCTTTTGGTAAAAACGAGGAGTTGTTGTTCTCTTGAACTGATGAGAGTTTGCCAAAAAGTGGGCCAAACACGCCTGTAATGCCAAACCACACTATGACGACTAAAAGTGCGATGGCTAAGGGCTTACGGGTTTTTTGAATTGACTGCGTAGACATTGTGAAGGAGGCCTTTCCTGGGTCTCAACTAGCTCCAATTGGTAAGGAGCCAAGCCTACCTTTAGGCTAGCGATGTGCCCGTTGTTACCCCACCCAACCAGAGTGCGATTGCTCTAACTCGCCACGGGCTTATTGATTACGAAAAAGCTTGGCAGGTCCAACGCACTATCCATGCCGAAGTCGCTGATGGAATCCGACCTAATACTTTGCTTTTACTTGAGCACCCCTCTGTGTACACCGCGGGTCGACGTACTTTAGAGTCAGAAAAACCTCAGGATGGAACTCCGGTGATCGAAGTTGATCGTGGCGGGAAAATTACATGGCACGGTCCGGGGCAACTTGTTGGTTATCCAATAGTGAAATTGGCACAACCACATGAACTGGTTGGTTTTGTTCGCGAAATTGAACGTGGACTCATTAATGTCTGTGAAGATTTAGGGATCACTGCCACTTGTGTTTCAGGTCGTTCAGGTGTGTGGGTCCGAGATGAAAAAGGCGATCGCAAAATAGCTGCCATCGGAATTCGTGTTAGCAAGGGTGTAACAATGCATGGCTTTGCGCTTAATGTCTGTCCTGAGTTGAATGCGTTTGCGCAAATAATCCCATGTGGAATCTCCGATGCCGAAGTCACTTCTATTTCAAAAGAGCTTGGCAGGGACGTTACAATTGATGAAGTTTCTCCTCTGGTAGAGCGACACATCTTTGAATCGTTAAAGAAGGTGAGCGCATGACACTTGCACCTGAAGGTCGTAAATTAATTCGAATTGAAGCACGTAATGCACTAACACCAATTGAGCGCAAGCCCGAATGGATTAAGACCAAGGCACATATGGGTCCCGAGTACACCAGGCTACAAACTCTCGTTAAATCTGAAGGACTACACACAGTCTGCCAAGAAGCGGCTTGCCCAAATATTTTTGAATGTTGGGAAGATAAGGAAGCCACATTTCTTATAGGTGGAGATAAGTGCACGCGCCGTTGCGATTTCTGTAATATCGATACGGGCAAACCAGATGCCCTTGATCGTGAAGAGCCACGCAAAGTCGCTGAATCAGTAAAAGCAATGAGTCTTAAATATGCAACCATCACTGGCGTTACCCGTGATGATCTGCCCGATGAAGGCGCGTGGTTATATGCCGAAACAATTCGCAAGGTACACGAATTAAATCCTGGAACTGGCGTAGAAATGTTAGCTCCAGATTTTCATGCCAAGGCGCACCTTCTCAACGAAATTTTTGAGACACGCCCTGAAGTTTTTGCTCACAACTTGGAAACGGTCCCCCGAATTTTCAAGCAGATTCGCCCAGCTTTTACTTATGAAAAATCGCTGTTGGTGATTTCTATGGCACGTGATTTCGGATTGATTACTAAATCAAATTTAATTCTTGGATTAGGAGAAACTCGTGAAGAAGTTTCCCAAGCACTGGTGGACCTTCACGCCGCCGGTTGTGACTTAATTACGATCACACAGTATTTGCGTCCAACTAATCGCCACCACCCCGTTGAACGTTGGGTAAAACCTGAAGAATTTGTTGAGCTTTCTAAAGAAGCAACTGATATCGGTTTCCTAGGTGTAATGAGCGGTCCTCTAGTGCGCTCAAGCTATCGCGCAGGACGCCTCTATAAGCAAGCAACAGATGCTAAGGCTGCTCGTGGCTGATTTTGTATATCCCCCAGTTATTGTCGCCATAAAAACCTTTTGGAAATATTTGGGTTTGCAATTTGATTTTGCGGGTGAAGAAAATATTCCACGTAAAGATGGTGCAATTCTTGCTATCAATCATGTGAGTTATTTGGACTTCGCTATAACTGGCACTGCAGCATTGCCCGCTGGTCGATACGTGCGTTTTATGGCCAAGAAGGAGATTTTTGATAATAAATTAGCTGGTCCGTTAATGCGCGGTATGCATCACATAAATGTCGATCGCAGCAATGGCTCAGCATCCTTTGTAGCTGCCCTGCGTGCTCTTAAGGCGGGCGAGATAATCGGTATTTTTCCTGAAGGCACAACGTCAACTTCATTTGAAATAAAAGAGCTCAAATCCGGAGCTGTCAGATTAGCAATGGGGGCTGGAGTTCCAATTATTCCTACAATTATTTGGGGAAGTCAGAGAATTTGGACGAAAGGCATCAAGCGCAATCTTAAGCGCAACAAAATT
>CANFUR010000103.1 GCA_947450175.1 Actinomycetota bacterium | reverse complement strand
TACGACTTAGCTGGAAATGGAAAAGCTCAGATCCTAGGTACTGCAGGTTCAATCAAACTCGTTGGCGAAAAAAATGGCCCAATTCTTGGAGTACATATGGTTGGCGCACGGGTTGGAGAACTTCTGGCTGAAGCTGAGTTAATTTTTAACTGGGAAGCACGTGCAACTGATGTTGCATCACTTATTCATGCACACCCAACACTGTCAGAGGCAATGGGCGAAGCCCATATGGCTTTAGCAGGCAAACCGCTACACGCACACGGATAACCAAGGAGAAAATACAGATGACATTTTCCGTAACAATGCCAGCACTTGGTGAAAGTGTTAGCGAAGGAACAGTTACTCGTTGGTTAAAGTCCGAAGGTGACCATGTCAATGTTGATGAGCCACTTCTTGAGGTTTCAACTGACAAAGTAGATACCGAGATTCCATCACCAGTTGCTGGAACTCTTACAAAAATAGTTGTTCAAATTGATCAAACCGTTCCAGTTGGCGCAGAGCTAGCAATCATCGCTGACGGCGCTGCTGCACCCGCTGCCCCAGTAGTTGCAGTAACAGCCACTCCACCGCCTACAGCACCAGTTGTCGCTGCACCTGTTGTCGCTACCTCTACTAACGCGGGAACAGTAATCACTATGCCGGCATTAGGTGAGAGCGTAAGCGAAGGAACTGTTACGCGTTGGTTAAAAAATATTGGAGATTCAGTCGCCGTCGATGAAGCGTTGCTAGAAGTTTCAACAGATAAAGTAGATACAGAAATTCCTTCTCCAGTTGCCGGAACATTGTTGGCAATTGATGTAGCAGTTGATTCAACTGTCCCTGTAGGAGCCCGACTCGGATTAATCGGCACAAGTGGCGCTGCTCCAGTTGCCCCTACAGTTCCCGCACCGGTCGCACCCGTTGCTGCACCTGTAGTTGCAGCACCAATAGTTTCAACACCGGCCCCTGTAGTTGCAGCTCCTGTATCAGTGGCTCCAATTAGTCAACCAACTGATGCTTATGTCACTCCCCTAGTTCGCAAACTAGCAAGTGAACTTGGAGTCAATCTTGCGCAAGTTAAAGGCACTGGAATTGGTGGACGCATACGTCGCGAAGATGTTGAAGCGCTAGGTAAACCTGCTGCACCAACATACTCCGCACCAGCCACAACTTCTGCAGCCCCATCTGCTGTTAAGCCACCAGTGGTCGCAGTTTCACCATTGCGCGGAACAACTGTGACTATGTCTAGGCTTCGAAAAGTAATTGCGGCTCGCATGGTTGAATCACTTCAAATCAGCGCTCAATTAACCACAGTTATTGAAGTAGATGTCACAAAGATTTCCCGTCTTCGCGATAAGGCAAAGGCTTCATTTGAATCACGTGAAGGCGTAAAACTTTCTTACCTTCCATTTTTTGCTGTAGCCGTATGTGAAGCGCTCAAACAACATCCAGTGCTTAATTCATCGGTTGAAGGCGATCAAATCACCTATCACGGCGCAGAACACTTAGGTATTGCAGTTGATACTGAACGTGGACTACTAGTTCCAGTTATTGCAAACGCTGGAGATTTGAATATGGGCGGAATTGCTCGAAAGATTTCTGATCTAGCCGCACGCACACGTGATAACAAAGTGACACCCGATGAATTAGGTGGTGGAACTTTCACACTCACAAATACTGGTAGTCGCGGCGCCCTTTTTGATACTCCAATTATCAATCAGCCTCAAGTTGCAATCCTGGGTCTTGGCGCAGTTGTAAAACGTCCAATGGTCGTACGTGGCGAAGATGGTGGCGAAACTATTGCAATTCGTTCAATGGTCTACCTAGGTCTTTCATATGATCACCGAGTTGTTGATGGCGCAGATGCTGCCAGATTCCTTGTTACGTTGAAAGAACGCCTCGAAGGCGGAGCGTTCGAATCAGATTTGGGGCTTTAAGAACGTATGAGAGTTCCACAAAGAATTGCAATTAGTGGATCATCCGGTCTTATTGGTAGCGCACTAGTCGGCCATTTAAAGAGTGAAGGTCACACAGTCCAGCGCCTTGTTCGCCGTTCACCTATTGCTCCCGATGAAGTTCAGTGGGATCCACAAACTGGTTACGTTGACATCAGCGCTCTTGAAGGCGTAGATGCCGTCATCCATTTAGCAGGCGTTGGTGTTGGTGATAAGCGATGGACCAAAAAATATAAATCCGAAATTCTTAACTCGCGTCTTTTGGGAACAACAGCTATCGCCAAAGCCGTTGCGCAATTAAAGCCCCAAGTATTTATCTCAGCAAGTGCCATCGGTTGGTATGGCGAAAGCGGTAACCGCGCTGTAGTTGAAACAGACCGCGTTGGTGATGATTTTCTCGCTGCAGTGTGTCGCGAATGGGAAGCTGCGGCAGATCTAGCCGGTGATGTCCGAACAGTGAAGCTACGTACTGGATTAGTGCTTGATCCTACTGGCGGGGCACTTGGCAGAATGTTGCCGCTGTTCCGCTTAGGCTTTGGTGGAAAACTTGGCTCAGGTAAACAATGGTGGTCGTGGATTACATTGCACGATCAATTACGCGCAATTGAATTTGCTCTAACGAATCCAATTTCTGGTCCAGTTAATTTAACTTCACCCAATCCTGTAACTAATCAGGAGTTCACATCGGCACTTGCCCGTGCTCTACATCGTCCGGCAGTATTTCCGGCTCCAGCTATCGCATTAAAGATTGCACTCGGAGGATTCTCTTCTGAAATTCTAGGTTCCAAGAAAGTAATACCTCATGTACTTCAAGAGGCTGGCTTCACTTGGGATTATCCGCACATTACCGATGCACTTAACCTTCTAGTTCAAGATTAATTGCGCGGCTAATGCGCCGCTAAAAAGAGCACCTTGTTGGGATGGCACGCTTCTATGGTCCCCGACAACATATAGATGATCCGAAATTTTAGTTGTCTGCGTTAAGGCTCTTCCAACGCTTTGCAGCGGTAGAGCCGATGGAATCTCATACTTAGCAATCAACTGCCAATCGCGAGTTTGAATTCCCCACATAATTGCCAAATGCCTTCGAACTTCTGATTCTGTAATGCCTAAATAAGTTGTACTAGAAATCAAATGTTTTCCGGCTGGAGCATATGCAGATGAGATATCTGAGATAACAAGTGAATTTTTAACTGGCCCACGATTTTGGCCATCAATTACAAGACGTCCAGTAGCTGATGGATTTACATCGCTAGCGTGATACCACGTGATGCAGCCAACCATTCGTGCTACATCACCTAATTCCAATAGTTGCGTAGCTGTAGTTGTATCAGTAGCAACAATGATGTCACTAGCCTGGAATGTACCGAGGGAAGTTTCTACTGTATTACCTGAAATTCGCTCTGCGCGCACATTCAGTTGAAGATCACTGATTCGAGATGCCAGAGCATTTGAAAGTTGGCCAACGCCAAACTTTGGGATGCCTGGTGATCCACCAACAAAGGAGCGAATAACAATCTGTCCGTACTTTGCATCAATACTGTCCGGATCAGCTAAAAAGACACCTTCCAGGAAAGGTCGTAGAACTCGTTCATAAGTACTTCCACATCCGGCATTGTGCAAGGCGTGCCCAAGGGATTGTTCGCCTTTTAACTTGGAGAAAATAAAGCGAGCAAAATTAACTTTCTCACTCAAAGTTCCAGTCCCACGATGCAATGCTGAAAATGGAGCACTGCGTGGATCACCCAAAGCAATTCGCTCTGTTCCTAAACTTACTTCCACCGTTCGTGGCGCAGGTATGAAATCAATTTCATCGATCACATCAAGTGCAACAAGGGCTGGATATTTTGAATTTATTAACTGGAAACCGCGGTCACAGATGTATCCATCAATGTGATCACTTGTAACTCGTCCGCCGGCCCGATCACTGGCTTCAAGTACCGTTACAGACCGTCCAGCATTTTGACAGTGAATGGCTGCACTTAACCCAGCTAGCCCAGCGCCAACAATTACAACATCGTTTTTACTAGACATGTAGTGCGTTATCTCTGGCCTGATCGATAATCGTGGCCACTAAAAGCGCATCTTCATTAGACAC
>CANFUR010000102.1 GCA_947450175.1 Actinomycetota bacterium | reverse complement strand
GGTCCAGTGCCTGCGTTAATTGCTGCAAGGGATTTAGCCATGTCGATGTTGCCGACAGACTTAATTGTTAGCCCTGGGTTAGCCGCTTCAATACGTTTGATAGCTGCATCCCACATAGTTAGATTTGCGCCCTGATAAGGCGACCAAACCGTCACGGTCCGAGGCGCAGCTTGAGCTGCACTAGTTGCCGCGACCATGCTGGCTGCTACGAGAGCAGTCACAGCTAATGATGCGAACAAGCGTTTCTTCATCATCTTTTCTCCTGTCACATACTTGGATAAGTCCACAAAAAGCCCACGCCGTTGTGTTAGGAAACCTACCGCTTTGTGTTAGGTTACCTTACAGATTAATCTGGGCGGGTCAAGGGGTTAGGCGGGCAAGAATGCGAAAGCGTGTCGCAGCCATAGTGGCGCTGAGTACATTCGCAGTTTTCACCATTCTTATTACATTCATTCAACCCGCTAAATCGAGCTTGAGTGGAACCTTGATCTATCACCGCTATACGGATTACCAATCCTGGGATGCAACGATGTGGACCATCGATTTGAAGTCAGGGATTCAAGCGCAGGTCAATAAAAACTGGCACACCATGATTTCACCCATTAATGCCCATTTTTCTGCCGATGGGCAAACCATCACATTTATGGGATCGGCAGCTGGATTGGCCGAGAATGATTGGGATGTTTTTACATCTCATTGGGGTGGCAAGGTGTGGCAAGAGCCCATCAATTTAACTGGACCCAATGGCGCTCGCGATGAGGATCCAAAGTTTTCACCCGATGGATCGACAATTATTTATAAAGAAGATGGCGTCCTTGTCACGATGAATATTGATGGCAGCAATAAAACATATCTGACGAAAGGCGAGCCCGAATCATCTATGCCTTACTTTGCAGCCAATGGAAAAGATATTCTCTTTGAACGAGCGGGCGATATTTACTTATTAAGTAATGGCAAAGAGATCAAGATGTATGCCGGGGCCGGTGAATCGTCATATTATCCAATTGGTTTAGATGAAAAGACATTTCTGTATACCCGAGTTCAAAGTACACATCATGATGCAATCATGAAGGGCTTTTATGATGGATCACCTTCAACTAGCTATTTCTTTAATTCACCAGATTGGGATACGTCAGATTCATTTCCATACAAAGATGGCTCTCGATTTATTTTTTATGTAACTGGCGATTTCTTAATTCCACATGGTGGCTATAACTTGGCCCTGGCAGATCTTAAAACCCACACCCGCTGGGATATTGACCAGTGGTTTAAGGGTCGAACTGGCGGGGATATCAATACTGAGTTTGCCGAACTTGGTCCTGCATGGACCCCCGCTGTTTTCTCACATTCGTAACCCTTTCGTTACGCATAAATATTGGGAAAGCCCCTCATTTCGCCTAGAGTAAGCCCACCCTCGAAGCCATCAATCTCTTAAAGGACCGGTGGCTTCAACTCGATGCTTTGGCCCTCGTCAAAGCTGTTAATTAAAGGATGGTTTACATGAAGGTTCTATCACTAGGAAAGCGCAGCATTGCAGTTCTTGCTGCCGTTGGCCTTGCAGTTGGTGGCACTGTTGTTTCAGCTCATGCTGCTACAGCTCCCGCATTTATCGATTGCCAGTTATTTGCAGCAGGCGAGCCTGATCACATCGATCCAGCTCTGACATCAACGCTTGTTGGTGCAAACGTTGCAACAATGTTATTTGATGGTCTTACAGACACAGATGCCAACGGAAACCTTTACGGTGAAGTTGCTTCAAAGTGGAAGACTCCAGATGGAGCAAAGACGTGGGTCTTCACACTTAAGAAGGGCTTGAAGTTCTCTAACGGAGAACCTGTTCTTCCTTCATCATTCGTCAACGGTTGGAAGCGCTCAATGGATTCCAAGTTGGCATCAGAAGTTGCTTACCATGGTGACTTTATTCTTGGAATGAATGCATACTCTTCAGGTAAGGGCGCATTCCCTTCATCATCAGTAGTTGCAGATGATGCCAAAATGACACTTACAGTGAAGATGGAAAACCCAACTGCAGATTGGCCATCAATTGTTGGTCACTCAGTCTTCTCACCAATTCCTACAACAATGGTTGGTGCTTCAGATAAAGTTGAAGAAGATGGAACAAAGTTAGTTGGAAACGGTCCATTCATGTTGGCTTCAGCAATTACAAAGCGCGCAGGTGGCGAAGTTGTTCTTGTTCCGAACCCTAACTACGGTGGAAAGACACCAACAATTTCAAAGATGACTGCAAAGATTTTCTCTGACACAAATGCTGCATACAATGCATTTGCTTCAGGTCAATGCGACAGCGGTCCTATCCCAGCAGGTCGTTACACAGAACTTCTCACAAAGTGGGGAACTAAGGGTGTTAAGTCAACTCTTGGTACTGACTACTGGGGATTCAACTGGGAAGATCCAATCGTTGGCGGAACAAAGAACAAGTATCTTCGTTCAGCAATCTCAAAGGCGATTGATCGCCAGCAGATCTCAGATGTTATCTACCAAGGTGTTCGTAAGCCTGCTACAGGTCTACTTCCACCAGGACTTCCTGGCTATGTTGCAGGTCAAGGCCTCACAAATACTCGTGATCTAGCTGGTGCAAAGGCTGATTACAAGCGTTGGTTAGATCTAGGCAACACAACACCACCTGCAATCCGTCTGTCATACAACGACGGTGCTGGTTGGGACAAGGTTGGTTCAATCATTATCGCAAACTTGAAGGAAATCGGTATCCCAGCAAAGCTTGATCCATTTGCAGCTGACGGTACTTACTTCTCAAAGATGCGTAAGGGTCAAGGCCAAATGATTCGCGCTGGTTGGTTTGCTGACTACGCAATTGCTGATAACTTCTTGTATCCATTGCTTGATTCAAAGTCAATCGATGGCGACAACCTAGAGCGTTATAACAGCAAAACATTTGATGCTCTTATTGATTCAGCTCGTTCATCAACTAACAAGTCATTTGCTCAGAGCCAGTATCGTCGTGCTGAGATTCAAGCTCTACGTAATGACGTAGTTATCACACAGACTGTAAACCGTGGAATTGCAACAGTGCTTGCACCAAGCGTTACTACATTCCCAATCAGTCCTCTAGGAATGGTTGTTTACGATCAAATCGTAAAGAACTAATAAGAAATATGTAGTTCCTCGTTGTGAGGGGTCCCTGAATAGGGGCCCCTCACTTCGATTTAACCGCTAGAACTAAAACCAGTAGGATTGCGAGAAATGTTTACATACACGATTAAGCGATTGCTCCAGAGTCTGATTGTGGTCTGGGCCGCTGTTACGTTGATGTTTGCACTCTTCTTTGTAATCCCTGGCGATCCAATCTCATTAAAGAGTGGTGAGAAATCTCTACCACCAGAGATTTTGGCAAATATCACCGCGAAATATGGTTTAGACCAACCCACCTACGTGCAGTACTTCCGTTTTTGGAGTCACCTTTTTAGAGGCGACCTTGGCTATTCATATAAAAATGACAAATCAGTAAATACAATTTTGCATGATGGACTTTCAACAAGTGCCCGTCTACTTTTTTGGGGCGCACTGCTTCAACTCATCATTGCCTTAACCGTTGGTTTAACTAGCGCAATTAAACGTGGATCACTCGGGGATCGCATCGGTACTGTATTTTCAGTGGGAATCCAGGGCATTCCAGTATTCGTTTCAGGCCTTCTTGCGCAATACCTATTTGGCGTACTGCCATTCCAAATGCATTGGGATTGGCTTAACTTCTTTAAGCCCTGGCCTCAAAGTTGGCATGCAGGAATAATTCCAGGTGATAGCTGGAAGGGCGTAGTACTTCCAGCGCTAGTTGTTGCAGTAGTTGATGCCGCTTTTATCGCGCGAATGCTGCGCTCGTCCTTGTTAGAGGTTTTACGTGCTGACTACATACGCACCGCATTTGCTAAAGGTTTATCTGCACGTCGAGTCTGGTTTCACCATGCCCTTCGTAATGCGTTAATCCCAGTTGTTACTGTTTATGGAACCTCATTGATTGCTATTTTTGGAGTTGCCGTACAGACCGAAAAAGTCTTTTCGCTTCCAGGCATGGGATCTACAATTGCAGATTCCGCACTATCGCAAGACTCCCCAGTTGTATTGGG
>CANFUR010000101.1 GCA_947450175.1 Actinomycetota bacterium | reverse complement strand
GGTGAAACTGTTGAAGAATATTCAACACTTGCGCGGAAATTGCGATCAGTATCTGGAATTAGTGCAATCGAAGTAAATATTTCCTGCCCTAACGTTGAAAATCGTGGCTTGGTTTTTGCATGCGATCCTGATGCCTCCCGTCGCGTTATTGATGGAGTGCGCCGAACTATCGGCGGAGAACTTCCCATAATTGCCAAGTTATCTCCCGATGTAACTGATTTGGTATCAATTGCCCGTGGGGTTGTTGAAGCCGGCGCTGATGGACTGGCACTGATCAATACAGTTTTGGGAATGGTTATCAATCTTGACACTATGCGACCACATCTGGGTGGGAAAACAGGTGGCTTATCTGGTCCAGCCATAAGACCTATTGCGGTTCGCGCCATTTACCAGGTACATGCAGCCATGCCGCAAGTCCCAATCCTTGGAATGGGTGGTGTTGCATCGGGACGTGATGCATTAGAAATGATTGCAGCCGGTGCTAGTGGTGTATCTATAGGAACTGCAAGTTTTGGCAATCCTACGGCGATCATGTCTATACAAAATGAACTGAAAGATTTGTTAATCGCAAAAGGTTTCACCTCACTACGTCAAGTAATTGGTTATGCCCATCGACCCATAGAAGGTGCAAATGATTAAGAGTGCTCCGATTGTTCTTGCAGTTGATACCAATGACATTGAAACAGCTAAGCAATGGGTGCGCGCAACAGATGGTGTCATCTCAGTCGTTAAATTGGGGTTGGAGTTTTTTCTAAATTTTGGTACTGATGGTGTAAAAGCAATCGCAGATAGTTGTCAGACTGATATCTTTCTTGACTTAAAGCTCCACGACATCCCGCATACAGTTGCTGGAGCGGCACGAGCAGTTAGTAATCTTCGTCCGAAATTTTTGACAGTTCATGCCAGCGGCGGAAGTGCGATGGTGGCCGCGGCAGTAGAAGCCATGCCGTCTACACTCGTTACTGGTGTAACGATTCTGACATCGCTGTCAGAAAATGATGTTGAAGCAATTGGCTTTAGATCCCATGCACTCGATTCAGCTGTGGGTCTTGCCACAGTGGCTGTGCGTGGCGGGGCCCGAGCAATAGTGTGTTCGCCACTTGAAATTCTGGCAATTAGAGAAGTAGTAGGAAATGAAGTAACGATTATTACTCCAGGAGTTCGCCCTAATGATGGTGCAGGGCACGATGATCAAGTGCGGACCATGACACCTCGTGAAGCGATCGATCGCGGTGCTAATTTGGTCGTTATTGGCCGTCCAATCACCGCCAGCTTTGCTCAAGGCAGTGCCGCGATGCGTGAACGAGCGATAGAAATTGCCGAACACATTCTTAACTAGACAGATAAAGGCGTTAGATTTACACCATGGGCTTACCACCGAAATTATCTGCCGAGCAGCGAAGCGCTGCACTAGTAAAGGCAGCCCACTCTAGAAAACGTCGAGCTGAAATAAAGTCAAAGATTAAAAGAGGCGATTTTTCGATAGATGCAGTTTTAGAACTCGCACACACTGATGAAGCTATTGCAAAAATGAGAGTTCGCGAACTTTTAGAAGCTCTATCTGGCGTAGGAAAAGTCAGAGCGCAAATCCTTATGGAGCGATTTAATATCTCACCAACGCGTAGAATTGCCGGACTTGGTCGACATCAAATTAAGGAATTACGTAGCGAATTTATGAAATCATCACATGCAGCAAGACCGGGCAAGCTGATAGTTCTTTCTGGTCCTGGGGGAGTTGGCAAAAGTACAGTTGCTGCCCTGCTTAGGAAATCAGGAGATTTCTGGGTTAGCGTCTCGGCAACCACACGCCAACCAAGGGCAAATGAACTCAACGGTGTTGACTATTATTTCATCTCCGTTGCCGAATTTGATCGCAGGATTAAGGACGATGAATTTTTGGAGTGGGCCGAGTTTGCAGGTAATCGATACGGAACACCAAGTGTTGAAGTTGAGGATGCATTGCTGCGAGGAGAAAATGTTTTGCTAGAAATCGAAATAGATGGGGCCCGACAGGTCAAGGCGCACCTGCCTGCTGCAATCTTGGTATTTCTAGAACCTCCTTCATGGGAAGAGCTAGTTGCGCGTCTTGAAGGTCGGGGAACTGATGATCCACAGAGAAGGGCTCACAGGTTGCAATTGGCTCAGGAAGAGCTTGCAGCCGCCTCATTTTTTGACCACGTCATCGTAAATGACTCGGTCGAGCGAGTTGTTTCGCAACTGGTATCATTGGCCTCTTGAGTCCGCAGACGGGTTCTTCACAGCACACTAGTTTTGAGCGGGGTAGACACATGGATGGCATTACAAATCCACCTATTGATGAGTTACTAGATAAGGCCGGTTCTAAGTACAGCCTTGTTTTATATGCAGCTAAGCGCGCGCGTCAGATTAATGCTTATTACTCACAACTTGGTGAGGGTCTTCTTGAATATGTAGGACCACTTGTTGAGACACACGTTCATGAGAAGCCACTTTCAATCGCACTTCGCGAAATTAATGAAGGCTTGCTCACGATTGAAAATCTAGAACCTACTGCTTAATAGGTAATTTAATGAGCGCCACTAACCGTGAGGTTATTCTCGGTATCGGCGCAGGTATTGCTGCATACAAATCAGCAGATGTCTTACGCAGACTTCAAGATCAAGGTTTTGGAGTCACGGTTGTGCCAACTCCGAGCTCTCTCAATTTTGTCGGCGCTGCTACGTGGGAGGCACTTTCGCATCGCGCAGTGACAACTCAAGTGTGGGAAAGAGTTGAAGAAGTACGCCATATATCTTTGGCAAAAAATGCAGATTATTTTCTCATTGCACCAGCTACAGCCGATTTGATCGCGCGTCTTGCAAGTGGCCGAGCCGATGACCTTCTCACCAATCTTGTGCTGGCTAGTGATGTACCAAAAATGATTGTTCCCGCGATGCACCCGTCGATGTGGCTCGATGCTGCAACTGTTGCCAACGTTGCAACATTGCGGGCTCGCGGATTTCATGTCATGGAACCTGAGACTGGCCGGCTAACTGGGTCTGATTCTGGACAGGGACGTTTTCCAGAGACAATGTCCATTGTTAACCAATTTCTAACCGTAACAGGCGTTCATCGAGATCTGGAAGGCAAAAAAATTATTGTTACCGCCGGTGGTACTCGCGAAGCGATTGATCCAGTACGTTTCATTGGTAATAGATCCTCAGGTAAGCAAGGCATTTCTGTGGCAAAAGCCGCGGCAAGACGAGGGGCGCAAGTCCATCTGATTGCAGCAAATGTCGAATTGGAAAATCTTGATGGGATCCTTGTAACTCATGTTGTAACGGCCGATGAGATGTTGCAGGTATTGAATTCATCATTTGCGCAGTGCAACATTCTTGTAATGAGTGCTGCAGTGGCAGATGCCAAACCTGTTGCATCAGTCGATGAAAAAATTAAAAAGGCTCACTTCACTTCAATTGAACTAGAACAAAATCCCGATATTCTGGCAACTCTTGCACCGTTGAAAAATGGACAGGTAATGGTTGGGTTTGCCGCAGAGACTAGCGATGTCATTGCCGCAGCTGGTTCAAAGCTAGAAAAAAAGGGCTTGGATCTCATCTATGTCAATGATGTTTCAGGGGGCGCAATATTTGGTTCCGACGATACGGAGGGTACGATTTTGCTTCGAAATGGGGACCAAGTGCCAGTTTCGCACCAAAGCAAAGACACGCTAGCCAATCTTCTCCTCGATTACGCTCTCAAGCAGTTAGGTTAGGACAATGTCACAACGCCTCTTTACCTCAGAATCAGTAACCGAAGGTCACCCAGACAAGATTGCCGATGCTATCTCCGACGCTGTATTGGATTCCTTGTTATCTCAAGACAAGAAATCACGTGTTGCTGTTGAAACTTTGATCACAACTGGTCAGGTACATGTTGCCGGTGAAGTTACCACTGACGGATACGCCGATGTTATGGGAATTGTCCGCGACACTGTTTTAAACATCGGCTATGACTCTTCGGATAAAGGTTTCGATGGAAATAGTTGTGGAGTTTCAATTTCTATCGGACAACAGTCGCAAGATATTGCACAAGGCGTAGATGATGCATATGAGCATCGAGTCGGATCTCAAGTTGATCCATTGGATTTGCAAGGCGCTGGAGATCAAGGATTGATGTTTGGGTACGCCTGT
>CANFUR010000100.1 GCA_947450175.1 Actinomycetota bacterium | reverse complement strand
AAGAAATCAGCTGGGGCAGAAATCCAAAGTTGGGATTGGGGCTTTTATACCGAACAAGTTCGTCTTGAAAAATACAACATCGATACCAGCAAAATGCGCCCTTACTTTGAACTGGAATCTGTATTAGCTAACGGAATCTTTTTTGCTGCTAATAAACTTTTTGGGATTACCTTCAAAGAACGTCCTGATTTGGTTACATACCACCCGGAAGCACGTGCTTTTGAAGTGTGCAATGAAGATGGTTCAAAGCTTGGCTTATTCATTGGGGATTTTTACACACGTGATTCAAAGCGTGGTGGCGCATGGATGAATAATCTGGTCGATCAAAACTTCCTCTTTAATCAACTGCCAGTGGTTGTAAATAACCTTAATATTCCTAAACCACCAGAAGGTAAACCAACTTTGCTGACATACGATGAAACAACGACTTTGTTCCATGAATTCGGTCATGCATTGCATGGGCTGCTTTCGCAAGTTAAATATCCACGTGTATCTGGCACAAGCGTTCAGCGCGACTTTGTTGAGTTCCCATCACAGGTCAATGAGATGTGGATCTTGTGGCCAGAAGTGGTTGAAAATTATGCGCGCCATTATGTAACTGGCGATAAATTGCCACAGGAATGGATTGATAACTTAAAAGCTGCGTCAACATTTAATGAAGGTCATGGGACGACTAGTTACTTAGCTGCAGCAATTCTTGATTTAGCCTGGCACTCATTAACAACACAAGAGGCAGCAAAAGTGAGTGATGTAGAAGCTTTTGAAGCCCAAGCGATTAAGGACTATGGTCTTGAATTTGCACCAGTGCCAACCCGATATAGATCTACATATTTCTCGCACATCTTTGCCGGCGGTTACTCTGCTGGTTATTACGGTTACATCTGGTCTGAAGTCTTAGATGCTGACACTGTTGATTGGTTTAAGGAAAACGGTGGTCTAACTCGCAAGAACGGTGAACACTTTAGAAACACTTTGCTCGGACGCGGCGGATCAATTGATTCAATGCAGATGTTCCGCAATTTCCGTGGGCGTGATTCAAAGATCGAGCCGCTGTTGAAGCGTCGCGGTTTGCTGTAGTTCTAGCCAGCAGAGCCAGAACCTGATGGCCCGGCCTTGCGCTGAACTTGTGGAGCTCCTCCACTGCGTTGTCCGCCGCGAATCTTTGATCCAGATTCGGCATGTGACTGTGTACCTGGAGCGCCTGGTTTATTTTTCTTTGCTTCAAGGGCAGCAAGCATTCTTGCTTTCATGTCATCATTCTTATCGGCCATGAGGCAACCTTACTAGTTAACTGGAACTCTCTTTGTACTCACGCAAGCGCTCTAAAACTTCAGATTCACGATATCGACGATGACCACCTAAGGTGCGAATCGCGGTGAGCTTGCCTGCTTTTGCCCATCGAGTAACTGTTTTAGGGTTCACATGAAAACGTGCAGCGACCTCTTTAGGGGTAAGTAGGTTTTCAGCATCAGGCAAGCGCGTCATCTCTCCCCTTCCAGCAACCCTTAACGGTGTCCGAATTGCTCCGTATTGTGGTGAAGTATCGCGACTAAAAGGCGTAGATGCAATATGAATCTGGTGAATTAATTAGCCGATTCCAGCGCCTGAACTCTGCGCCAACGAGACATGAGTCGCTCATAACCTTGTCCAGCCATAAGTCCATCGGCGGCGGCAAGACCAGAAAGTGAATGCAAAACATCTTCAATTGAAGTGTCAGCAATTAAGCCGTCTTCATCGTTATCGCGCAATGCTTTATCTAAATACAACGCAAGACCACCATAATCTAATTCAACATATGACTTTGGATGAAACATTTCCATCCATCCAATTAAGTTTTCTAGATCTTGCTCTACTGGGCCTTCACCGAATGCGCTTACAACAGTTTGGTGAGCAACTTCTGCACGAGCTTTTGCATTTGCAATTGTTGCCCGTGCTTTAGTGAAAAGCCCGTTTATGTTTTCACCTCGAGTGCGTTCATCTGGCATAAACAATAAGAACCAACGAGGAGGAATTACCCAAGTTTCATTTAAAATATGTGGAACTTTATCTTCAAGTAAATCAACGCCTGCTGTTATTACTTCTTCCATTGCTGGTGAAACAAAATATGGGACAACGGTACTTGGTAATGAATCTTTAAAATTATCTAACGCTGCCCAACAACGAGTAGCTGTTGACCATGGTGCAACATAACGTTCACCATCAATATCTAAAATATGCACACCGTCAGGACGCCCAGCAGGAGGTTCAGGAACAACGGTACGTTGTAACGCAAAGGATTCTTCTTTTAAATAACTCTGATCACTGATATCAAGAGATTGCCAACGTAAACGATCTGCAGGATCAAATGCTGAAAGTGGTTCGTATACTCTCAGCGAAGCGACGTACGGTGTAGGTCTCACGCACGTGGAATAAAATTGCCTTCAGCAAATGGATCATCGTCATCCCGATTGCGTGAAGGTTCAACATCGCCGTGAAGTTCTTTCGCAAGACGATCTAAATCCATATCTTGTGAGTTATATTTCAAATCACGAGCAACTTTGGTCTGTTTTGCTTTGGCTCGGCCGCGACCCATATGCGAGCTCCTTAACTTTTGCGTATTCGTCAGAGGCGAAGGTTATCGCGCTCTGTAGGTGCCTTCCAAAGTTGAGCGTGAATTGGAGGCCTTCCTAGCCTCTACAACGCCTGCGACCCAGGCTTTCATTCCCCGGGCAGCCAGGGATCGAAGGGCTAAATCGGCAGAATCAGCCGAAATGATCGCCGTCATCCCGACACCACAGTTCCACGTCCGCTCCATGTCGGCCTGCGGCACAGCGCCAACTGAAGACAAGAACTCCATCTCAACCGGCAATGACCATGTTGAACGATCATAAACTGCACTTAAATGTTCTGGGATAACGCGGGCAGTATTTTCTGCAATACCACCACCAGTAATATGTGAAAAACCACGCAACTTTCCTTGCATAGATCTTATTAAAGCTAAGCAATCCAATGCATAAATTTCAGTTGGGGTTAAAAATACTTCACCAGAAGTCTTTCCGTATTCGCTCACGTGGGCGTCAAGTGAAAGTTTGGCAGTTTTTATAATGTGGCGAACCAAAGAAAAACCATTGGCATGAAAACCGCTAGATGGCATTGCAATTAACACATCACCTTCTTGAACAAGATGTGCGCCTAACTGTAAATCGGCATCAACAACACCAGTTGCTGCACCTGCAACATCAAACTCATCCTCTTCCAACAAACCTGGGTGCTCTGCAGTTTCTCCGCCAATTAAAGCAGTTCCTGCTTTTTCGCAACCACGTGCAATTCCTGCAACAATTTCGGCAATACGTTCTGGAATAACTTTTCCAACGGCAATGTAATCCGTCATAAATAATGGTTCTGCGCCACATACAACTAAATCATCTACAACCATTGCAACTAAATCTTCACCTATTGTGTCGTACTTACCAAGGGCTCGGGCAATCTCGGTTTTAGTTCCAACACCATCGGTTGATGTTGCTAGCAAAGGTTTTTTCATATTCTTTAATGCACTTGCGTCGAAAAGACCAGCAAACCCACCAATGCCACCCATCACTTCAGGGCGAGAAGCCTTAGCTATTGATGCTTTCATTAATTCAACTGCGCGATCTCCTGCATCGATATCTACGCCAGCAGCTTTATACGTGCTCATTTAGTGACCATGAACTTCAGTGATTTCAAGACGCATTTTGCCCTCAGACATATCTGCTGGGATCCGAATGGGATACGTTCCCGTAAAGCATGCCCCGCATAGCTTATTTTCATCAACTTGAGTTGATTCAATTAAACCTTCAAGAGATACATATCCCAAAGAATCGGCACCAATAGATCGGCGAATCTCTTCAACTTCTAATCCACTTGCAACGAGTTCAGCACGCGTTGCAAAGTCGATTCCATAAAAACATGGCCACTTAACTGGTGGTGATGAAATTCGCACATGAATCTCGCGAGCTCCAGCCTCACGCAACATTCGAACTATTGCGCGTTGTGTGTTTCCGCGAACGATTGAGTCATCAACAACTACTATTCGCTTACCTTCAATTATTTCACGAAGTGGATTGAGCTTTAAACGAATACCAAGTTGGCGAATTGTTTGAGAAGGCTGAATAAATGTTCGGCCAACGTATGAGTTTTTAACTAATCCCATCCCAAATGGGATACCTGAACCTTT
>CANFUR010000099.1 GCA_947450175.1 Actinomycetota bacterium | reverse complement strand
TGTCTTTGCCCACGGCACAAGCGGGCGCTTGATCTCGCGAGCGCGATGATCAGTGACCACGCTGTAGGGAACTTTGCCTGCGCTATCTCGATCATCACGAATAGTTAAATCTCCGCTACCAATTGCATCAGTTGCACTATGCCCATAAATTTCGGAAACATAGTCAAGCTCTCCATCTAATAGATGCGTATATGGATCAATTAATAGTTTGGCCGCGTTAAATCGCACGCCGTGTTCTGGTTGCCACGGACCATAAACACGATATCCATATCGTTGACCCGCACGCACTCCAGCCAAGTAGCCATGCCAGATAGGCCCGTTTCGATGTGACATTGCAAAACGGGTTTCTACTAAAGCGCCGTTAACTTCATTAAATAGGCATAGCTCCACAGCATCTGCAGCGTTAGACCAGATAGCAAAATTTGTTCCGCCATCGGTAACGCTGGCACCAAGGGTTCGGGGATCTGCGGGGAGCACGGTGTAATAATGCCGTGAAAAAGCAGGCTTGGCGCTACGACACCCGCTCTTCAAAAACTTCTAGGTAGCTGGCTTCACGGTGATTAACAAACTCAGGGTAGAAAATACGGGCGGTAGTTTCGTGATTTCGGCGAAAGATATTTCTAATATGTTCGCAGGCAATGAGATAAAGCGCCGCGGGAAGCAAATCTACGGAGCGCTTAAGAAACCAAGGAGTACCGTTTTTTAACATCCATTTAATAGATTCTGCGCGTGGCTTCGCAACTACCGGATCTAGCACAATCGGCGCTATTTCCCAACGCTTACTTAAGATTTCACGAAAATGGTGAGCTAGAAGTTGATGCCCAAATTTTGAAGGATGCATGCGATCGATGTGCCAAACTTTTCTTTCATAAATTCCTTCGAGCTCACGGGTTTTTAGAATTTCAGATCCAAACTCGGCGGCAATAGCTTGTGTTACTTGATTAACGGCATTAATACGACGACGTAAAACAGCTCCCAAAGTTTTAGGCATGGGAACAATCAAGGTTGGATCGTGCAATTGAAGGAGTAAAACCTCTGAACCAATTGCCTTGAGTTGTTTAATCGTGCTGCGTAGATTTTGATGTAACCGCTCTGGTGAGAAACCATTGCGAAGGGCATCGTTGCCTCCAACAATTACAGCAGTAATTGTTGGCATATGGATGATTGTCTTAGGTAGTTGATCATGAAGAATCTCATCGGACTTGGCTCCGGGTCTAGAAAGATTGACGTAGACCAGTGGATCTTCGAAGTTCTTAGCTAGGTAATAACTCCAGCCACGGGAGTTTCCATAAATATCAGTATCGCCAACACCAGATGCTGCGCTGTCTCCTAAAACTGCAAAAGTTGCGACACGTTGCATTTAAGCGACCCGCAACCTTCCTTTAACTTCACTGCTTTCACCATGGAGTTTAAGCATAAGAGAGAGAGTGGCGCTCCAAGGAAAGTTTTCAGCTTGATGAAAACAACGCTGCGGTAGTTTGAGATCTTTACGCATTTCAAGAACACGCTCGATTGCATTTGCAAACTCATGTCCAGTATTTCCAGCAACTGCGCCAACAGGTTCCAAAGAGTCAAGAAGTAAGAACTCTCCAACAGCACTTGTATTAGATGCAACTACCGGAGTTCCTGCCGCTAAAGACTCCAAGGCTGCTAAACAGAATGTTTCAATTGGCCCTGGAGCTAGAGAAACATCGGCGGATGCAAGAATTTCAGCTAAGCGTTCTCTGTCGGCTATGTAACCAAGAAATGTCACAGGAAGGTTAGAGGCTTTTTCGCGAAGGTCTACATACATTGGACCAATACCTACATATATTAGACGTGCATTTATTCCGCGATCAAGTAAAACTTTCAATGCATCAATAGAGCGGGTTGGATGTTTTTCACGCGACATGCGCCCGCAGTGAACTAGAAGAACATCGGCACCTTGCAGCAAGTCTTTACGGAAATCTTCATTTCGCAAGTACGGTGAAAACTTATCTAGATCGACTCCTAACGGGACTCGAACCAAGTTTGTAGTTTTAATGTCTTCAAACTCTTTTGAGGCAAATTCAGTAGTAGTTATTACGTGTTTGAAACGTGCCGCAAGTCTGCGATTGTGCCAATCTACAATTCGTTTCAAGGAGAAAGGGAAATAATTTTTAGCTAAGCCACTAAGAGTTTCATGACTAAAGACAACTGATGCAATATTTCGCTGGCCAGCCCAAGCACCGATTTTTGAAAGTGTGAAGCGGTCTGAAATCTCTAGTACATCTGGCTTAAGTGTAATTAGGAGTTTTTTCACATCACGGTTATTGCGAATAATGCGATAGCCACCACTAAAAGGAATCTCAACCGAAGGTAACGTAATTTTAGTTCCGCTTGAAGATTCTTCACAGAAAAAGCCGGTTCCAGGAACGATGTAAGTAAATGAGTGGCCACGAGCGACATATCCAGTACCTAGTTGATGAAGAGTAGTTTTTATTCCACCAGATTTAGGGCCATAGAAATTAGCTATATGAACTATCTTCATGCAACGTTCTCCTTCATCCTTGCATCAGATATCGCAGTTAGTTCACGGTAGTGATTCATTAACTGTGCATTTATGACTGCCCATGAGTTATCGATAACTGATGCACGCGTACGTTCTTGCATAATCGAAGGCTCGTGCTTAGTTAGCAGGTTGTTCACATTTTGATTTAAAGCAACAGAATCTGAAGTATTGATCAAATAGCCGGTCCAACCATGTTTGACTAGATCTAATGGACCGCCCGAATTCGGTGCAATCACAGGAACTCCTGAAGCTAGAGCCTCTTGTATTGATTGGCAGAAGGTCTCATGTGCTCCTGTGTGAACAAAAATATCTAAAGATGCGTAATACCTAGCTAAGTCTTCTCCGCTTTGGTAACCAACAAATCGGGCATTGGGAAGATGCTTTTCTAAACGCCCACGTGCAGGTCCGTCACCAACAATCACTAGTTGAATATCATCTCTTACATCTAGAACTTTTAGGTCATCAATTCGCTTTTCGTTAGCAAGGCGACCTACATAACCGACTATTTTACGATCTGGCCTGTCACCTAATAGGGAACAGCGCAAATTTATATCACGCTTTTGTGGTGAAAATTTAACTGCATCAACACCGCGTTGCCAAAGATGAACATTGTTAACACCACTTTGCTCTAAATCTTTACACGACCATGTTGAAGGCGCCAAAGTGCGATCACTTGCGGAATGAATATTTGCAACCCACTTCTTGAGTGAATTATGTGCAATCGTTAAACCATAATGACGGGCAAATCCAGCGATGTCAGTTTGATAGATAGACAGTGTTGGGATTTTTAAATTCTGCGCGATTTTTGTTACGTATTTACCAAGAAAAATTGGTGAAGCTAAATGGATAACATCTGGTGCAAAGCCGTCGATGAGCGGCTCCAATGCCCGTTGTGGAAATCCAAGCGGAATCAAACCTTTCATCTCAAGACTTGGAACACGTTTAATTCGAAATCCGACGTACTCTCGAGGAGCATTAATACTCTCTGGCGCTATAACTAACGCCTCATGTCCTTCACTCTTTAAGTGCTCCAAGACGCGTAAAACTGAGTTAGTGACACCGTTGATTTGAGGCAGGAATGATTCAGTAACTATTGCAATGCGCATTGTCTGGCTCACGGCCTTAAGAATCGGTTATTTCAAAAGACTCAAGTAATGCTTGAGGTTACGTGTTGGCAAATCATGCGTGAAATCTGGGAATTGGCTGGCCTTTCCAGTTACTGGCCAGTAACATTGGCCTATGAAGATCGCGGTGTGCGTTAAGCAGGTCCCAGATTCATGGGCGCAAAAGAAGATGGTGGATGGATTACTCGATCGCGCCAACGTCGATGCTGTTCTTAACGATCTCGATGAATATGCAGTTGAAGAAGCGTTGCGAGTTGCAGAAGCACACGGCGGTAATGAAGAAGGCGGCGCCAATACGGTCACGCTAATTTCTATGGGACCAGAGCGAGCAACTGAAGCACTACGTAAAGCTTTATCCATGGGTGCCAATGATGCGATTTTAATAAGTGACTCAGTATTAGTTGGCGCTGATGCACTTTTGACCGCAAACGTTTTAGCCAACGTTATTGAAAAAGGCGGATTCGATATCGTGATTTGCGGTACCGAATCAACAGATGCTCGCATGAGCGTTGTGCCAGCGATGATGAGCGAAAAACTGGGG
>CANFUR010000098.1 GCA_947450175.1 Actinomycetota bacterium | reverse complement strand
TTCGACTGGTCCAGGTAATTCCATCTGGGCTCGTCATAACACGGTTTCCGGTTCCGCTTCCCGATACAGCGACAAAGAGACCGGCACCGTATGTGACTGAGTTCCACGAGTTATCTGCTGCCGATGTCCTACTAGACCACGCTAGTGGATCGCTCGCAGATGCAGAAGGTGCAACTGTCAGTCCTATCATTAGCGCCAGCGCAGTTAACAACGCTGTTGCCTGAGACAACCACCGAGCCGATCTGTTGAGCCCCATGGAAAGATCAAGTGACAGCGTATGTCGCCCTTGTTTTCTGGACGAATTCTTAGCGATTTTTCTAAAAATCGATTTCTGCTGCAAATCAACAATCATGTGGTTCATGGCAACCCAGGTTTCACTAGTACCTATAGTGAACCAACAGTACAGTATTTTGTACTCTAAGTACAGTAATCCGTACTTAGAGTTTTGCCGTTTAAGCCCGGGGGTCTGAGGGGTTAACCAGAAGCTCCTAAGGTCCGACGGAAAATCTGCCCAATAAGGCGATTCCAGTCCTTGTCATTCATCTGATCCTGTGTCAGATCATCGATCACCTTCCCAAGAGTGTACGACTGAACAAAAACAGCAATTGTTCGAGGTTCAATGGTGGTAGTAAGAAATCCTTTCTCCTGAGCCACCGCAAATGCCTCAGTCAAGGCGTCGGTCAATTCCTGCTGAATTATTCCAAGTGCTAATCGGAACTTTTCATCTTTTCTGGCTCGACCGATAATTTGGGCACGTTCAAATCTAATGGTGGCACGACCACGGGATTGAACTAATGTAGTGATTTTATCCAGAGCAATGAAATAATCTTCTTGGCTCTTCGAGTTTCGAGCAGCTTCCTTAGTCACATCCGTTAAAACGGAACGCCGGAATCGTTCCAGCAGAGCTTCTCCCAGAAGATCGTTAAAGTCCTCAAAAAAGTGATACAGGGAACTTTTAGAAACATTCACCTTTTCTAGAACAACTGCCATGGTTAAATCTTCGTGAGAGACTTCATTGAGCATCTCAACTGTTGTGTCAAGAAGTCGCTGCCGAGTTAAATGACCTTCTTGATTAAGTGCCAAAGTTTAGGCCCTCCCATTTAAAGACATTACGGACTACATAGCGATACCGGATAATAGGACCGCCCCAAAAAGCTGCTACTAGAAGACGTAAGCATACTTCCCTTTTATTCAGATTTTGAATGAAGATCACACTCAAATTCTAACAACTACCACTTACTCCTCGCAGCATAAAAATAAAGAAGAGTCGCCCTATAAGCCGGATACCGGCGTCAAAATGGTCACTACTCGCCATGATTCGTAGTAAATCAAAGACCACTGACACCTTCACAGGGAACAACCATCTCCAAGGTGAGATTAGGTCTTCTTAGCTCTCCTTCTGAGCGTTAGGATGCCTTATTGATAGGAGATGACGCCGCTCCAGGGAGCGGGAACTTCACTGCTAACGAGGTAAGGGGTTAAACCCTTCAGGAGTTCAAATCTCCTCGTCTCCGCAACCAATAT
Source organism: Actinomycetota bacterium (assembly GCA_947450175.1). GTDB lineage: Bacteria > Actinomycetota > Actinomycetes > Nanopelagicales > Nanopelagicaceae > Planktophila. Next base: position 2,739 of record CANFUR010000098.1, on the reverse strand, counting down.
CAATCAAGGAGACCTGTTGCCTACATACAAAATAGCAATTGTTGGCGCAGGGCCAGCTGGCTACTTTGCGGCGCAAGCGTTACAGAATCTGCAAAGCGAAGATCGCATTTTTGCAATCGACATGATTGAGCGCCTTCCAACACCGTGGGGATTAGTTCGAAGCGGAGTTGCACCAGATCATCCAAAGATTAAAACTGTTTCGAAAGTCTTTGAAAAAATTGCTGCCGATCCAAATTTTCGTTTATTTGCCAACGTTGAAATCGGAAGTGATATCACCATTGCTCAGCTGCAAGAAAAATACGACGCCGTTGTTGTTGCAACTGGGTCAGCAGTTGGAAAGAAGTTAGGCATCCCTGGAGAAAATTTAAAGGGTTCGATGTCAGCTGCAGAATTTGTTCCTTGGTATAACGCCCACCCTGATTTTGCCGATGTTGAGGTCCCGCTTACATCTGATACCGCAGTTGTGATTGGTGCCGGCAATGTTGCAATGGATGTTGCACGTATGCTGGCACTGGAACCAAGTGAGTTAGATCCAACAGATACGGCAGATCATGCAATTGATGCGCTAAAAGCAAGTGCCATCCGTGATGTTTACATTAGCGCTCGCCGCGGGCCAGAACATGCAGCATTTACTTCCCCCGAGCTTCGCGAACTTCCAAAGCTTGAACACACAAATGTTGTAATGAATAAGGCTGATATAGAAGCAGCAGTTGTTCGAGCCGGCGCTGAACCTGAAAAAGATGTGAAAAGTAATTTAGATGCAATGGCGTTAATTGCAGATTCACAAAAAAGTGAACATCAGCGCACTATGCGTTTTCTTTTTCAGCACACACCTAAAGAAATTCTGGGAACTGATCATGTTAAAGGCATTGTTTATTCCACTCCAAACGGTGATGTAACCATTAAATGCGGCTTAGTTATTACTGCAATTGGCTATCAAGCGGCCAACATTGATGGCGTGCCATATGAGAATGGCAAAGTTGTAAATACTGATGGTCGTGTAAAAGATAACTTGTATGTAGTTGGCTGGGCAAAGCGCGGCCCATCAGGTGTAATTGGTACTAATAAATCAGATGCCGCAGCAGTTGTTGAACTAATGATTAACGATTTAAAATCACCGAAAAATGCTGGGGATATTTCACAATTGCTAACAAGCCAAACTGTCATCGATCAAATTGCGTGGCAGAAAATCAATGAGGCTGAAATTGCAGCGGGAGAGCCTCATGGCAAACCCCGCAAAAAAGCGATTCTGCGCAAGGATTTACTGCATTTGGGTGGCTTCTAAAAAGCGGGTAAGATGCGCAGGCTGTACAAAACTAAATAAGCGCGCGTAGCTCAACGGATAGAGCATCTGACTACGGATCAGAAGGTTAGGGGTTCGAATCCCTTCGCGCGCACAAGTTAAGCTCTCGGTGCCTTTCACACCGGGGGCTTTTCTTCTTTTAATCGCGGTTTAGAAACTCAACTGCCGTGTCGATAATTTTCTTAGATTTGTTATACATAAGAGAGATATGACCTTCCCCAATTTCCATAATGAGCTGAGCATTTTTGAGATTATCAGCAAGAAAATGGCCATGTGCCGGTGTGCACATCCGGTCTTCATCACCTTGAAATACAGCAACAGGTTGACTCACATTGCCAAGATCAATTCCCCATGCAGCACCATCGCTTTCGAAATCATCTAATGCACCAAAATCCCCTGGAGCCATTCCACGGTGCATAGCTTCTGCTAACTCTTGGCTAGCCTCACCTTCGCACGTTTCAATATCGCGTTGTGAAAGTGAAGGACCAAAAAATGGGATTAATTGTTCGGCACTACATGATCGAAAGGCGTCAAAAGAGGGCATCTCGAAATCTTCTGAAGTGCCGTTATTTGGCGGATACTTTTCAATATAACTATGCCAGTCTGCGCTAACTCGAGGCGCATCTCCTGCGATTGTAATTGCACCTACACAGCGATTGTCTTGCGTATCCGAGATTGCAGCAGGTGAACCACTTGACCACCCCAAGGAAACAAACTTCTCAACTCGAAAGTGATTGATTGCAGCTTGAGTCTCAAGAAAATAATCATTTGTCCGTCTACCTTCACGACGTGTGCTCCCCGAATAACCAGGCCGAGTTATGCCTATTGCAAAAATGCCTCGTGACTGAGCTTCACGGAAAAGAGGTGCCATGTTTTCAGATGAACCAAGTGCACCATGATGAAATACCAACGCAGTTGAATGTGGCTCACCAACAGTCACGACCTCGAGGAGTTGCTCTTTAGGCATATTGATTAAATGGGTTTTCATGCCATTAATAGTACTTATGTCTATTGTAAAAAATAGAGATTGTACTAACATTTCTAAATCAGATTCCAAAGAGAAAAGAATCGTGAATGGAAAAATTGCTCTGATGCATTACTTTTCAAATTGAACAAGTAATCGCTTACGGATAAAGGCCACGTAATCTGTGGGCCTCTGCAACGCGTGCAACGCCAATCATGTGAGCAGCTTCGCGCCATGAAACTCTTTTATCCGTAGCCATATGCTCAACTTCTCTAAATGATTTCATCATGATGTCGTTAAGGTTTTGCTTAACTTCATCGGCGCTCCAGAAATAGTTTTGCTTATCCTGAACCCATTCAAAGTAAGAAACGATTACGCCACCTGAGTTAGCCAAAATATCTGGAACAACGAGGGTGCGTTTTTCATTAAGAATTTGGTCTCCGCCAGGTGTTGTTGGGGCGTTAGCGCCTTC
>CANFUR010000097.1 GCA_947450175.1 Actinomycetota bacterium | reverse complement strand
TCGAATGTGGCTTGGGCCGGGATCGAACCGGCGACCTAACGATTTTCAGTCGTTCGCTCGTACCAACTGAGCTACCAAGCCAAACAAGGTTTTAACATCGGCTACCTAATGGCATACGACACCAAAACCTTTGCGACCCGGACGGGACTTGAACCCGCGACCTCCGCCGTGACAGGGCGGCGCGCTAACCAACTGCGCTACCGGGCCTTGGAGAATCAATAAACATAAGTGGCTCTTATGTCACCTTCAAAGCCGTACTACTTTTCTTTCTTTGTGCAATCTAGTTAATTTCTAACTAGTCGTGCGTGCCCCCAACGGGATTCGAACCCGTGTTACCGCCGTGAAAGGGCGATGTCCTAGGCCCCTAGACGATGGGGACGTTTCAAGGCTTGGCAATCTTACCCGCCTTTAGGCATGCAACCAAACCCAGTTATTGGGCGTAGATCAAACCAGTTACGGCAGTGTTATTAGCCGATAGCCCAGCGAACAGTGACTGAAACAGTGACCTTTTGCTCGCCTAGATCAACCACAGTTGCAGTTGAATCTGCTTTCGCCGCCGCTGAATAGATTGGAAAAGAAGTAGGTGTTGAACTTTCATCAAGATAGATAACGCGCCCTAATTTAATTCCAAGAAGCTTTGCATAAGAAGTTGCCTTTGCCTTTGCGCGACCAACTGCATATGCACGTGCCTTTTGAGTGGCTTTCTCGTTATCGATAACAAATGGACTGACACCACTTACTTGCAGGTTATCTCCGCCAGCTTCAACGATTGCATCTACAACAGCACCTGCAGTTGATGCTGCACGCACAGTGATATCAAAACTCTGTGATGCGCGGTAGCCGGTCAACACTGGCTTTGTACCATCTTGAGGATATGAATACTCTGGATAAACAGTTATTGATTGAGTTGCAATATCTTTTACGCCAACCTGGTTAGCAAGTAATGCTGCACGTACAGCGCTGGATGTAGTACTTGCAGTTGCAAGTGCGCTCTTGCTAGAAGATCCCACAACTGAAACCGTTGCATTGATTCGCACTGCATCTGGGACAACAGTTGTTGTGCCAGTAGCGCTTATAGTGATGTATCGAGTATCGGCAGCTGATGCAGGCACAGCTAAGGCCGCCCCACCAATCAAGCTAATAGCGATAACTAGGCCGGCAATAGTGCGAAAAGGTTTTAGTCTCATGTATTAAGTATCGCCTATAACCTGCAATCTCGGCTAATTTTTACTGTGAAAAGTGAGAGAATTGCACGGTGAGCCCATCTCAATTTCTCTCAAACTGCACCGCCGATGCAATCACCAACGCCGCTGCGCATTTGGCGACCGGAGATTTAGTGGCTTTCCCAACCGAAACTGTTTATGGCCTTGGGGCCGATGCAGCAAATGCTCAGGCCGTTGCCAAGATCTATACAGTCAAGGGTCGCCCGACAGATCACCCACTAATCGTTCACATCGCTTCTATGCAAGGCATGGGCGAATGGGCCAGCGATATCCCCGAATATGCAATTAAGTTAGCGCGCGATTTTTGGCCAGGGCCCATGACATTAATTGTAAAAAGATCAGAGCTAGCAGGTGATTTTATTACCGGCGGTCAAGACAGCGTTGGGCTTCGAGTTCCCAATCACGCAATCGCATTAGCCCTATTGCAAGCTTTCGAAAAAACTGGCGGCAAAGGAATTGCAGCACCTAGCGCTAATCGCTTTGGCCAAGTCTCACCAACAACTGCCGCTGCCGTTATTGAAGAGTTAGGTGATTATTTAAGCGCCAAAGACATAGTTCTTGATGGCGGTGCTTGCGATGTTGGTGTTGAATCAACAATCATCGATTGCACTGGTGACATTCCGCGTATTTTGCGCCCTGGAGCAATTAGCGATGAGATGGTCGCAGAATGCACGGGCCTTGAAATTATCCGTACCTACAGATTTGTTTACGACTCAGCTGCAGGCTTAACAATTATTAAACCTGATCAACTTCGCGTTAGCGGTTCGTTAGAAAACCATTACGCCCCCAAAGCGAAAGTATTTTTAGATCAACAGCCAAAGACCGGACAAGGTTTTATTGCAATGGCCGATATAGAAACTCCAGTTGGGGTAATTCGTCTTGCATCTCCGCTAACCAACGATGAATATGCCCGTGTTTTATATCAAGCGCTACGTGCAGGTGATGAACAGGGGTTAGATGAAATTGTTGCAATCCAGCCATTAGGTGAAGATATTGCTGCGGCAATCAGAGATCGCTTAAAGAAAGCCTCAAGTAAGCAATAAAAAACCACTTAACTTAAGATTGGCTTGCGCCAATCAAAAGCTAAGTGGTTCTTTGTAAAGCTGGTGTTAGTTACTTGAACGGATTGTGAAAGTTGTTGTCTTTCCGTTGATAACCAAGCTGATCTTGTAGCTTACGCCGCCCTTGCTAAATGTAAGAGCTGGGATGTAAACCTTTCCATTTGCATCAACCTTGATTGATCCAAGTGAGATTGACTTACCTGATGAATCAACGAAGTACGCCTTACCTGAAGAAGAAGCCTTTAGGCCACTAACAGTTACACGTGTTGGTACATCTGTTGGAACCTGAATTTCAGATTTCTTTGATGCACTAATAGTTGCTGTTGGTGCCTTTTCATCTGCGCCGATACCACCGATAGTTAAAGATGGTGAAAGCTTTACTGGTGACTGCTGGACTGCCTTGTTGTTAAGAACCTTGTTCGCCAAAGTCTTAATTGAAACAGGCTCACCGATGATGAGAGGAATATCTGTTGATGTTGCTTTTGGAACAACAACAGTCTGACCCTCAACGCGTGGTGCTACAGGAGTGATCAGTGGCTGACCAACTTCAAGAGTTTCAATTGAAGGTGGATAGTCGGCAGCAACCGCTGATTGCGCAACCATTGGTGAACCAATCAATACGATTGAAAAAAGTAGAGTGAAGAACTTCTGAGTTCGGCCAGTTGATGTGTGCTTCATATCTTGCGCCCTTTGCAAAAATTAGTAATGGAATTCCTGTAGGCGCAAGTATTCCATGGGGTGAGACAGATGTAAAAGCCTTTTTCCTATGAATTTCGTGTGGTTTTCACGCTGACCAGTCCGAGTTCATGCCAGTTGGGGGTTGCCACTCCTAAAAAAATAGGCTTGGTCTGTGTCAGAATACGGGTTCTGCGGCAACTAGATCTTGACCAACTTAAGGGGTTATAACGGGTATGGACTTAAGAGATTTCTATCGGCTAGTCCTTCGCAACCTTTTTGTGGTTGCCATCTCAGTTGTAGTCGGCGTTGGCATATCAGCAGGTATCACATATTCAATGACACCGATTTTCCAAGCCAAGGTGCAACTCTTTGTTTCAACACCATCTTCAGCCCTTGATGTTTCAGCTCTTGTGCAGGGTTCAAGTTTTTCTCAACAGCGCGTAAAGTCATATGCGCAAATTGTTAACGGCCCAGAAACTCTCAGGCCTGTTATTTTGGCATTAAAGCTGCCGTACACATATGAAACATTAGCAAAGAACGTAACCGCAACTGCGCCCCTTGATACCGTGCTTATCTCTGTTACCGTTTCTGATCCAGATCCATACCTTGCTGCACGGATTGCAAATGCAATCGGTCAACAGTTTGCAATCACTGCAAACAATCTAGAAATTTCAGGATCTACTAATTCTTCAGCAATTAAAGTTTCAATGGTCAAGAGCGCTTCTTTGCCAAAGTTTCCTTCATCACCAAAGAAAGCACTTAACTTGCTTCTTGGTTTAATCCTTGGCTTTGGTATGGGAGTTGGACTTTCAATTCTTCGCACAATCTTTGATAACACAGTCAAGAATGAGACTGACCTTGACGAGACACCAGTCTTGGCTGCAATTGCATTTGATAATTCTTCTGCTGAGAAACCTTTGATTACTCAGATCAGCAGATATGCACCGCGCACCGAATCATTTAGACAGTTCCGTACCAACTTGCAGTATGTGCGTGCCGAGAACCCACCAAAGGTAATCGCGATTACATCTGCAGTTCCTGGTGAAGGTAAAACTTCTACATCACTTAACTTAGCTATCTCATTTGCAACTTCTGGAATGAGAACTTTGTTAATAGAAGGCGATATGCGCCGACCTAAGATTAAGGAATACATGGGGAATGAGACCAAGACCACTGGCTTATCCGAAATTCTTAGCGGCAAGATTCAGGGAGATATCGCGGCCCGTGTAAACGAGGCAGCATTTAACTTTGCAGATCACGAATTAACGATTATTGCCTCAGGTGCAACTCCGCCAAACCCTGCAGAACTTTTGGAT
>CANFUR010000096.1 GCA_947450175.1 Actinomycetota bacterium | reverse complement strand
TCACTTCGTGCATTAGTAAAACATCTCGACGGAATTTCTGATGCCGATATCGCAGGATTAAATATTCCCACTGGAATTCCGTTGTATTACAAACTTAATGCCGATCTGACACCAGTAGTCAATGGTGGAGAGTATTTAGATCCAGCCGCAGCCAAAGAAGCTATCGCAGCCGTTGCTAATCAAGGAAAGAAGTAGAAATTAATTAAGCAGTGACGCCAGCGTATGTGTCGTGCTGGTCACGAATAATTGCTTGAAGATTTACTTGGCCACCGTGTGCGAAAAACATTGTTACTGGAACGCTTTGTCCAGCCTTGGCGCCTAAAGCTGCAACCACTGCTTTTGCATTTGCACTTGGACCTTCAAAAATAATAGGCGAATTTTGCGCCAAAGAGTTTGTTCCGGTAACAGATGCCACCTGCCCATTAATTGCTACGCCAAGCAGTGCATCTTCAGTTGGCATTGAATTAACTACGGTTCCTACTAATACACCTGCACCCTCAGCTGTAGCTACAACAAGAATATTGACTAATTTAATGTTGTTGCCATCGCTTGTGATAGCTGCTTCAGAACCATCTGTAACTTGGTTGATATTTCGTGTTGCTGCATTTGTTCCTGCGCCGCATCCACTTAGCGAGATGGCTAGTAGTGCAATTAATAATGCAGTTAATGTGCGACGCATAGGCGCAATTGTCTCACACGAAATAAGTAGTGATTTACGCTAGTTATGCGGGGTTTTCTCACCAAGATATTGCTGGTAGAATAGACTCTCTAGCGAAGGGCATCACATGACATTTAAGGTCGGCGAAACCGTTGTTTATCCTCATCACGGGGCTGCATTAATCGAAGCTATTGAAGTTCGTGTGATTAAGGGTGAAGAAAAGACCTACCTAGTGTTAAAAGTTGCTCAAGGAGATTTAACCGTACGCGTTCCTGCAGATAATGTAGATCTCGTCGGAGTTCGCGATGTCGTAGATTCAGCTGGTCTAGATCGCGTATTCAACGTGTTGCGCCAGCCTTACACCGAAGAACCAACTAACTGGTCACGTCGTTACAAAGCAAACCTAGAAAAATTAGCATCAGGTGATGTTATTAAGGTTGCTGAAGTTGTGCGCGATTTGTATCGCCGCGATTTAGATCGTGGACTTTCAGCTGGTGAAAAGCGCATGCTCGCCAAGGCGAAGCAGATCCTTATCTCAGAGTTAGCTCTTGCAGAGCGCACTGATGAAGAAAAGGCTGCAGTAATCCTTGACGAGGTTCTTGCCTCTTAACAATGTCAATTAGCGCCATCATCGCTGCCGCGGGCAGTGGTGAAAGATTTGGCGCAGGTATTCCCAAGGCTCTTATTCAATTAGCAGATCGCACATTGGTGCAACATGCCGTTTCATCATTGGCACCCGTTGTCGATCAAATTATTATTACCGCGCCCTCTGGCTTTGAAGCCCAGATCAGTGAACTTGTCGGAGAAGGCATCATTGTCGTTACAGGTGGTGCTACCCGCTCGGCTAGTGTCAGAAATGGACTAGCAGTTGCAACTGGGGAGTATGTATTAGTTCACGATGCAGCCCGTGCCTTGGCCAGTACTGATGTCGCTTCGCGCGTTATTGCGCAATTAAAAGCCGGCGCAGTTGCAGTGGTTCCAGCCCTTGATGTTGTGGACACAATCAAAGTAGTTGATAAGCAAGGATTTGTTGTTTCAACTCCTGATCGTGCCTCTCTTGTAAGCATTCAGACTCCGCAAGGCTTTAATACAACTGCACTTCGTGAAGCACATGCATCACAGAATGAAGCAACCGATGATGCAGCGTTAATTGAAGCTAATGGCGGCGCAGTTAAAGTAATAACTGGTGAAGAACGTGCATTAAAAATAACTACACCTGCCGATTTAAATACTGCGCTTAGTTTCTTGAGTTTAGGTAGCGAAATTCGTACCGGTATTGGAACTGATGCCCATGCATTTGGCACTGGTATTCCATTGTGGCTTGCAGGTTTGCATTGGCCAGGTGAAGAAGGCGTTGAAGGACATTCAGATGGTGATGTTGCAGCACATGCAATTTGTGATGCCTTATTTGCAGCCACACAGTTAGGTGACCTTGGAAGTAATTTTGGTACTGATCGTCCTGAATATGCAGGCGCATCAGGAACACGATTAATGCAAGAAGCGTATTCGATGGTTACCAAGGCTGGCTTTATAATTTCAAATGTTGCCGTGCAAATTATTGGTAATCGCCCAAAGATTGCACAACGTAGGGCTGAAGCTATTGCTGCGATATCAGATGCCCTTGGTGGTGCGAAGATTTCAGTTTCTGCAACAACAACTGATGGAATGGGGCTTACTGGGCAAGGCAAAGGCATCGCGGCCATTGCAACTGCTCTGGTTTATAAGCAGTAGAATTAGCAAATGTCCGCACTACATTTATATGACACTGCTACCCGCGAAGTAGGCGTTTTTAAGCCACTTATCCCAGGTCAGGTTTCTATCTATGTATGCGGTGCAACAGTTCAATCACATCCTCACATTGGCCACGTTCGAAGTGCAGTTAACTTTGATATTTTGCGCCGCTGGCTGACTTGGTCAGGTTATGACGTCACCTTTATCCGCAACGTCACTGATATTGATGACAAGATTTTGCATAAAGCTGTCCACGAAAAAATGCCATGGTGGGCCCTAGCCATGAAGTACGAACGTATTTTTACACAAGCTTTCGCATCGCTAAATGTCTTGCCGCCAACATATGAACCACGCGCAACTGGTCACATCACACAGATGGTTGAACTGATGCAGATACTTATTGATAATGGCGCTGCCTACGCACCCGGTAATGGCGATGTGTATCTAGAAGTTCGCAAATTAAAGCGCTACTTAACTTTATCTGGCCAAAAATTAGATGACTTAATGCCAGCAGCTGATGCTGATGAGACATTTAAAAGAGATCCACGAGATTTCGCATTATGGAAAGCTGCCAAAGCCGGAGACCCTTCATGGCCAACACCATGGGGAGCGGGCCGTCCCGGATGGCACTTGGAATGTTCTGCAATGGCACATGCATATTTAGGTGAGGCCTTTGATATTCATGGTGGCGGCTTAGATTTAGTTTTCCCTCACCACGAAAACGAAATTGCACAATCTGAAGCAGCTGGATATAAATTTGCTAACCGTTGGATGCACAACGCCTGGGTTACTCAATCTGGCGAAAAGATGAGTAAGTCGCTCGGTAATACATTGCAGGTTGAAGTTATTTTGCAACGTGTGCGCGGAATCGAACTTCGTTGGTATTTAGGCAGTGCCCACTATCGTTCGATGCTTGAATATTCAGAAGCCGCACTCGATGAATCAGCAGTTGCATTTAGGCGCATTGAAAACTTCTTGCTGCGCGCTACCGAGGTTTTAGATTTACCACTAGAGCCAACAATTAGTGATGCATTTTGCGGTGCAATGAATGATGATTTAGCCGTTCCTGCAGGTTTAGCCTCTATTTCAGAGAATTTACGTGCAGGAAATCAAGCGATAACTGATGGCGATAAGGCAGCGATTGCTAAGAATGCCAATGAAATTCGAGGAGCTTTGCAGATTCTGGGCTGTGATCCTTTTGATTCAAACTACCCACAAGGCGCAACTTCTGATGTGAACCAAGCCCTTGATGGCGTTATTAAGTTAGCGTTGAAAGAGCGCGCTGCTGCGCGCGAGCGTAAGGATTTCGCTGCATCAGATGCCATCCGTGATGGCCTACTTGATTTAGGAATTACAATTGAAGACACTGCACAAGGGCCACGTTGGTCAATTACGGAAAAGAGCTAACCATGGCCGGTAATTCATCACGCAAAGGCGCAATCCGCCAATCTAAAAAAGGACCATCAACTGGTACCGGTGGAAAAAACAAAAAGCGTCTTTCAGGTAAAGGTCCAACACCTAAAGCAGAAGATCGTCCGTATCACGCAGCTGCAAAGCGTAAGAAAGCTGCTGAGAAAAAAGCTACGCGTACTCCCGCAGGTCGCGCAACAACAACGCGATCAACTAGCCCACGAGCAACAACGATGGCTCGCACAACTCCTTCACGTGCACCACGCGGTGATCGCCCAAGAGGTGAAATCGTTGCAGGTCGTAACGCGGTTCTTGAAGCGCTACGCGAAGCAGTTCCAGCAACAGAGTTATTAGTTGCACGTAGTATCGATGTTGATGATCGCGTTGCAGAATCACTCAAGCTTGCATTGCACTTGGGTCTACCAATTCGCGAAGCACACCGTGCCGAAGTTGAAGGTATCTCACCAAATAGCCAAGGAATTATTCTTGCAATTAAGCCTTATCAATATTCATCTTTTGAAGAAATTATGCAGCGCGCAAAGTACCCGGCACTTGTTGTTGCACTCGATGGTGTAACTGATCCACGTAACTTGGGTGCCATTGTTCGAAGCGCTGCAGCATTTGGCGCCGCAGGGGTTCTCATGACTGAACGTCGAGCAGCAGCAATGACGGCATCTGCTTGGAAAGCTTCGGCAGGAGCGGCGGCTCGTATGCCGATTGCACAAGTAACAAACCTTGC
>CANFUR010000095.1 GCA_947450175.1 Actinomycetota bacterium | reverse complement strand
CAGTCTGGGCCAAAATCTAAAAGTGATGCAGCAGTACTAACCGAGGTCAAAAGCAGCCTTGAAGCTGTAGCGCCTTTAGTTAAGGCTACTCCGATGGATCTGTGGTGGATTAGTCCAGATGGATACAGCATTATTAATGACAATTCGCCTGGGATAGAAGCACAATTTCCAGGCTGCGTTAATGACGATTCTAATTATTCAGTGTGGAAATCAACTGCGACAAAGGTAATCAACGCTGTTGATGCGCTTATGTTGGACAATAATTTTAAGGTCGATAGTTCAACCAACTCTTCAACTAGCCTGATCGATGATAAGTATTACGACTACATCAAGGCCTATTACCGCGGGGGAACAAAAGCTGTACTTGCAATTTCACCTGACTGCGGGTCGACGATGCAAACGGATAATCCCGTGATGTATTACAGCGCTAGTTTTGGCTACACCACTGATTATGAGAAAAATTATGCTACGCAATCCCCATTTCTTATTGATCTGAATTTGAAGGATGTCATTGTTCATATCCAGAAATCTGATGGCGAATTTCGCTTACTAGCAGTTAATTATCGCCGAAGTGGACATGCCACTATCGTCAAACGTATTAATGGGAAATGGACAGAGGTGTGGTCAGGTCAAGATTTAATATCGTGTGCCGTTCGAGATAGCAACAAAATACCGCTCTCGATGGCACCAGACTGTTATCAGCCTTAACAGGGACCCGTGAGGTATTCTTTAAATTATGAGTTTTAATTTCACTAACAAAGTAATTGTCATTACTGGTGGAGCCGGCGGAATAGGCTCACATCTGGCCCGAGAGTTCTCTGGCCGTGGGGCACAGTTGGTCTTACTTGATCTCAATAAAGTGCGCTTAGAAAAGGTCATTGGGGAGCTCAAAGGATCAAACCATCACTTTATAGCCTTGGACTTAACTAATCGAGATGAAATAGCCGCAGCGATTAAAGAGATTGAGAACAAATATGGCCGTATCGATGTATTGATTCCGAACGCAGCTATAACCACTACAAATCGATTTGATGAAAGAAGCATTGAAAGCATTGAATATGAGCTTGATATTAATCTTCGTTCACCACTTGTTGTAATTCGTTCCTGTATAGATTTGCTCAAAAAATCTAGTGATCCTCGCATTGTCACCACAGTTTCATTAGGCGGGATTTTTCCATTGGGTGAAACGCCTATGTATACAGTGTCTAAATTTGGCTTACGTGGCGCGATGCTTTCTATGAGTTTAGATTTTATGGCTAAGGGAATAAAAGTAGGATCGGTTATGCCTTCGGCAACTGATACGCCTATGTTGCAGCGCGAAGCGGTTGAAGGTGGAAATTCACTTCAGTTTATGGATCCACCTCAAAAAACTGAGGATGTTGTAAAAGCATTTCTAAAAATTCTTGATAAGCCAAAGTTTGAGGTCTATCCAAAACCTAGCGAATCATGGCTGGTTCGAATTGCCATGTTATTTCCAAGTGCACTTCCAAAGTTAATGCCGTTATTTGTTGGAAAAGGCGAACGCGGGCATAAGCGCTATCTCAAAGAACTAGAACAACGTGGCATCGCACGTCAAGTTAATGGTCTCTGGGAGATTATCGAGTAAGCGATTGGTAGGTAGTTTCATCTACTTCTGGCCAATCAAATCGATCTCGCAGAATTGCTAAGTAGTTCAGATAAGTCTCTACCTCGATGTAATTAGTGTGTCGCGGGCTATCAATATATTTATGGCCACCGGCTAGGTCAGGGTTATCTGATTTTCGTAATTCAACAAGCTCTGGATAATGAAGGCCCGTTGTGCGTGCGCGAATATCTAGAACTACCATTTGTGCCATCTCATCAAATCGGCGATATGCAGCATCGGCAAATTCGGCATATCCAATAAAGTAAAGATTGAGGTGTTTGCGAGAGAGAATCCGTAAATACAGTTGAGGGCGCCCATCTCGCCATTCATCTTCGCCTTGCTCAAGATATGGCACTGAATAGGAATATCCGGTCGCCAAAACAATTAGATCTATTTGTTCGTAACTACCGTCCTTAAATCTGACACCATCTTCGGTAATTTCTTCGATATCTGCTTTGGCTATCAAATCTCCATGCCCAAGATGATGGAGCACCTGCGTATTCATAATTGGGTGAGAAGCTAATAAATCATGGTCAGGCTTAGGCAGACCGTAGCGGGTTAAATCTCCAACTAATGTGTCGATCATCTTTGTGACATCACCTGAAATCGAAACACCTTTAGGAGGGGCAATTTTTCCTGCAATGAGTGCGTCGGTAGGAACACCGAAAATATATTTTGGAATAAAGCGATACCCACGTCGAACAGATAAATAGGCTTGCTTGGAATGTAACGCGGCATCGGTGGCAATATCAACGCCAGAGTTTCCGGCGCCAACTATCAATACGCGCTTTCCATCAAATTGTGATCCAGTTCGATATTCAACCGAGTGCATGATTGTGCCTTTGAAATTTTCTTCACCCTTAATGTGTGGACGGTTTGCATGCCACGTGACTCCTGTTGCATTTATTAAACCTTCATAAATTTGAGTTTTACCGTCAGAAAAACTTATTTTCCATTGATCGTTATCGACTGGCTGGGCATCTAAAACCGAGACACCAAACTGCACTCGATCCTTTAGGTTGTATGTATCTGCAAAATTTCGGATGTAATCACGGATTTGGGTCCATGATGGGTAGTCCGGATAGTCAGCGGGCATAGGGAATCCGTAAAAACCGCTTGTGTATTTAGAAGAAATAAAATGGCACGAGTCATACATTGGAGAATCTTGATTATCCATATCCCAAATGCCGCCTACATTAGAATTACGTTCATACCAATCAAATGGCACACCTTCTTTGATTAACGCTCTCGCCATAACAAGACCAGCAGGACCAGCGCCAACTAGGCAATATTTTTTGGTGTAATTAACGTGAGGGATATCTAGATCCGTTACTTTGCGTGAGCGCAGTTGAGTTGAAGCTAACTTTGCATAAACGACAGGCTTTGTCTTCTTGATATGAATTCCATTGAGGATGCCAGCAGCGGTAATGAATATGAGAAGAACTGGAACCAAGTTAATTAACTTGCTATCTGTGCCAGTTAGGGTGTTGTAATGCACGGCGGCTAAGAAAAAGGCGGCCATCAATCCGATAAAGCCAATAAGGGGTGCCAAGAAACTTTCCCATAGTTTTCGATCTTTGCGCTTCCAAAAGAAAACAATGACTGACAAAGAGGCAAAGGCCTGTAATCCAACAATCCCTAGTGTTCCTACTGCAATTAAGCTGGCAGCAAATGTTCGGTAAGGATCTGCACCGCCAATGGCAAAGGCAACGGCCACCCCAGACGTGATTCCGGTTATAGCAAGGCTTGCAATGTGTGGGCTGAAATAATCTTTGTGATATTCGCCGAAGATGTGCGGAGCGATATTTTCACGTCCAAGCGCGAATAAATATCTGCTTGCAGCGTTGTGGAGAGCAGAAAAACCGGCAAGCACGCTTGTGCAAAGTAGAACTGCACCGATATCGAAAAGAATCTCGCCACCATATTGATTAAGCAGATTGAGAACAAAGACTCCACCATCAGCGGTTGCTTGTGTTTGAAGTTTAGATATACCAGTCGCGCCAATAATGATCCAGGTAGTGAAAACATAGAAAATACCAACTGAAGTCACGGCAATGTAAGTTGCTCGCGGAATACTGCGCTCGGGATTTTTAGTTTCTTCTCCATACAATGCGGCAGATTCAAAACCAATAAAGCTTGTAAATGCAATCAGGGCCGCGATGCCAAAGGTTCCAGAGCTTGCTTGGTGGTATGAAAAACTCTCTAGGGGGAATGCCGCCAAGCCATTTTTGGCAATCACAATAATTTCAAATACAACAAGCACTGCGAACTCGGCAATCATAAGAAAACCCAGAATTTTCGCCGAAAGATCTACAGAGCGATATCCCAATAGTCCAACAATTGCTATGCCAATAGCTGAGAGCAGAAACCACGAAACATTAATGGCGGCTGCTGAAAGAATTAACTCGTGCATGAAATATCCAAAAGCCGCGGCCAGGCCACACGTCATCGCTGTGTATGAGGAGAGCGCTAAATAAGCTGCGCCTACTCCAATATCTTTTCCAAGTGCGCGCGAAATGTAGGTATAAAAAGCGCCGGTGTTAATTACCCGGCGACTCATCGCGGCATAGCCTGTAGAAAAACAAATAAGAACCACTGCTGCAACAAGATAAGCAACTGGAAGCCCAGCCCCATTTCCATAAACAATCGCAAGGGGAACATTGCCGATCATCGCGGCTAATGGCGCAGCTGCGGCTATAACAAGGAAGACAATGCGCTGGGTTGAAAGCGTCCGGCGATCACGAATAAGGGCAGTAGATGCTTTTCGTTCTTTCTGCTTTTTCATGGGCGTGAGTCTGCCATCTAAGAATTTTTAAATCTAGGATTAGAGGTAATTGGAATAAGAGTGGGGCGGGTCGGGCTCGAACCGACGACGACAGAATTATGAGTTCTGGGCTCTAACCAACTGAGCTACCGCCCCTTAAAAACTTCTTTGAGTGCATGCGTATGTTACGGGGCTAATTCTAAGGTTGCAAAGATAAGGTCACTCATAT
>CANFUR010000094.1 GCA_947450175.1 Actinomycetota bacterium | reverse complement strand
GTGAATCTGCCAAAAATCATCATCGTCGTAAAGAGAATAAAAGGCAAAGTATTTATACCGCTTTTGATTCCGATTTCTTCCTTGGTATAAATGGTTGCCCAGTCACCTAAAGCAAACTCAAGAAATATCGCACAAATTAAGCCGAAGGATATAAGACGGTCAAAAGAAAATCCAGAGAAAAGTTCTTTTATTCTATATTCAATATCTAGGTTTTGATTAGCTTCTAGTAGTACGGGAGAGAGTGCATTGAGTAATATAGTTTGAATTATAAAAATGAAGATTACTAATACGGAAATGTGTAAATGCAATGAAACTCTATCAACTAGAAATCCAGAAATAAACGCGGTAATAAGTGCGCCTGCACTCCACAAACCGCTGAGCTGAGTGATAACGAATTTTCCAGTGCGATCTTGGTAGTTAAATCCTTGCGAATTAATTGATATGTGGAAAGCGGAGATTGCTGCACCAAAAAATATATTTGCGAAGAAGAAGACAACTGCCGAATGGGTACCAGAAAGAATGACCAGAGTTGCCATGAGAAAGAAGGAGGCAACGTGCAATACTTTTTTTACACCAATTCTGTGCACTATGTGACCTACGGTTAGTAATGAAATAAGTGAGCCTAAGGAGCCAGTACTGATGAGTGAGCCGAAGCCACCATTGGTTAGATGTAATCCTGCTTTAACTTCTGGAAATCGTGGGACCCATGACATGATTCCAAGACCAAATGTAAAAAATAGTAGCCTTAAATAAACCACCTCGTATTTAGCGCTAAGAGTTCTCATTTTAAAAAAGCGCGTTCGCAAGGGCGCTACGGGCCGAAGTTAATCGTGGATCAGCTGGGTCTACTAGTGCAAATAGGGAAAGTAAATGAGCTTTTGCCTTGTTGCGATCCTCTCCCGAAGTTTGCTTAATTACATTGAGCAATCGATTGAAAGCTGCCTCTACTCCCCCATTTACAATCTCCATATCCGCTGCTTTTAGTGCAAGCATGAGATCTGTTGGATTAGTAGCCGCCTCTGCAATTACTGCCTCAAGCACAAAACCTTCAGTACGAATAAGAAGTTGTGTTTGAGCTAAACCTAATTTTGCAAAGGAATCAGTTGGCTTGCGTGATAAAAGTTTCTTGTACGCCGCTTCGGCAGTTGCAAAATCTCCTATTTCAAGTGCAGCGACGGCTTCCTCTTCTTCGGGTTCAATAACTTCTTGTGGAGCATCACCTACGCCTTGTTCGGAGGCCAGAGTTAAAACTTTATCCAACACTAAACGAATCTGTGCCTCTGGATATGCTTGTTCAAACAGCGGAACCATTTGTTCATTAATCAGAGCAACGGCGTATGGAATTTTTTTAGTTTGCAATGCTTGGGCAACTTGCGGCTGAGTATCGATATCTACGTGTCCAAGCATCCATTGTGATTGATATGCTTTTTCTAAACCAGCCATTACAGCCAACATGTCAATTGATTCTGGACTTCGGGCAGACCAACAAAACAAAATGATTGGCTTTACTTTTGAAAGCGGAAGAAGTTCGGTAGTTAGATTTGCAGCCGTTACTTCAATACCGGGAACTGAACCGTTAGGTGTGATTTTAGGTTTTCCCAATGAACTTAAATCAACAGCCTGTGCAAAATTAGGAGGGTTGCTCACGCCATAATCCTACTGCGTGATGACATCGACCCCAGAATCACGTCGATACGGCAAAATCTCTTTTATGTAATTATCGGCTGCGAACTCTAAGCCAACATCAGTGCCTTTTTGTTCGCTCAAATACCAGCGATTTTCAAGTATTTCATGGAACATCTGTGCTCTTTCTACGCGGCCACGCATAGATTCAGGAACCCGATCAGTAATTGGTTCAAAAACTTCAATAAACCATTTCTTCGCACTCTCAGTTATGGTTAGGTTCGAATTTTCATTTCGGGCATGGTAGCGATCAAAGGAAGCAAGCAAGCGCTTTGCTTGTAACTCCTCAGTTTCGATTCCAATTAATTCACGCAGACGTTGCGTGTGATAACCGGCTGCGACAAGGCGCGGTTGAAATGAAAGCATCTGAGAATCACCATCTATTGTGATTGATACTTCTTCAACAGCAAAACCTAAATCATGTAGTTGACGCATCGCGCGTTCTACTGCGTGGCGATCTTTAGGGTCCAATATCTGTCGCTCTTTTAGCGCCGCCCAAATTCGACGGTAGCGACGGATGACCGCTTCAGCTGCGCGAACTGGATCCATACCAGGATAAAGGACTCCAGATAAACGTAAATCTTCAAGTTCGGCAGCAACATTAAACATAGCAATCTCTAAATCATGTTCGCGTTGTCCATCACTGAGAGTTTTTTGAAACTCACCTGTTTCGGCATCTACTAGGTATGCCGCAAAACCTTCGGCATCACGACGAAATAGTGTGTTAGATAATGAGCAGTCGCCCCACCAGAAGCCCAATAGGTGCAATCGAACAAGTAATAATGCCAGAGCATTGGCCATTGTATTTATATCGTGGGCGGTTACTGATCCTGAAAGCAAAATTCGATAAGGCAGTGAATATGGTAAAAAACGAGTAACGATTGCGCACGGTAGTTCTTCACCAGTTCCATCAATGCGTCCTTCTACTACCGCAATCTGCTCAACACATGGTGCTTTAAGTGCAGTTAGCTCGCGCAAAACTTTGTATTCGCGATTAGCAAACTCTGACACTGTTTCTTTAACGGCATAGACCGGCGCATCTTCTGCAGAAGTTGCGCGAACAAGGCGAACGATATGCCGGGAAATTCCGCGCTTTTCTGCCAATGCTGGGTCCTCGGGCCATTCTTCTAAACTTTGATTCCAAGGCAGGCCAGTCACCGCAGCGATTTCCTCGCCTAATCCAGTTATTCGAAGGGCCATAGAGCGTATTCTTGCCTAAATATGTGACAAGAAGATGAACACCACGTCTCATACAAGTGAGATAACTATCTTTACAATACATTCATGGCAATATCACAGCGAATCAAGAAGGTCACCTCTCGAAGTGCGAAGAAAGTAAGCGTCCCAGCAGATTACGGTGTTGCGGGTGAGCCCATCAGCCGATCTCACCCATTCTATTTTGGTTTTATCGCAACGCTTGGAGCTTTGACTGCAATTATTTTGATGCGTGCGCTTGCAAGTGTTTCGCAGATTTTTATATTGATTCTCATCGCACTATTTTTAGCAACAGGATTAAACCCAGCGGTTGAAGCACTTCGACGTCGCAAGATGTCACGGGCTACGGCGGTAGGAATCATCTTCACTTCGGTTATTGTCTTTGTTATTTTCTTTGCCCTAGTTGTTATACCTCCTGTAATTTCCCAGGGCACACAACTAATCAATAAAGCGCCCAGTATGCTTTCAGATTTAACAACTAACTCCACTATTCATAAGCTCAACGATCAATATGGAATTATTGATACTTTACAAACCAAGTTAAAATCAATTACTTCTGATGGAACTCTGCTCATTTCAACTTTTGGTGGGGTTCTAGGCGTTGGTAAATCTGTGCTTTCTGGATTTTTCTCATTCATGACCGTCTTGGTTCTAACTCTTTATTTCATTACCTCGCTCCCACAGGCTGTTGATCTTGGTCTTTCATTAGTTCCAGCTAGTCGACGTGAAAGAGTTGGTCGGCTTACTCACGCAATCATCGCTCGTGTGGGTTCATTTGTAGGTAGTCAAATCATTATTGCCGCTATGGCATCGGTCTTTGTTTTCATTCTTTCAATTGTTTTGGGCTTACCCTCACCAATTGCAATCGGCATGATTATTTTGGTCTGCGGTTTAATTCCTTTAATTGGTCACTTCTTAGGGTGTGGAATTGTCACAATTATCGCACTCACGCAATCAACTGCCATCGGAGTAATTGCTTTCCTTGCATACGTTCTTTATGTTCAGATTGAAAATTATCTAGTGACACCACGAATAATGAAAAGAACTATGTCAGTACCAGGAGCAGTAACGATTATTTCAGCACTAATTGGTTCGTCACTCTTGGGGCTCATAGGTGGATTGCTCGCAGTACCTGTTGCAGCATCCATTATCTTGATAATGGATGAAGTAGTTATTCCTCGTGCGAATAACTCTTAGAGTTTCTCCTGTTCAGATTTTCCCCAACTTTTTCTTGGCTCTAGCACGCGTCTAGTTACCAAACTGTTTGGCCCAGATTGACTAACTGTAGAGGCTATTCTAGAAATATTATTGGTAATACTTCCCTCTCCGAATGAATCTCCCATGACTGCATTGGGCATTGCATGTTTCGAGCTTTCTTCATTTTCACGCTGGAGAATTGATTGTTCGCGAGAATTCAAGACAATTTCTTTCGCCTTATTCCCAAATATTTTTCGCCAAATTTTTCTTATCATGGTGTTAGCGGAGTTTTAGCAAGATTCTTCAGCATGATTAATAGAATAATGGCAAGTCAACCGAATTGCCAGTAACTATGGAGTTAATTTCAGAAAGCACGCGGTGAACCGAGGGTTCGCCGACCCACAAGTGCTTGGCTTCATCCACGGGGATTATCTTCACTTTGGGCACAATTGAGAATCGTTCTTTAGCTTCATCTGGTTTTAAATAGTCGTCATGCTCTGGGACTAATGCAAAAATTGGCCGTGGATCCGAGTTCCAATATATAAGTTGTTCGTCAGTTGTTGTGCGCAGTGGTGGGCTAAGCAAAATTAAACCTTCATGACGCGGATCTTTTGCGTGACGAAGTGCTAAATCGGT
>CANFUR010000093.1 GCA_947450175.1 Actinomycetota bacterium | reverse complement strand
TTTGCGCGGTCGAAATCAGTAGTAGCAACCATTCCAGTAATTGCAGGTAGAACTAATAACAAAGTATCGATGCTGTCAAAGAGCGGTTCTTTATCTTCTTGAAGATCTCGATTGTAAGCAAACGGCAAACCTTTAAGCATCGACATTACCGATACTAGATTGCCAATCAGACGTCCTGACTTACCTCTGGCTAGCTCAGCCATATCTGGATTTTTCTTCTGCGGCATAATCGATGAACCTGTGGAATATTCATCGGCTACTTTTGCCCAAGCAAATTCAGTTGACGCCCACAGAGTCCATTCTTCGCCAATGCGTGAAAGGTGAAGCCCAATAGTTGCGCAGATAAACAGCGCCTCGGCAACATAGTCACGATCACTTACTGCATCGATGCTGTTTGCAAAACTAGATTCAAAACCAAGGTTTTTAGCAGTATGGGCAGGATCAAGTGGAAGAGATGAACCGGCAAGTGCTCCGGCCCCAAGTGAGCTCACTGATGTGCGTTTGAACCAGTCGTTGATTCGATCTAAATCTCTGGCAAATGCATGGGCATGTTTAGCTAATTCATGGCCAAATGAAACTGGCTGTGCATGTTGAATATGCGTAAAACCTGGCGCGCTGTCATTGATGTACTCAGCAGCTTTTTCCAAAATTGCCGAATTAAGTTCGGTAACTAAATGAGCAACTTCGAGCATATGATCGATAGCAAAAAGACGAAGATCTGTGGTGACTTGATCATTGCGTGATCGTCCTGCACGCAAGGCGCCCCCGATCGGACCTAGTTTGGCGGTTAATCCGCGCTCTAAGGCGCTATGAACATCTTCATCAGAAGGTTCGGCAACAAATGTACCTGTGCTCACTTGCGAAGCTAACTCCTTGAGCGCACCACGTATCGCTGAGGCGTCATCCTTAGTTACTAACTTGCTAGATTCCAAAACAGATAAGTGAGCAAGAGATGAACGAATGTCATACGGCGCTAAACGCCAATCAAAGTGCGCACTGCGAGAAAGAGCGAAAACAGCATCGGCTGGGCCGCCGCTAAATCGAGCACCCCAGAGCGCCATTTACTTTCTCCCATTCTTAGTTGCTGCGTAAGCTAGTAATTCTTTCGCTAATTGCGCCCCACCTGTTGCTTTCTTGGATACAAGGATAATCGTGTCGTCGCCAGCAATCGTGCCAATCACACCTGTGAGGTTGGCATGATCGAGTGAGCTAGCAACGAATTGCGCTGCCCCTGGTGGAGTATGAATGACAGCTAAATTTGCACTGTGATCCACCGAGAGAATTAACTTTGATGGAACAGGATTAATTCTCGTGAGTGCATCATCGGAGGATTCTCTAATCTGATAAACCGAATCACCGTCTTTGCTGCGTCCACGGACTGCTCCAATCTCCTCTAAATCTCGACTTGCTGTTGCTTGCGTGACGCGATAACCGCTTTTCTTCAGGGCTGAAACTAAATCTGATTGTGAATGAATTGCACCCGATTGAATAAGGGAAATCGCCTTAGCTCTGCGCGCAGAGACATTTGTTGCGTTACTTGCCATCGCCGATCACCTTTCTAAAGATTGAAACAAATTTCACCAATTGGGCTTGAGTGACAATGAGAGCCGGAGCTATGCGAATTGTTGATTCATTTGCGGCATTAACTAAGACACCGCTTTGCTGCATCTTGGTGGCAAACTCTTTTGCGGTAGCAGTATCGAGTTCGATACCAATCAACAGCCCAGCACCTCGAACTTCCTTTACGCCTTTGATCACTGCTAGTTCGGCCAAAAGATATTCGTGATGCAGAACAGCCTTTTCGATGAGCTTTTCCTTTTCGATAACGGCTATCGCAGCAAGGCCGGCGGCAGTTGTGACTGGGTTTCCACCGAAAGTTGAACCATGATCACCGGCTTGAAATAGCGTTGCAGCTTTTCCTAAAGCAATCATTGCCCCTAGCGGTAATCCGCCACCCAAACCTTTGGCAAGAGTGATGACATCTGGTGTGATTCCAGAATATTCATAACCAAACCAATCACCGGTACGACCCATTCCGGTCTGTACTGCATCAATAACAAACAACGCCCCATATTTATCGCACAGAGTTCGTACTCCAGCTAAATAATCAGGCGGAGGAATAATCACACCAGCTTCACCCATGATGGGTTCAATAATTACCATTGCTGTTTTTCTATTTATCGCCCGACGCATTGCGTCAATGTCACCAAAGGGAACATGCTTCACTCCTTTGACGAGCGGCAAAAATGGTTCGCGCTTAGATGGTTGGCCAGTAAGTGATAACGCGCCCATTGTTCGTCCATGAAAAGCACCTTGCGCCGCAACGATGTGGTTGCGGCCAGTACGTCGTGAAAGCTTTAACGCCGCCTCATTTGCCTCAGCTCCAGATTGGCAGAAGAAAACGCGAGCAGTTTTGTCTCCAGTCATTTCAACTAATTGTGACGCTAGTGCCAATGCATTGGGATGAGCATAAAAATTGCTGACATGGCTGAGATGAGCAATCTGCTTGCTAACAGCTTTAACTATCGCAGGGTGAGCATGACCCAAAATACTGGTCGCGATACCACCCAGAAAATCTAAGTACTGCTTGCCGTCAGCATCAGTTACTACTATCCCTTTACCTTTTACTAAGGCTATGGATGGAACTCCATAATTATTTTGTGTTGTTTTTTTCCACTGCTTAATCAGCTCTATGTTTTTCATGCAATCACCAACGTTCCACCTTTGCTTAGTAATGCATCTGCAAAACTATGAGGATCAGTACCATCAATAATACGAACTGCTTTCGCCCCACCTTTTATTGCATCTAAGGCAGCTTGCACTTTTGGTGCCATCCCTTGAGCAAAACTTCCTTTAATCTGGCTAAGTTCATCGGCTTTAATCGCATCAATCAATGAGGATTCGTCAGGCCAATTTCGGTAGATCCCCGCAACATCGGTCATGATGATTAGTGATGAGGCATCAAGGGCTCCGGCAATTGCTGCAGCTGCTAAATCTGCATTCACATTCAAACCCGCAGTATTTTCATCGCTAGCTATCGGTGCAACAACTGGAACAATTCCTTGGCCTACAAGTTGAAGTAGTTCTGAAGTATTGACCCGCACAACATCTCCCACTTGTCCTAATTCTGTTGGTGTTCCATCAACTAACGTTGATCTTTTGCGTGCTATCAACGTTGGAAGGGTACGACCGGAGATGGCTAGTGCCTTAATTCCTCCGTGCACAAGTGTCTGTGCAACCTTTGGTCCAACTTCATTTGCCAAAACATTCTCTACAACATCGAAAATCTCTGGGGTGGTGAAGCGAAATCCACCTACAAAAGAACTTTCGATTCCCTTTGACTTCAACGCTGCATCAATTTGCGGTCCCCCACCATGAACAACAACTACGGACTCTCCCGTAGCTTGTGCACTTGCTATCGCTTGAGCGAAAGCTCCCTTTTCATCTTTCATGGCATGCCCGCCAAATTTAACGACAATCATGTTGAGTACGCCGAATTCTCATGTACGTAGTCATGGGATAGATCATTGGTCATCACCGTTGCGCTTGCTTTACCAACTTTGAGATCAATAACAATTTCAACTAAACGATCACTGAAATCTACTGCGCTCTTATCAGCATTTGGGGAGCTATTTGAGCACACTTGAACTCCATTGAGATTGACATCAATTCGTAGCGGATCCATATGTGCATCTGCAGTACCAACGGCGGCTAATACTCTTCCCCAGTTTGGGTCTCCACCAAAAATTGCAGCCTTAAGTAAATTGTTACGGGCACATGCTCTGGCGACTTCAACTGCATCATTTTCAGTCACTGCATTGTTGACCGTAATCGCAACTGATTTCGTAGAGCCTTCAGCATCCTCAATGAGTTGGGCAGCTAATGAACCACACACTGTCATGAGCAAATCTTCCAACTCTGCATCAGAGAGTGATTGTCCAGAAGCCCCTGATGCCATAAAAAGTACAGTGTCATTTGTAGACGTGCAGCCATCTGAATCAATTCGGTTATAAGTTCTATCGGTCACTTGTGCAAATATTTGCGCAGCGTTTGAGCTGACTAGCCCATCTGTCATAACCACAGAAAGCATTGTCGCTAAAGCCGGCGCTAACATGCCGGCACCTTTAGCTATTCCTGCAACCTGCACTTTACCGAGAGTTACTTGTGCAATCTTTGGTACCGAATCAGTTGTCATTATTGCTTGGGCACACTCTTGCAGTGATTCCACTTTTAGCTCAGTGGCTATAGATCGAATTCCACTCTCAATCTTTGCCATCGGAAGTAGCTCGCCAATGAGCCCTGTTGAGCAGACAACTACTTCACCCGTTGAAACATTAAGTAACTCACCAACTAACTCCGCAGTTGCATGAGTGTCACCAAAACCTTGAGGCCCTGTGCAGGCATTTGCCCCACCAGAATTAAGTACTACTGCCCTAACAATCTGATCCTTAACAACTTGCTTGCTCCAAATAACCGGTGCAGCAACAACTTTGTTAGAAGTGAAAACCGCTGTACCAAAAAATGATGGACCTTTATTTTCAATAATGGTTAAATCAAGGGCGCCAGTGCTTTTCAAACCTGCCGCGGTGGCCGCGCCTACAAAGCCTTGGGGTAATTTCATGCGCCTAAACCATCAGTAGATAAACCAGAACCTTCATGCAAACCGGTAATGATGTTGGCGTTTTGGATTGCTTGACTGGCTGCACCTTTTCCTAAGTTGTCCAGTGCAACACTAATTACCAAACGTTGAGTATGTTCATCAAC
>CANFUR010000092.1 GCA_947450175.1 Actinomycetota bacterium | reverse complement strand
GTCGAAGTTATCACTGAAGAAGCTGGACGTGGTGCGCGAGTTTTGATTCGCACTTCACTTGATGCCATCACTGCAGGAGTTGAAGCAACAGGAGTATCGAATTCTGGGTCGTCCATCAAACCTAAGTAGTTTGCGACGCGCTTGAGTGCATTAGCCATACGTAAAAGATACCTGTAGGCCTAGCGCGAACCCAGGATTGAGCTACCTATACGAATATGTGTCGCTCCATGGGCGATGGCTTCTTCAAAGTCCCCACTCATGCCGGCAGATAATTTATTTGCATGTGGAAAATCGACCATAAAAGCCTTATGAATTAATGATAATTGCGAAAAAGCTTTCAAAGGTTCAATCCCCAGCGGTGCCACCGCCATCAGACCAACCAGGCGATGCCGCGATGAATTCTCAATCGCGCTAGCTAATTCTTGGAGTTTATCGGCACTGGCTCCCCCACGTCCGGCCGAGCCATCAAGTGAAACTTGGCAGAAAATGTCTAAGGGATGAGGTGCTACTTTCTCAATGATTTCAAAATGAGAAATTTCATCTAAAGAGTGAATAACGTTGCTCCAAGAAGTAATAGATTTTAATTTGTTGCTCTGAATCTGTCCCTGAAAATGCCACGTACCTGCAACGCTCGCCGCCTTGGTAGCGGCATCTGAATCGCGATTCTCACCAAAATTTCGCACCCCGAGACGTGAAAGTATGTCAACATCACTTGCTGGAAAGGTCTTAGTTACTGCAATCAAAGTGATCTCTTCTTCACTTCGACCAGCAAGCGATGCAGCACTAGCAATTCGTTTTTGAACCGCTAATAAATTTGACGCGATTTCATCGTGGCGGTTCATAACCAAATAACCCCGGCAGTTCTTCCCGTAATGTTGTGACGTCGAAAAGAAAAATATTCTTGATCTTCTAAAGTACAAATCAATGATGCCTCATAAGTGACTCCTTCGGTTTCTAAAACCGCTATGAGAGCTTTTGGTAGATCTAAAGAAGGTGTCAGTTGTGATGTAAGGGACTGCGCCGCCGAGTGTAACGAGCACACTTCATCTGCTAAAGCTTCTGAAACCTCGTAACAACGCCCACATATGGATGGACCTAACTGAGCATGAATTTCGCGTGCACCTAAATCTCGCATTGCACCAATCGTTTTCGCTGCGATGGAATTTACTAAACCGCGCCTGCCTACGTGGACTGCTCCTACGACCTTTGCCGAGCTAAGTAATAAGGGAATGCAATCTGCGACCATGACCGCAAGTGCGATTCCAGGAACTTTCGTAATAAGTGCGTCGCACGTGGGATCTGGTATCAACTGCGATATTTCCACAACCTCATCTCCATGAACCTGATTCATGAACTGCAATGGTCCCGTGGACTTGGCGAGTAAATCGCGATTCATGGCCACGTTTCTAGCATCGTCACCAACATGGTGTGCAAGATTCAATGACTCATATGGCGCAGGGCTTACCCCTCTGCGTCTAGAAGTAAAAACGCTAGGCAATTGCCTTTACTTCATGAAGTCTGGAACGTCGATCTCATCTTCAGATACGAGTTCTTCAAAAGTAACGCGACGTCGTGGAGTTGGATCTGTATCTAGCTCTAGGGCAACTGAGATTGGATCATTGCTTGGAATTGGATTGGCTACCCCACCAAGAGTTGCTGCATCTATAACTGGCGTTACAACTTTGCGAGGTTCTCCGCCTTCAAAGCCAGCAGCTACAACCGTGATACGAACTTCATCGCCAAGTGCATCATCAATAGTTGTGCCAAAGATGAACTTAGCATTTGGATGAACTGCTGATTGAACTAATTCGCACGCTTCATTGACTTCAAATAGACCAAGATCTGAACCGCCAGAAATTGAAAGAAGCACTCCCATCGCCCCGTCAATAGATGCCTCGAGCAGCGGTGAAGAGATGGCAAGTTCAGCAGCACGCAAAGCTCGGTTTTCGCCGCGAGCAGAACCAATACCCATTAATGCAGATCCTGCACCAGACATAACCGCTTTAACATCGGCAAAGTCCAAGTTAATCAAACCTGGCTGCGTAATGATTTCGGTTATTCCTTGCACACCAGAGAGTAGAACTTGATCTGCGCTCTTGAAGGCATCAGCTAACGTAATTGTACGATCTGAAATCGCAAGCAGGCGATCGTTTGGAATAACTATTAATGTATCTACTTCTGAACGTAGAGCTTCAATACCAACATCTGCTTGAGCAGAACGTAGTTTTGCTTCAAAAGAGAATGGACGTGTGACAACACCAATTGTAAGTGCGCCAATATCTTTTGCAATCTTTGCAACGATAGGCGCAGCACCTGTTCCAGTTCCTCCACCTTCACCTGCAGTCACAAAAACCATGTCTGCACCGCGTAAAATTTCTTCAATATCATCTGCATGATCTAACGCAGCTTCACGTCCTTTTTCAGGATCCATTCCAGCGCCGAGTCCGCGTGTAGTTTTACGACCAATATCTAATTTCACATCTGCATCACTCATTAATAAATGTTGTGCATCTGTATTGATTGCAATGAACTCAACACCTTTGAGCCCAACATCAATCATTCGATTAATTGCATTTACTCCACCGCCACCAATACCAACAACTTTGATGACTGCTAAATAATTCTGCGGTGAAGCCACGTATA
Source organism: Actinomycetota bacterium (assembly GCA_947450175.1). Classification (GTDB taxonomy): domain Bacteria; phylum Actinomycetota; class Actinomycetes; order Nanopelagicales; family Nanopelagicaceae; genus Planktophila. Next base: position 2,179 of record CANFUR010000092.1, on the reverse strand, counting down.
TCCTCCTTGAGAACTATAAACCTCTACTTGAGCCTTATAATTCAACGTTTTCGATAAGGCGAACGTAAAGTGCCACGGGCTCTTAATCAAATACCGACATGATTTATTTACTGTGTCGTTAAAAGTTTTTATTTAACGATTGGTGCATGAGGTGCTGAAAGATCCATCCACTTAATCAATGCATTTTCAGGTTGTGCCAATAAAGCCTTATAAACCTTAGCTTTTAAAGGATTATCTCTTGGTAAACCCCAACGAATTTCAACGTTTCGACCGTCAACATTTGCTTCCAAGACATAGGCACCGGTACTTCGAACTTTCAGGATCACCAATGCCGACTTTATTTCCTCGGGAAGCGAAGCGAAGAAATCTGCGGCAACCAAAGCTTCTTCAACATTGACTGCTTGAATTCTAGGAAGGTTCGCAGAAGGTTTGCCAACTGGTGCAAAGGCTTTTCCTAACTCGTCAATTGCTTGATTGTTGTAGAGCGCAATTGGTGTGCGAGGTGTAATTGCGATAGTGACTTTGCCAGTGATCCAGTTACGAGAGACTTTTGCATCTTGGATGAAATCAAACTTCTCATAAGTTGCAGCAACTGCCCGGGGTTCAACCCTTGCTAGTTTTTCGCCAACTTGTACCGACATTGGCAAATATGCGCTTGTTCCTTTAATTTCTACTGAGCTGACAGTAAACAAGGTTGACCAACCCAAAATATATGAAGCACCGGCTAAGACAATAATCGTCAAAAGCGAAATGAATCGTTTGTTTCTCATTTATCCGAAACGTCGGCTTAAACCATCGACAATTATGGGGGCAAGTGAGCTCACATCACCCGCGCCGAGCGTGATAATCACGTCTTGGGGTTGAGCGTTATCTACAACTGAGTCTGTTACCTCGATAAAGTTTGGAATGTATTCACCATGTTCCATTGCCTGCGTTATTAGGCGTGAAGTAATCCCTGGAATAGGTTTTTCACTCGCTGCATACACTTCAAGAACGATCGTGCGATCGGCTAGATCAAGAACTCTTGCGAACTCTTTATAAAACGCCTGAGTTCTGGAATATCTGTGTGGCTGGAAAATAACTATGAGCCGACCATCACCTGCAAAGCGGCGCGCGGCTTGAAGCGTTACATCGATTTCAGTTGGATGGTGACCGTAGTCATCAATTACCCGAATTCCGTGCACAGTTCCCTTAATTTCAAAACGACGACCTGTTCCACGAAATATTGATAAGCCATTGAGTAATTGCGCCGCTTCGAAGCCAAGGTTCAAGCCGGTAGCTAGTACTGCCGCTGCATTGAGCAGATTGTGGTGACCTGGTACTTGTAGCTCAATAAAACCAACTACTTTGCCACGCCAAATTGCACGCGCTCTTGAACCCATCGCTTCAAGTTCTATGGAATCTAAATGAAGATCGCACTCATCTGAAACGCCGTAGGAAATAAGCCCACATCTAGTAATTGTTGTCGCTAAGGCCTGCGCTCCTTCATCATCGGCGCAATAGGTAAGAAAACCTTCGCTCTGAATCGTTGCAGCAAAATCTTGGAAAGCCTGCGCAACATCCTGCGGTGTGGCGAAAAAGTCCACATGATCATGTTCAATGTTTGTGATGATTGCTGCATATGGGTGGTATTCAATAAATGAACCATCTGATTCATCGGCTTCAGCTACAAAAATTTCTCCTGTGCCGCGGTGTGCGTTTGATCCCGACGCTGTGATTGTTCCACCAATTGCAAAGGAAGGATCCGCCCCACATGACTGCAGAGCAACAGCCATCATCGATGACGTCGTAGTTTTGCCATGAGTTCCAGCAACTGCAATGCTTTTTGATTCAGACATCAAAATCGATAGAGCAGCCGCGCGCGTTAACGTTAAAAGCCCTAACTCATGTGCGCGCTTGAGCTCAGGATTATTTGAAGATATCGCCGTTGAAAAGACAACCAGATCTGCGCCATCAACATTATGCCCATCATGAGACGTTGAAATTGTTGCACCCAACGCCTGCAACGCTTTTACAACGGATGATTCTTTAGCATCTGAACCACTGACAACAATTCCATGTGAGAGCGAAATACGTGCCAAACCGCTCATTCCTGCCCCACCGATTCCGATGAAATGGACTCTTTTACTGATGAGAGATTGCAGAGTTGGCTTCACTATCGAATTTCCAATGCATGCTG
>CANFUR010000091.1 GCA_947450175.1 Actinomycetota bacterium | reverse complement strand
GCTAATCCACGAACAGATTCAGCAAACTGCCACATAACTCCTGGATCTTCGGGGGAACCGAAGTTAAGACAATTTGTCACTGCAAGTGGTCTAGCACCTGCAGTTGCAATATTTCGAGCAGCTTCAGCTAAAGCTAACTTTGCACCTTGGTAAGGATTTAAATATGACCAGTTAGCATTTGCATCAGTTGAAATTGCAACGCCCAAGTTAGTTGTCTCATCTAAGCGAACCATTCCAGAATCATCAGGTTGGGCTTGAATAGTATTTCCCTGAACATATTTATCGTATTGAGCCGTAACCCACGATTTATCAGCCAAGTTAGGAGCACCAGCAAGTTTTAAAACTGCCGCTTTAATTTCAGCTGGGCTGTGGGGCATGGGAACATTTACTTTTTGAGAATTAACTTCATCAATATATGCAGGTTGTGCCATAGGGCGGTTATAGACCGGTCCTTCATGGGCCACAGTGCGTGGTGGCACATTTACAATGACTTCACCGTTCCATGTAATTTCAAGTCGATCGCCATCAGTGACTTCACCGATAACAGTTACTGTGACATCCCACTTCTTGCAGATCTCTAAAAAGCGGCCAATCTTGCTAGGTTCAACAATTGCGCACATACGCTCTTGAGATTCTGACATCAAGATTTCTTCAGGCGAAAGTGATGGATCGCGAAGCGGAACTTTATCCAGTGCTACTTGCATACCGCCACTACCACCAGAAGCAAGCTCGCTTGTTGCACACGATAAGCCAGCCCCGCCAAGGTCTTGAATTCCCACAACGAGATCTTCAGCAAAAATTTCTAGTGAACATTCGATCAAAACCTTTTCAACAAAAGGATCTCCTACTTGAACACTTGGACGCTTTGTAGATCCGCCAGAACCAAATGTTTCAGAAGCTAGAACTGAAACACCACCGATTCCATCACCACCGGTTTTAGCACCGTATAAAACTACAAGATTTCCAGCACCTGCAGCTTTAGCTAACTTAATATCGCTGTGCTTCATTACGCCAACGCATAAAGCATTTACTAATGGATTGCCAATATAAGTTTCATCAAAAACAACTTCGCCACCAATATTTGGTAAACCAAGGCAGTTTCCATATCCGCCAACTCCTGCAACAATTCCCGGTAGTACGCGCCTTGTATCTGCTGCATCGGCCGGCCCAAATCGCAAAGGATCCATAACTGCAATTGGTCGTGCGCCCATCGTCAAAATATCTCGCACGATTCCGCCAACACCTGTAGCGGCCCCTTGATATGGCTCGATGAAAGATGGGTGATTGTGTGATTCAATTTTAAAAGTTACGGCATAACCTTGACCAACATCTACAACTCCTGCATTTTCACCAATACCGACTAGCAATGCATCAGATTTCGGAGCTTTATCGCCGAATTGCTTTAAATGTACCTTTGATGATTTATATGAACAGTGTTCAGACCACATCACTGAATACATGGCTAATTCAGATGAAGTTGGACGTCGACCTAAGATTTCCTTAATGCGTGCATACTCATCGGGCTTTAGGCCGAGTTCGGCAAAGGGTTGTAGATTTTCTGGAGTTGATTGCGCAATTGCAACAGTATCAAGTGACATTAGTTCACCATCGCATTTAATATCGATGTAAAGAAGCCAAGGCCTTGTGCGGATGGGCCCGTAAGTTCATTAATCGCATGCTCCGGATGTGGCATAAGACCAACAACATTGCCGCGCGCATTAGTGATTCCAGCGATCAAATTCCTTGACCCGTTAGGGTTTTGGCCAACATATCTAGCGATGACACGTCCTTCACCTTCAAGTTGGGCAAGGGTGTTTTCATCGCATTGAAAAGAACCTTCGCCATTTTTTAGTGGAATAACAATCTTTTCTCCGCTTTTATATGAAGAGGTCCATGCGGTTGTGTTATTTACTATTTCAATCTCTTGATCTCTACATAAAAAGTGGAGATCAGAGTTACGAGTAAGGGCCCCAGGTAATAAATGTGATTCGCACAAAACTTGAAAGCCATTGCAGATTCCTAAGACTGGCATTCCTTTGCTAGCAGCTTCAATTACTAAGTTCATTACTGGAGCAAAGCGAGATATTGCACCACAGCGAAGATAATCACCATAGGAAAATCCACCAGGCAAAATAACAGCATCTACATTTTTAAGATCGGCATCGGCATGCCACAGTGATACTGCCTCTGATCCACCGGCAACAACTGCACGGGCGGCATCGCGATCATCTAGAGTTCCAGGAAAAGTTATGACACCAACGCGCATTACTTTTCCACTCTCACAACAAAGTTCTCGATAACTGGATTAGATAGCAAAACTTCGGCTGCTTTTTCAACTTGTGCTAACTGATCAGCAGTTGGCTCGCCTTCAACTTCGATTTCAAAGCGCTTGCCTTGTCGGACTGATTTGGTAAAGGAGAATCCAAGTCGAGGCAGCGCAGATGCCACAGCATTGCCTTGCGGATCAAGAATCTCTGGTTTCAACATCACATCAACCACAATCTTTGCCATTGTCATATTCTCCCTTGATTAGAACGTGCTGCCAGTTAAACGGTAAAAAGCTTCCTCATAACGACGTGCAGTTTTTTCTACGATCTCATTAGGCAGTTGCGGTGGTGGGCTATTTCTATCCCAACCGCTTGCTACAAGGTAATCTCGTAAAAACTGCTTATCAAATGAGGGTTGTACCCCACCTGGTACCCACGTGGATTGATCCCAAAACCTAGATGAATCAGGGGTCAGAGCTTCATCTCCCAAGACAATTTGCCCGGCAGAGTTTCGTCCAAATTCAAACTTAGTATCAGCCAAAATAATGCCACGGCTTTTAGCAAAATCTGCAGCGGTCTCATACAGCTTTAAAGTAAGCGCGCGAAGTTCTGCAGCATCCTCTGTGCCAATTATTTTTGCCGCTTTTTCAAAGTCAATATTTATATCGTGATCGCCAATTTCAGCTTTTGTTGCGGGTGTAAAAATACTTGTAGGTAGTTCAGAACCATCAAGTAATCCAGGGGGAAGAGTATTTCCACATACTGCACTGTTTTCTTGATACTCACTCCAACCGCTTCCTGTTAGGTAACCGCGGGCAACACACTCAATTGCAAACATTTCTAGTGGTTGAACAATGATTGCTCGATCTTCCAATACATCCGGTACATCTGTAGAAATAATATGGTTAGGAACAATATCTTCAAGTAGTTCAAACCAAAATAGTGAAAGTTGTGTAAGTACCGCGCCTTTACCTGGAATCTCTGTTGGCATTACCCAGTCATAAGCCGAGATTCGATCTGATGCAACTAGCAAAATATTTCCTAGATCATTTGTATATAGGTCTCGAACTTTTCCGGTGCGCAAGTGTGTCCACCCAGGAATCATCGGTGCTGGCGGTGGACCAGCTAGGCCGAAGCCGCTCACCTAATAGAGCCGGGCTTGTACTGCGCTGCGGCAGGGTGCGCGGAAGTAATCGCGCCAATGCGATTAACAACTCGAGCAACTTGTTGGCGAGCTTCGCCAGTAAATTCAAGTGGGGTACTAATTAGTACATCCAACGCAGCACGATCAATCGGTAAGCGATCATCGGCGGCTAAATCATCAAGAAGTGAGTTCTTCTTTCCTTCGCGCATTCCTAAAGCCGCTTTAACCGCGTGTTCTTTAATTACTTCATGGGCAACTTCGCGGCCCACACCGGCTTTTACTGCAGCCATCAAAATCTTTGTCGTTGCTAAGAATGGCAAATATCGCTCTAATTCAGCGGCAATTACTGCAGGGAATGCGCCAAATTCATCTAGAACGGTCAGCATTGTTTCAAGCAGGCCATCGATTGCATAGAAAGCATCAGGAAGTGCGACTCTACGGACAACGGAGCAAGAAACATCGCCTTCATTCCATTGATCACCAGAAAGTTCACTAACCATTGATGCATAACCGCGAATCACAACTGCTAAACCATTAACACGTTCGCAGGATCGGGTATTCATCTTGTGCGGCATTGCGCTGCTACCTACTTGGCCTGCTTTAAAACCTTCGGTAACAAGTTCTGATCCAGCCATTAAGCGAATTGAAGTCGCAAGTGATGATGGTGATGAAGCAATCTGAACCAACGTTGTTACTACATCGTAGTCAAAAGATCGCGGATAGATCTGCCCCGTGGAATCCAGAACGCGATTAAAGCCAAGTTCCTTTGCAATCGCCTTTTCTAATTTTGAGTGGGCATCTGTAGAGCCAAGTAAATCTATTGAATCTTGTGCAGTGCCAACTGGGCCTTTAATTCCGCGCATTGGGTAGCGATCTTGGAGAGCTGTTAAGCGTTCATAAGCAAATAAGAGTTCTTCGGCAGCTGATGCAAATCTTTTTCCTAAAGTTGTTACCTGGGCTGGAACATTATGTGAACGTCCAGCAATTGGTTGGTCTGCATACTGTGTTGCTCGCTCTGCAAGTCGTGCTAGCAATGTAACAACTTTGTCATGAACTATTTCAAGACCATCACGAATTTGCAGCGCTTCAATATTCTCAGTTAAATCACGGCTTGTCATTCCTGCGTGGATTGCTTCGTGACCAGCCAATGCATTGAACTCTTCGATTCGAGCTTTCACATCGTGACGTGTTTGTTTTTCACGGGCATCAATGGAATCCAGATCCACTTGTGTAATTACTTTCTCGTAATCTGTAATTACATCCTTGGAAATACTGTGGCCCAGAGTTGATTGAGCCCGCATTACTGCGATCCAGAGCTTTCTTTCTGCAATAATTTTGGCTTCCGGCGCGAAAATTGTGCGCATCGCAGCTGATGCATAACGATTAGCGAGAAGGCTCACGCCCAAATTATCCTTCATTTAATTGCCCTTCTCTGCCACCGACGCATTGAAGGCGATGTC
>CANFUR010000090.1 GCA_947450175.1 Actinomycetota bacterium | reverse complement strand
GACCAACTCTCAATCTGCTTTGTTCTCCTTATTACTGGTGTTGGAACTTTGATTCATATCTACTCAATTTCCTACATGTCACACGATCACGATCGTCGACGCTTTTTTGCTTACTTAAACCTATTTATTGCAGCAATGCTTCTGTTGGTTCTGGGTAATAGCTATCTCAATCTTTATGTGGGTTGGGAAGGCGTTGGTCTTGCTTCATACCTACTTATTGGTTTCTGGAATCAGAAGCCCGCCTATGCAACTGCATCTAAGAAGGCATTTGTCATGAACCGAATTGGTGACATGGGCCTGTCCTTTGCAATCATGATTGCATTTGCAACAGTTGGAACCGTATCTTTTGAAGGAATTAAAGAGCATGTGCACCACACATCAACCGGTGCGTTAACGGCAATCGGAATTATGCTGTTGGTCGCAGCTACCGGCAAATCTGCTCAATTCCCATTGCAGGCATGGCTGGGCGATGCGATGGCAGGTCCAACCCCTGTTTCTGCCTTGATCCACGCAGCAACCATGGTTACTGCAGGTGTTTATTTAATTACCCGCTCCAATTTCATTTTTGATGCCGCACCTACTGCCCAACTACTTGTCGTGATCGTTGGCGCAATTACTTTGTTATTTGGTGCACTAATCGGTACCGCTAAAGACGACATTAAGAAAGCACTTGCTGCATCAACAATGTCACAGATTGGTTACATGATTTTGGGTGCAGGCCTTGGTCCAGTCGGTTATGCCTTTGCAATCATGCACTTGTTAACTCACGGATTCTTTAAGGCTGGAATGTTCTTGGGTGCCGGTTCCGTAATGCATGGAATGAACGATGAAGTAAATATGCGCAAGTACGGCGCACTTCGTAAGTTTATGCCAATTACTTTTGTAACATTTGGTCTTGGCTACTTAGCAATTCTTGGAGTTCCACCATTTGCTGGTTTCTATTCAAAAGATATGATCATTGAAACTGCATTTAATTCTGGCGGGACCAAAGGAATTATCTTGGGCTCTGTCACGCTTTTAGGTGCAGGCATCACAGCTTTTTATATGACTCGCGTCATGATTCTTACTTTTACTGGTAAATCTCGTTGGGATGACGAAGCTCACCCACACGAGTCTCCGCTCTTGATGTGGTTACCAATGGCAGTTCTTGCGATTGGTTCTGTTTCATCAGGGTTCTTGCTCAGTCGTGGTGATGCCCTAGTTAATTGGTTAGCACCACTATTTGCAGAACATGGTGAACATTCAGAACTATTGAAACCAATTGTTGTGTCAGGTCTTGCTTTATCGATGGTAGCTATTGGTGTTGCAATTGCTTTCCTCAAGTATTCACGTCAAGAAGTTGCTTCCGTTGCCCCTGAGGATGTTTCAGTATTTACTAAAATCGCTCGTCAAGATTTGATGCAAGATCGTTTCAACGAAGCGGTCTTTATGCGCCCTGGCCAGCAGTTAACTCAAGTTTTAGTTAAGACAGATGAAACTGTCATTGATGGCGCAGTGCGCGGAGTTGGCAAGATGGCGATGGGTTCAGGCTCACTTTTGCGCGGCGTTCAAAGTGGTTTCGTGCGCAGCTATGCCGCGCTCATTCTTGTCGGGGCGCTCCTTTTAATAGCAGCAATTTGGGTGGTGACTAACTAATGAACTCATTAACGTTTTTAATGCTTTTGCCAATTTTTGGATCAGTTGCAGTAGCAGCCACACCTAAAGCGAAAGAAACGCTGACTAAGCAAGTAGCACTAGCAACGACATTAATAGTTGCTGCGGCAACTATTGCAATGGCAGTTGGTTTTCAGCGCGATAACGTCGATCTGCAATTCGTTGAAAAGTATTCTTGGATTCCAACCTTTGGAATTAATTTTGCTGTTGGTATCGATGGTCTAGCCCTGGTGTTGATTTTGATGTCAACAATCCTCGCGCCAATCGTTGTATTAGCTGGCTGGAATGAAGCACATGGTGGCCGTTGGTCAGTCAAGGTTTTCTACATACTCATACTTGTTTTAGAAACTATGATGATTGGTGTGTTTGCCGCAACTGATGTCTTCTTGTTCTACGTAATCTTTGAAGCCATGTTGATTCCTGTTTACTTCCTCATTGGTGGTTATGGAAGTGGTCAACGTTCAGCTGCTGCAGTTAAATTCTTGATCTATAGTCTTTTCGGTGGCCTATTAATGTTGGCGTCAATAATTGCCCTCTATGTAATGTCGGGCGATCAAGGTGGACATACTTTTGATCTACAAGCACTGTCTCATCTACAGATGAGTTCAACAACTCAAAACTTCTTATTCCTTGGGTTCTTCATTGCTTTTGCAATTAAGGCACCACTGTGGCCACTACATACATGGCTGCCAGATGCTGCAGAGTCTGCAACCCCAGGAACATCAGTGTTACTTCTTGGTGTTCTCGATAAAGTTGGAACGTTTGGAATGATTCGCTATTGCTTAACTTTGTTCCCAGATGCCAGTAAGACATTTACCCCAATGATTTTGGTTCTAGCGGTTATTTCAATTGTTTACGGGGCATTCCTTGCAATTGGCCAGCGCGACTTAAAACGCTTGATTGCATTTACTTCTATTTCTCACTTTGGCTTCATCACAATGGGAATTTTTGCTATGACATCACAGGGTCATAGCGGCGCAACTTTGTACATGTTTAACCACGGTTTCTCAACGGCGGCGCTGTTCTTAGTTGGTGGTTGGATGATTTCTCGTCGCGGATCTTCAACGATTGCTGACTTTGGTGGTTTGCAGCGAGTAACACCTGTTATGGCTTGGTCATTCTTCTTAGCAGGAATGTCTTCACTCGCACTTCCAGGCATGTCCAGCTTTGTCAGCGAATTCCTAGTTCTTGTTGGAACATTTACTCGTTATCCAGTGCATGCAGTGATTGCAACATTTGGAATTGTATTGGCGGCTTTGTACATCTTGATTCCAGTACAAAAAGCTTTGCACGGACCAACAACTGCGGGTAACGAAAATTTAAGTGATTTAAATCTTCGCGAAAAGATTGCAATAGCTCCGGTCATTGCAATCATTATTGCCCTCGGTTTCTATCCAGCGCCGCTGCTCAGGGTAATTAACCCAGCTTCAGCACATGTCATTGCTCAATTGGGCTTTACTGATCCAGCTCCAACGAATGGTGATAAATAATGGAATTCAGCGCACCGGTTCTAAATTACACACTTTTGTCACCAATGCTTATTTTGCTTGGTGGCGCACTCATTGGTGTACTAGTTGAAGCGTTTATGTCTAAAGCACTGCGTCCAATTACACAGTTGTCCGTAACACTTGGTTCACTTGTGTTAGCCCTTTTTCAGGTCTGGAAAATCCGCAACGAACAATCTACAGGCGCAGCAATGGGATCAGTTGTTATCGATGGTCCTGCTGTATTGCTTCAAGCTTCAATTCTAATTATTTCAATAATCTCTGTTTTTCTTATTGCAGATACCGAACAGTTCACTGCACTAGCTGCTTCACTTCCAGGATCAGAAGAAGAACGTCATGCGCTACAGACAGGAAATCAAGTAACAGAGGTGTATCCGCTTACACTCTTTGCTGTTGCTGGAATGCTTTTGTTCCCAGTTTCCAATGACTTAATAACTTTATTTGTCGCACTTGAAATGCTTTCACTACCGCTTTATTTAATGGCAGGGCTTTCACGTCGTCGCCGTTTAGCTTCACAAGAGTCAGCCCTTAAATACTTTTTATTAGGCGCCTTTTCATCGGCATTCTTCTTATTTGGTGCGGCTTTCTTGTATGGATATTCATCATCAATTACTTTCGCTGGAATCCGCAACGCAATAGTCGGTGGTGGTGGCAACGATGTTTTCTTGCTGATCGGAATCGCATTTTTATCAGTTGGCTTACTATTTAAAGTTGGAGCAGTTCCATTCCATGCGTGGTCACCAGATGTTTATCAAGGTGCACCAACTCCAGTTACTGCTTTCATGGCAGCAGCTACAAAGGTTGCCGCTTTTGGCGCCATGCTTCGTATTTATTACACATCATTTGCTAATGCCCAATGGTCATGGACGCCAATGCTCACAATCATTGCCATCATCACAATGGTCTTTGGGTCCTTGGTTGCAATTGCCCAACGCGATGTAAAGCGTATGTTGGCGTATTCATCCATCGCTCATGCTGGCTTTTTGCTCACAGGTGTAATTGCACTTAATAAAGCTGGACTTGAAGCATCAATTTTTTATCTCTTTGCTTATGGCATCGCAACAGTTGGTGGCTTTGCAATTGTGACTTTAGTGCGTGACTCTGCAGGTGAAGTTACTGACTTAAATCGTTGGAAAGGCTTAGGTAAGCGCTCACCTTGGGTTGCCACCGCATTTGCTGGCTTCCTTCTTTCATTTGCTGGCATTCCATTAACAAGTGGATTCATTGGAAAGTTTTCAATCTTTTCGGCCGCCTACGAAAGCGGTGCAAAGAGTGTGGTTATCGCCGGTGTTCTTTCAAGTGCAATTGCCGCCTTCTTTTATATTCGAGTCATTGTTTTGATGTTCTTTACTGATCCAGTCGAAGATGGAACTAGCGTTGAAATTCCATCATCACTTACCTCAATCACCGTTATTTTCTCAATGATCGTAACAATTGCATTGGGTGTATTCCCAGCACCAGTTCTTAACTTCATCTCAACGCTTGCAACATTCATTCGCTAATGTCCTCTTTTGGCATTCCAAATGTTGCACCAGAGTTGGAAGCAACATTGGTCGCCCAGATGGCAGAAGTTGAATCTCTTCTTCGTAGCCATACCCGCAGTGAGTATCCATTTGTTGACGAGACCGCACACCACTTAGTTGCAGCTGGCGGTAAGCGCTTACGTCCACTTTTAACTCTTTTAACTTCGCAATATGGTGACCCAACACGGAAAGAGATTATTGCCGCAGCAGTAGCGTGTGAAATTACACATCTAGCAACGCTTTATCACGATGATGTTATGGATGAAGCTCCACTTCGCCGCGGTGTTGAAAGTGCAAACATGCGTTGG
>CANFUR010000089.1 GCA_947450175.1 Actinomycetota bacterium | reverse complement strand
TTATATTTCAATTCCCCTTTTTCATAATTATTTCTGGCTCTATACAGCAACAATCCTGGTTGAATGTGTAACTCTTTTCTGGTCACCAGCAAAAGAGGCATCAGTTCCTAACTTAGTTCCGCGCACGAAATTAGAGTCCGCAAATCAAGTCTCACTCTTAGCTGCTTATGGCACAGCTCCAGTCGCTGCGTTACTGTTCACATTCCTTTCACTTTTTACCTCAGCGATCAACGCAGCCTTTAATATCAACTCAACAGGTGTTGATATTGCCCTCTATGTAAACGCTGCCAGCTTTGCATTTGCCGCATTCACAATTTTTAACCTTAAAGAAATTCCTAAAGGCGCTGCAGCCAAACATGCCGCAGATACTGGAATTCTCAAATCGCTCATCGAAGGTTGGAAATCTGTAAGTGGCTCCAAAATTATCCGGGGACTTGTTCTTGGAATGGTCGGTGCATTCGTTGCAGCTGGCGCAGTTATTGGTTTAGCCCGAACATTTGTTGGCGATCTTGGTGGTGGTGAAGCAGCATATGGCGTGCTCTTTGGCGCAGTATTTTCAGGTTTAGCACTCGGTATCGCTTTTGGCCCTAAAGTTTTTGCACAGTTCTCTCGCCGCCGTTTATTTGGTGCATCGTTAACAATTGCAGGTCTTTTCCTTGTCGGCCTTGCTGCAATTCCTAACCTTGTCCTAGCTGTCTTTACGGTTATTGCTCTAGGTGCATTTAGCGGAATCTGTTGGGTTACAGGCTTCACTATGTTGGGCATGGAAGTAGCCGATGATGTTCGCGGCCGCACTTTTGCCTTCGTGCAAAGCTTGATCCGCGTGGTTCTTGTTGGCGTTCTCGCCCTTGCTCCGCTTATCGCCGCAGCAGTTGGTCAACACACTTTTAAATTCCAAAACACACAAGTCAGTTACAACGGCGCAGCGGTGACTATTTTAATTGCCGGAGTTTTTGCAGCTTTTATCGGCGCACTTTCTTATCGCCAAATGAAAGATCGCCCAAACGTTTCGCTATGGTCAGATATCGCTAATGCAATCAAGGGCGAACTTGGCAGCATTACTGGCGCACCAACTAAAGGAATCTTTATCGTATTTGAAGGCGGCGAAGGAATTGGCAAATCTACTCAAGCCAAACTGCTCAAAGCTTGGCTTGAACAAGAAGGTGAAACTGTTGTTCTCTCTCGCGAACCTGGCGGTAGTGATTTAGGAATTGAGATTCGCAAAATTCTTCTTTCACATTCAACAGGTGAAATTAGCCCACGCGCAGAAGCTCTGCTCTATGCCGCAGATCGCGCCCACCATGTCTTCTCCGTTATTCGCCCAGCACTTGCTGCAGGTGAAGTAGTAATTAGTGATCGTTACTTTGATTCATCCATTGCTTATCAAGGTGCTGGCCGAGTATTAGAGCCAGGTGAAGTTGCACGTATTTCTCGCTGGGCAACTGAATCACTCTTCCCAACATTAACAATCATTATTGATCTACCTGCCGAAATTGGTCTTGCTCGATTAAAGAGCAAAGATCGCCTTGAATCACAACCTTTAGATTTTCACGAACGTGTGCGCCAAGAGTTCTTACAACTATCTCTGCTAGATCCTGAGCGCTACTTTGTTGTTAACGGCAATCAAACTATCGAAGATACTCATAGCGCCATCATTGCTCGAGTCAGTGAAATCTCTGCACTTAAGCGCAATGCCCACGAAGATAAAGGCAATTTATTACTGCGTCCAATTCGCGCCGCCAGCAAAGCAGTTCGTACAAAAGCTGCACAAACAACTGCTGGTGCATCAAAGGCCGTAAAGCGTGCAGCTCCTAAAAAGAAAGCTTCAGCAACAAATAAGAGCAACGGGAAGTCAGCAAAGAAGTGAGCGTTTTCGACAATCTTGTTGGACAAGAACACGTTGTTGAGATTATTAAGCAGGCAGTCGCTGCCACACGAAATGATGACCTACCGCCAGAGACTTCCAACAACAACCAGATGACCCATGCCTGGGTCTTTACGGGCCCACCAGGTTCTGGTCGATCATCTGCTGCAGTTGCTTTCGCTCAAGCTCTTGTCTGCCCACACAGTGGTTGTGGAACGTGTAATCAATGTAAATCTGCAGCTAATGGCGCACACCCAGATGTCGAAATCATTCGAACCGAAGGCCTATCAATCAAGATCGATGAAGTCCGCGAATTACTAGCCCGCGTTGCATGGGCACCATCAATGGGCGGCTGGCGGGTTGTTGTTATGGAAGATGCCGACAGACTTACCGAATCTGCCGCGAACGCTTTACTTAAAGCGATTGAAGAACCTGGAAATCGCACAGTGTGGTTGTTATGTGCACCAACACTTCACGATGTCTTGCCAACTATTCGTTCACGTTGCCGACACTTGCAACTTGTCACGCCATCAACCCACGCTGTTGCTCAAGTATTGCAAAAGCGCGATGGCATAAGCCCACAGATGGCTGATTTTGCCGCCCGTGTTAGCCAAGGACACATTGGCCGTGCACGATATTTAGCTAACAATGAATCTGTGCGCAACACCCGCACCACAATCATGGCTTTGCCCTTAACTTTAAAAGGTATTTCATCTGCCTTTGCTGCTGCGCAAACTTTAGTTGAACTAGCAACCGAGCAAGCTAATCAATCTGCCGATGAGCGAAATGAAAAGGAAATTGATGATTTATCGCTTGCTTATGGCAAAGGTGCAACAGGGCGGGCAATGGCAAGTGGGGCAAGCAAAGCAATAAAAGAATTAGAGAAAGAGCAAAAAACTCGTAGCACACGTATGGTGCGAGACGGCTTAGATGCAGCCCTACTTGATATCGCAACTTTCTATCGCGATGTGATGATCGTACAAGCAGGCAGCACTGATGCTTTAATCAATCGAGAGTTAGAAAATGAAATTAAAACCTACGCCGTTAACAATAAGCCTGCGGCCACAATAAATAAGATCAACGCCATCATGGTTGCCCGCACAAACTTGGGTCACAATGCAGCGCCATTGCTTACCATCGAAGCTCTTATGTGTGTCTTAGCTAGATGAGAAAAACTTTATCTCTATTTTTAATTGCACTCTTACTTACTGGTTGTTCTTCAACACCCACAGCAAGTTTTCCTGATGCACCTAACGATGTATCAACTCTTTCTTGGTCTGCATGTCACGGACACTTCCAATGCGCAACGTTAAAAGTCCCTGTTGATTACACCGATGAATCTTTAGGTCAATTTGATATTGCAGTTCTCAGATACCGAGATCCCAACCAACACAATCGCATTGGTTCCCTGGTTGTTAACCCAGGGGGACCTGGAGTTAGCGGTGTGCAATACGCGCTAGATGCCGAATACATCGTTAACCCCGATGTTCTTGAGCGCTATGACATCGTGGGCTTTGACCCACGCGGTATTGGCGATAGCACGCCTATTTCCTGCCTTACGGCCGCCGAGCAAGATGCATCCTTTGCCAGTGATCCCAAGCCCGACACCGATGCCGAATACGCTCAGGCTCTTGGTGATGCGCAAAGCTTTGTAGATAAGTGCGTAGCAAAGACGCCAAACCTTGCCCACTTTTCAACGCAAGAGGCTGCACGCGATATGGAGCTACTGCGCCAAGGTCTAGGTGATAAAAAATTAAATTACCTAGGTTTTTCTTACGGAACATATTTGGGAACTTTATACGCACAACAGTTCCCAGAAAAAGTTGGTCGCTTTGTTTTAGATGGTGCAGTTGATCCATCACTAACAATTGAAGAACAAACTAGGGTACAAGCCGTTGCATTTGATCAAGCGCTCGCAAACTTCATTACCGATTGCCCTAAACATAAAAACTGCCCGCTGCCCATAGATGCAACACCACAGTTCTTCACAGATCTATTTCATCAAGTAGCAAAGCAACCTCTTGTAGCGGGTGATCGCCAAATCACCGAAGGCCTTGTTGTTACCGGCACAGCATCTGCACTTTATGATGATGTCTCTGGTTGGCCGATGTTGCGAACAGCAATTGCCGAAGCGCAAAACGGTGATGGCACAACTTTTGCAAAGTTGGCCGATGTATATAACGGCCGCAATAGTGATGGCACATACACGAACAACGAAAACGATGCCAACATAGTTATCGAATGTCTTGATTGGCAACAAAGTAAATCCAATGATCAGATCCGCACAAGCGCCGCCGCTTACACAAAAGCAGCACCAGTCTTTGGTCCTTACGTTGCATTCAGTGGCATTACCTGCAACTTACTAAACCAAGCAATCAACCCACCCACACCTGATAACCACAAAATATCTTTCAACACCGCAACACCTGTATTAGTAATCGGCACTACGCAAGATCCAGCAACCCCTTATGCCTGGGCTAAACGTTTAAGTGACTACATCGCAGGCGCACACTTAATTACCCTTAAAGGCGAAGGCCACACCGGTTATGGCCGCGGCTCGGCTTGCACTGATGATGCCGTAGATAAATACCTAACTACCGGCACAACCCCCATTAAAAACCTGATTTGCACCCACTAATCACGCACACCGCGATGGTAATTAGCACCCCTTTTCATAGGGTTAGATTTACCTATGCGCTTAGACCATGTCTCATATGTAACTTCCCATGATCAACTAGCCGACACAGTTCAACGCCTCGGTTCACGCCTTGGCTCGACTTTTGTTGACGGTGGTGTGCATCCACGCTTTGGAACACGCAACTTCACATTACCTTTACAAAACGGTCACTACATAGAAGTTGTATGCCCACTTGATCACCCTGCATCAGATGCTTCACCCTTTGGCAAGGCTGTATCAAAACGTGCCGCAGAAGGTGGCGGTTGGCTTACCTGGGTTGTTTCTGTCGATGATGTATCAAAGGTTGAAGCTCGCCTTGGGCGCCAAGCAGTAGATGGACACCGCACAAAGCCAGACGGGCATGATCTTTCATGGAAGCAGATTGGCGTACTTGGAACTTTAGAAGATAAGCAGCTGCCTTTCTTTATCGAATGGAAATCACTTGATCACCCATCAACAGATGGCAAAGCGATTGCCAAGATTGTTAAAGTAGAAATCGCTGGAGATGT
>CANFUR010000088.1 GCA_947450175.1 Actinomycetota bacterium | reverse complement strand
TTGGCATGGTTGCCTGATTCAATCTCATACTATGTTGATGGACGTTTGATTTATTCAACAACTCCTTCAACTATGTCACCCTCAGGTATCTGGTCGTTTAATCAAAAGTTCTTCCTCATATTCAATAATGCAGTCAACTCCGAATTCAGCGGATCGTGGGCCAACTTACAATCATCAACAATGTCGATTGACTGGGTTCGCAGCTACCAACTCAACGGTCAAGGCGAAGTCTTTACACAATAAAACCCGCACCCCTTATCGAGGTGCGGGTTTTATTAACTGAAATTGATTACTTTTTCTTATAACCTGAAGGGCACTTTGGATTAACCGCAGTAACTTTCTTAGTTACTTTGCCCTTTACACAGCTAATTGTTGTAGCTTTCGCCACAACCTTTGCAGCATAAACATCGAAAGTAATCAGATCTACATCTGCATCTTTGTCACCAAAGCCAGTGATTACAGGCTTAAATGTTCCGTATAGACGGCCAGTCTTTGGTGCTGGCGCTGTTGGTGATGCAGGTGCAACTTCTGTTCCCTTTGTATCAGTATTCTTGATTACGAAAGTAACTTCACCGGCAGCATTTGTTGTACCTTTCAAGTCATATCCAGAAACAGAATCTGATGCTCCAGCGGCAATCTTTGTAGTGCCAGATAACCAATTTGCTTTTGACTGGCTATAAGGAGAGTTAACTTGCAAAGTAACTTCTGTATTTGCAAGTGGCTTAGTTCCATCAGATGTCACCACATACTTAAGTGTCAAAGTTGAACCGGCTGCAATATAAGTGAAGTAGGCACGAGTCTTTGCTGAGTACCACTGTGCAATATCTCCAGTTGTATCAACGCTATTTGTTGCGCTATATGCAGGTGATACCAAACGCATTGATGGGAAAACCTTTGCAACTGTAGGAGTTGGTGAAGGTGTCGCTGTTGGTGTTGCGGTCGCTGTTGGTGTGGCAGTAGGTGTTGGAGTTGCTACTCCTCCGCTTTGAAGTGTTTCTGCTGCACCTTTAGTAACGTCAAATGTAATCAAGTCAATGATTTGCTGCATATCTGTTAGGCCATCAATTACTGCCTTCATATTTCCAGCAACACGACCGGAAGCTAGGCGTGCCTGAGTGTCTGAACTTTGAATTGGTTGAGCGGTTGCAGCGGTGTTGGTGTTCTTAATAGTGAAACTTACTTTGCCTTCACTATTTGTTTTGCCGGTTACAAGAAGTCCATATCCAGTTGCAGAGTTCTGCGAAGGTCCTACGGCCGATCCATTTACTTCCCAACTAGCAGTCGAGCTGCTGTATGGGGCATTGACCATGAAGTTAATAGTCTTATCTGCAGCCGGCGTTGTTCCATCACTTGTGACCAAGTAAGTAATTGTGATTGTTGAGCCTGCACCAACAAAACGGTAATAACTATGACCTCCGGCTGCATAATATTGCGCAAGTCCGTCAGCGGTAAAAGTATCATTGGCCGAATTGAACTCTGGTGAGACAACGCGAACAGTAGGTAATCCTGCTGCAGTCGCTGGTGCAATTGCAACGATTCCTAGTGCAATAAGTCCAGCAGATGCGATTCCCGCTAGGAGTTTCTTCATATTCATATCCTTACATGTGAGGGTTTGTTAGTGCTTGATAACTTTTCCAACGCCATTAATTGAGTAATAGCGAATGTAATCAATGCTCAGTTGAGCTTGATTTAGATCTGGATCAATATCTTCACCCGCATAGGTTCCACCCATTGCCAGGTTTAGAATCATGTAAAACTCTTGGTTAAATACCCAACGTCCGCCATTCATGTCGGCGGCACTTACTGTTCCGTGAACTTGTCCATCTACTATGAAGTCGATGGAATTCTTTTTCCATTCAATTGCATATATATGGTAATCATCTGAAAGTGGTGCCCAACTTTGGTAGGCACTACCCAACCCAGAGCCTGGAGGTGTACTTGGTCCATGAATTGCAGAAGTTGATCGATCAGATAAATCTCCACGATATTCCATCACATCGATTTCACCACACTCTGGCCAAGGCACTCCATCAAGACTGTCTCCACCCAGCATCCAAAAAGCTGGCCAAGTTCCAACACCTGATGGCAATTTCATTCGCGCTTCAAGTCGTCCATACATAAAGCCAACTTTGCGAGCGGTCTTAATTCTTGCGCTTGTGAACTGACATTCAGAGCAGCGATTTAAAATCTCTTCTGTTCCAGGTGTTGTTCCAATAATGTCGCCGTATATATTTGAAATTCGATTAGACGTGATAACTAACTTTCCAGCACCGTCAGTTGAAACGTTGGAAGATTTATTTGTGTAGTACTCACGTTCAGAGTTACCCCACCCTCCGCCACCGATCTCAAAGTTCCAATTCTTGCTAGAAGGGAGCGCGCCTTTTTTGCCATTAAATTCATCAGACCACAAAAGTTTGAGAGTTTTCTTAGAAGCAGCATCAGCTAGAGGAATAACAGCTAAGGAAAGTCCAAGGCACAAGGTCATAAGTGCGCTCATCGCCATTAACAAGCGAGCCCTTGGTTTCATGTGCCAATCCTTCCTTTGTTATCAAAGTTTTACCAAAAAACCCCTTGCGTCAAGTGGCGTTACAGGCTTAAATAGCGTACCTTGAAACCGCTTTCATGGAAACCCCTAGGGGCGGAGAGTTTTGAAGGTTTCGATCACGGCTTGCCAGATGTCAGGTCTGTTTTTAGGGGAAGGTTTCACACATGAGTAAATTGACCAGAGGAAAAGCTTTTCTTGGGGCAATTATTGCTATCGCAGTTTCTGCGGGAGTCCTCACTGTTCCAGCCAAGGCTGCTGATCAAGTGACTCTAACTATCTGGACATTTGGCGAAGTTATTCAGCCAGGCTTGCAACGTGAATATCAAAAGCTGCACCCTGAAATAAAGATTGTTCCAATTAAAAATGACGTAGACCCACTTCACCAGAAGACAATTCTTTCTTGTCAGACTGGTGGACCAGCCGACATTGTTGCCTTTGAAGTTCCTTATTCAGGTTACTGGCGCACAGGAAACCGTCCGAACTGTTTCCAAGATCTTCGTCAAATGAAGACCACAGATTCCAACGCTGCTAGTGGTGTTGAAGCCGGTTTATCTGCCTTAGACATTAAAAAGAATTATTTACCATGGCGCTGGGAACAAGGCGTGGCATTTAATGACAGCGTTATTGGTATCCCAACAGATGTCGGCGGATTGCAAGTTGCTTACCGCACCGACCTCTTTAAAAAGGCTGGTCTACCAACTGATCGTGTAGCAGTTGCCAAACTATGGCCAACTTGGGATGCATTTATTGCAACTGGAAAGAAATATATTGCGAAGTTAACGCCAGCAGAAAAGAAATCCGGAAAAGGTTTCATCGATGATGCAGGTTCAATCTATGCAGCAGTTATGAATCAAGGAACAGTTAAGTATTACGAGCCAAATGGTACAGATGCCGGAAAGCTTGTTTACAAAACTAACCCACAAATTAAAAAGGCGTGGGATACAACTGTTAAAGCGCTAGATGCAGGAATCGGTGCACGACTTGGCCAGTTCACTTCTGACTGGAATATTGGTATGAATAAAGGCGCAATGGCAACTATTTTGGCCCCAGCCTGGATGCTTGATTACATTAAAAAGCAAGCACCGGATACAAAGGGCAAGTGGGACATTGCTGATCTTCCAGTAGGCGGCGGAAACCAAGGCGGAACTGAATTAGGTATTCCAAATTATTCAAAGAATAAGCAAGCTGCTTACGATTTCTTAACCTGGTACTTAGCACCAGAACAACAGTTGAAGGTTTTTAAGACATATGGCTTATTTCCATCAACATCAGTTCTCTATGACGATCCTGCACTTCTTGGATACAAAGATGAGTTCTTTAGCAATGCACCAGTTGGGCAGATCTACACAAAGGGTGTCTTAAAGTTAAAGCCAATCTTTGAAGGAGAGCTACAGCGCAAGATTGATTCAACATTTGGTGCCGGCCTTGGCCGTGTTGCATCAAAGAAGATGACATCCGAAAAATCCTACGCACTTGTTATATCTGATATCGATAAGCTCTTTAAGAACTAACGAGCTCAATTGATGACAATGATTAAGGAAGGAAAGGGGCGCCGTAAGGCGCCTCTTTCCCCTTGGAAAAATAAAGCAAAAGTAAAGAAGCCACTTCCGGGTATTCCATCATTGGATGGTCGTTGGGGTTATCCTGCAATTGCACCCTTTTTCATTATCTTTCTCATATTTGGCGTTGCACCAGTTCTGTATTCAATCTATATCGCATTTTTTAAGTGGGATCCGCTTGGTGAATCAACGTTCAACGGTCTTAATAACTTTATCTTTCTTTTGCAGGACTCTGATTTTTGGTTAGCAATTCGAAATACATTTAGCATTTGGGCGTTATCAACATTTCCTCAAATGATTATGGCAATCAGCCTTGCTGCAATCTTGCGCAACAAAAGGTTGAAAGGCAAATCTTTCTGGCGCACAATTCTCTTGGTTCCAAATATCACCTCAGTTATTGCTATCACTATCGTTTTCCAGCAGTTGTTTGGCCGTGATTACGGTTTAATTAACGGAATATTGGGCTTGATTCCAGGTGTAAGCCACATCGACTTTATCGAGGGAATCATTCCTAGCCACATCCAGATCGCAACAATGATTACTTGGCGCTGGGTCGGTTACAACACGCTAATTTTCTTAGCCTCGATGTTGGCTATTCCAGATGAGTTGTATGAGTCAGCATCTGTGGATGGGGCAACAAAGTGGCAGCAGTTTATTTACGTAACTTTGCCATCTCTAAAGAACACAATCACTTTCGTTTTAATTGTGGGAACAATCGGTGGCCTCCAAGTCTTTGCCGAGCCACAACAGTTGGCAGCTGATGGCGGATCTACCAAGCAGTTCTTGACGCTAACTTTGTTCTTATATAACCAAGCTTTTCTAAATAATAAGTACGGCTATGCCGCCGCTATTGGCATTGCAATAACAGTGATTGTCCTAATTATTTCGGCAATTAACTTCTTTATTACTCGTCGTATTTCTGGTGAGGGCAGCCGATGAAGCGCAAAATTCCAAAGTGGCAGAAGACTTCAAAACT
>CANFUR010000087.1 GCA_947450175.1 Actinomycetota bacterium | reverse complement strand
CCTGGCGCTAAAGTTCCCCAGTTATTATCTTCAAAAGCTTGGTAGGCCACTTCATGGGTATAAGCCTGAAATGCCTCTTGAATTGTTATTGATTCATGTGGCATCCAACCACCAGCGGGTTTTCTATCTGGTGTTTGGCGATGAACCGGTACCGCAATTCCCTCTAAAGGAATTTCACTTGTAACTGGCCAGTCACTTCCAAATGCAACTCGAGTTCCGTTGTCGATGAGTGAGCGCATCAAATATTGGCGATCAGTTCGCTCTGGACCAATACGAGGTGCGCTAGAGACTGCTTGCATCGGATCTTGCCTTGTCCACAATGGACCAAAGTTAGCGATAATGCCGAGCTCGCTAAATCGAGGTAAATCTGCAGGATCAAGTAACTGAACGTGGACAATAGTTGGTCGTCTATCCCACATAGGATTTGTTTTAATTGCCGCTTCGAGGGCATCAATTGATGCACGAATTCCTGCATCACCAATTGCGTGAATATGAATTTGAAATCCTGCTAAATCCATGGCGATGACTGCCTTAGTCATCTCTTCCCATTTCCAGACAGGCATTCCGTGATAGCAGGGATCATTTGTATAAGGTTCAAGTAATGCCGCCGTGCCACCTTCGATAACTCCGTCAGCAAAGAATTTGATTGTCTTTGCCGTTAAATTCATATTCTTCTTAGATGACTCGATAAGCGCGCGTTGTTCTAGAAAATATGGAAGATCCTTTTCCCAAGAGCGTGGATCTGCTCGAAAAGCTAAGTTAACTCCCTGTAAAAGAACTCCAGCCTCTTCTGCTGCTAAATATGCTTCAGCCATTCCACGATCGACCCATGCATCGAGCCACCAAGTAATCCCCACTGAGGCATAACGCTTGCTGGAATATTCCAAAGCTTTTAATTCCCTTTCTACAGATGGTAAGGGAGCCTTATCCATAACTAAATTAACTGCGTCCCACTCACGCAACGTTCCCATTGCAGAACCATCGGGACGTCGAACTACTGTTCCGATTTCTAAATCACCAGTAAAGGTATCTACTCCTGTGCGCTTCATGGCTTCACTGTTGACCCAAATAGTGTGGAAATCCATAGCATTGAGAACTACCGGACGATCAGGAACAACGGAATCTAAAAGCTTTGCATCGAAATTACCATTGGGGTCAATCGCTGGGTCGTACGTTCCACCGATAATCCATTCTAAATCTTGATTTGCATCTGCAAAGCGTTTAATTTCAGCCAAAATATCTTCAATAGTTTCTAATCCAGTTATCTGTGGGCCAAATGATTGACGTCCGCCAAATAACGGATGAGCATGACCATCAGCAAATGATGGTGAAATAAATCCACCTTTGAGATCGACAGTGTGATCACATGTAATTGAGAGCGCTGCATCACCAAGGGCAATAATTTTTGATCCACTAATTGCCATGGCGTTTTGAATTACAGAATCTGAGGTCCCCGGCCAAATGGCACCATTAGTGAATAACGTTGAAGTCATGTGCCTCTACTCTCCTTTTTGCGTCAGCGAACTATACATTTCTGGGCGTCTGGTTGTGAAGAATGGAAACAATTCAAGCCAATCTTTTTTATAATCTAGATGCAAGTCGGCTATTAGGATTGCGGCTTCATCGCGTGGGGCTTTCAGGATTTCTCGTCCGTATGGATCGCTAATGAATGAGGAACCATAAAAAGTAATTCCATCCTCAGTCCCGATTCGATTAACAGCTGCGACGAACATTCCATTGGCAATTCCATGTGCCACCATCATGCACCGCCATAAAGGCTCTGTATCAAAAGTTGGATGGTCAGGTTCACTACCAATGGCGGTTGGATAACAAACCAAATCTGTTTGGATTAATCCATAACTTCTTGCTAACTCTGGAAACCACTGATCCCAGCAAGTTGGAGTGCCTACAAACGCCTTTGAAATTTCTACAGTAGCGACCGGTGAGTTCCCTTGCTTAAAGTACTTATCTTCAAAGTAACCTGCTGTGACCGGAATATGAGTCTTACGAGTTTTCAACACTATTTCACCATCGGGATTGACGGTGATAGCGCAGTTAAATTTTCCGTCCTCGGCATCTTCATAAAGAGAAATGACCACGTGAGCCTTAGATTTCTTCGCAATCTCTCGGGCAAATTGGTAACTCATGCCATCAAGCTTTTCCGGTAGAAATTCACTTTGTGCATCTGGTTGAGTACAGGCATAGGGATAGAGCGAGAGTTCTTGTAAAATAATCAAATTAGGAGAGTGCGGTTCCATTGCTTCAACTGCTTCTAAAATTTCTAATTTTTGTTTCTTGACGCTGCCTTGCCAACTCATTTGAACTAGCGAAATTCGCACAGTGCCTCGTGATGGACCACCAATACTCGCAGGAGAATTTGGTTCTGTATTGAGTGAGGTGAGTAGGTGAAACATGGTCACATACTACTTATCTAAGATTGAAGAATATAGTGAAGGACGGCGATCTTTTCGGACATCGTTCTTATCTGTGATTGAGGTATCCATAGGAAGTTCAACTTCTGCATAAATAATTTGAGTCTTCGAATTAATCGTCGAATCTGCCAAAGCTTCGATTACACCTTCAAAGTTAGTTATAACGCTTGAGCTAACCCAATTTTGACCACGTTCGGTTGTGCAGCGATCAGCAGCAGCTATGACCATTTTATTCTGCGATGCTGCAGCTTGAACGCGTATTACTTCCATAGGGGGAGAAGTTTTAGTCTGGCCAATTTCTGGCCAATTAGTTGGTAATGCTAATAACTGAGCGCCTTGCAACATGGCCAACCTAACCCACTCAGAAAATTCGATGTCGTAGCAGATCATCGTAGCAATTCTTCCCTTGCTTGTGTTTACAACAAGTGGGGCCTTTTCACCAGGTGTGAAGAACTTTCCTTCATCCCCAAATAAATGCGCTTTTGCATACCATCCGACAACTCCCGAATTATCAATAACAATTGATGCGTTCCAATACTTAGAGTCATTTTCAATATTCATGCCAACGACAATTACGACATCATTTTCTTTTGCCAATTGCACGCACTTGACTACAAATTCTCCACCGATACTTTGGGAACTTGTCTGTACTTCACTGATGTTCTGAAAACAATATCCAGAGGTACTAAGTTCAGGTAGAACAATGATTTCTGCATTATTTGAAATTGCCTTTGAGATTGAATCTAAAGCCTGCGAAACACAATATTCTGTATCTTCAATATTTAGACTCAATTGGCATGCAGCGATTCGAACCATATAGAGGAGCCTAGGACAACTGACGTATACTTGCCAGATGTCATTTGAGCATCCATTAGATCCGCTTAGCCATGCCGAACAAGAGCAGATTGTCGCTCATGCACGAAAAGCCTGGAATCTAGAAGCGCATCATCTCTTTGCGATGTTGCAACTGCACGAACCAACTAAGGGCGAACTTGCCTCCGATAAAAAGATTGATCGCACTGCACGCGTAACTATTTGGGATCGCAAGAAAGCAACTGTCAGTGAAGGTCTTATTACTACAGAGGGCGTATCGAAAGAGTACAAAGAGATCCCGGGGGCAAAATCCCCAGTCAGTGTTGTTGAATCGGCAATTGCCCTTGATGTTGTGCGCCGAGATCAATCGGTTAAAGATGCACTTGCCCGTCGAGGTATTGATGACATCACAACCGTGCATATGGAAACCTGGCCGATCGGCGCTCAGATCCCTGCGCATTTAGATGATGGTCGCAGGCTTATTTGGACACCGATGTGGCACCAACCAACGCCAGATGCAAACTTTTATGCGCATCCGATTCATGGACTACATGCAATCGTTGATATTGATGCCGAAGAAGTTGTGGGCCTTGAAGACAATGCTGATGTACCGATTCCTCAAACTCCTGGTCCTTATCGCGAATCTCAAACTGGTGGCACTTTAAAACTTAAAGAGCTCATGATTCATCAGCCTGATGGTGCTTCATTTGATGTGCAAGGTTGGAATATTAAGTGGGAGCGCTGGTCTTTCCGGATTGGCTTTGACCAACGTGAAGGTTTGGTTATTCATGATGTGCACTTTACTGATGAGGGTACACCGCGCAAGATTGCTCACCGTTTATCAATTGCAGAATTAGTTATCCCTTATGGAGATCCAGCACAGGGGGCTTACCGCAAAAACGCTTTTGATACGGGAGAATTCGGTCTTGGTAATTTCACAAACTCATTAACTTTGGGATGTGACTGCCTAGGTGAAATTGTTTATCTTGATGCAGCTGTTACCGAAGGTGATGGCACCGTACGCACCATCAAAAACGCTATCTGTATGCACGAAGAAGACAACGGAATCTTGTGGAAGCACGTTGATGTTGATGGCCACACAGAAGTTCGCCGCGGACGACGCTTTGTTGCATCCTCGATTGTTACCGTCAATAACTATGAATACGGATACTTCTGGTATTTCTATCAGGACGGCTCAATTGAATTTGAAGCTAAATTAACTGGAATCGTTTTAACTCTTGCAGATAAACCAGGTGCGGATCATCCATCGGCTACAGAGTTAGAACCAGGATTATGGGCGCCCTATCACCAACATATTTTGTGTGCACGCATAGATATGGATATTGATGGCACCAATAACTCAGTGGTTGAAGTTGAATCATTTGCTCATCCAGTAGGTGAAAAGAATCCTTACGGCGGGGCATATGAAACACGAGAAACTGTTTTGGCATCTGAAAGTAAAGCTCAACGATTAGTTGATCCGATTAAGAGCCGTTTTTGGAAGATTATTAATCCCAATAAGAAAAACCAAGTTGGGCACAGCATTGGTTACAAGTTAATTCCGGGTCACACCACGTATCCACTTGCGCATCGCGAATCTGTTTTGGGTAAGCGCGCAGGATTTATGTACAGCCATCTTTGGGTAACTCCTAATACCGAAGCCGAGCGTTATCCAGCAGGAGATTATCCATTCCAACATGACGGTGGAGCAGGTTTACCTGAATGGACTAAAAACGATCGTCCAACAGAAAATACCGATGTAGTGATGTGGCATGTATTTGGAACCAACCACATTCCACGCACTGAAGATTGGCCAGTTATGCCAGTTGAGCGCACCGGATTTCATTTG
>CANFUR010000086.1 GCA_947450175.1 Actinomycetota bacterium | reverse complement strand
TTCTATGGCAGCGGAATGGTGAAGGCCTATTACGTAGAATTCACAATCTTGCTCATTGTTTTCTGTGTTATTGCATTGCGTGGGCTAGAAGGTGCACTATCTGAAGAAACAACTTGGAACCGTCACTTTGTAACCACATGGTTTATCGCCAAGATGTTTAAGTCATGGACATTGACAAAATTGATTTCAACAATTCAATTAGTGGCCGCAATAAAAATTGTTGGTTCAATGGCATGGTTCATTGTCATTGCTAGCAACTTAACTATGGGTGTTGCTTGGCACCGCTTCTTAGCTCCATTTAATATTTTCTTTCGCCGTAACGCTGACGGTAAATCATCTCTTGGACCATTGCCAGAAATGTTGTCACACGGCGAGGTTGTTAACTTTGAAGATCCAAAAGATGACGATGTCTTTGGTTTAGGTACTCGCGCCGACATAACCTGGAAGGGTTTGTTGGATATGACTTCATGTACCGAATGCGGTCGTTGCCAATCTCAGTGCCCAGCGTGGCACACTGATAAACCGCTTTCACCCAAGCTTTTAATCATGGCTATGCGCGATCACGCCTTTGCCAAGACTGTTGAAACTGAAGCAATGGTGGGCGAAAACGCTGCAATCACTTCAGATATTTTGTGGTCGTGTACATCCTGTGGTGCATGCGTAAATGAATGCCCAGTAGATATCGAACATATTGATCACATCGTAAATATGCGCCGCTACCAAGTAATGGTGGAATCAGATTTCCCTGCTGAGCTTGGTGGAACTTTCCGTAACTTAGAACAATCAGGAAATCCATGGGGCGCTAACAAGAGTGATCGCGAGGCGTGGATTGCAGAATGTGAATTCCCAATCCGTGTTGTTGAAGGCGTATTGCCTGATGAAGTTGAGTACTTGTTTTGGGTTGGTTGCGCAGGTGCATACGATGAAAGAGCACGCAAAACTACAAAAGCTGTAGCAGAACTTCTCTACATGGCCGGTGTTGAATTTGCTGTACTTGGTAAAAAGGAGACATGTACGGGAGATCCTGCACGTCGTGCAGGAAACGAATTCCTTTATCAAATTATGGCCGCAGAAAATATTGAAACTTTTAAGGAAGTTTTTACAGATCGACCAAAGGGTAAGAAAAAAGTTGTTGTTACATGCCCACATTGCTTTACAACAATTGGCCGCGATTATGCGCAAAGTGGATTTGAGCTCGAGATGGTTCACCACACCCAACTGCTTAATCAGCTCATTCGTGAAAAGAAATTACTACCAATAAAAATGAGCCACACTGCAATGACTTATCATGATCCTTGCTACTTGGGCCGTCACAATGAGATTTATCAACCACCACGAGAAATTTTGGAAGCAACGGGTGCGAACTTAACTGAGATGCCGCGTAATAAAGAACGTTCATTTTGTTGCGGTGCAGGTGGTGGACGTATGTGGATGGAAGAAAAAATTGGAACGCGCATTAATTTAAATCGCGTTGATGAAGCGATCGGGACAGGAGCCCAAGAACTCGCAGTTGCCTGTCCTTTCTGCCGTGTTATGACTACCGATGGAATGAGCTCCCGAGAATCCTCCATGGAGGTTCTAGATGTGGCCCAAGTGCTTTTACGCTCAGTAAAAGGCTGATACACGGCTGAAATCCTGACTATTCTCAGGAAACTCCCAGTTCATGGGAGCATTGTTAACCCATGACCACAACTGCCATGAAGACCATGCAACGCATTCTCGTAGTCGACGATGAATCAAGTATCAGTGAATTAATTGCCACGAGCCTGCGCTTTGTTGGTTTTGATGTGCGCACTGCAGCTAATGGCGCACAAGCACTTTCCATGGCCGAAGATTTCAAACCTCATGCCATGGTTCTAGATGTTATGTTGCCTGATCTTGATGGCTTTGAAGTGTGTAAAAAGATTCGCAACGAAGGCGTTGATACCGGTGTTCTTTTCCTAACTGCAAAAGATGGAATGGAAGACAAAGTTAAGGGTTTAACTCTTGGCGGAGATGACTATATGACTAAGCCTTTTTCTCTTGAAGAGTTAGTTGCACGTTTGCGCGCATTACTTCGTCGTACTGGCGTAGATCAGATTGATATTGATGATGAAAAAATGCGTTTTGCAGATCTTGAACTTGATGAAGCAACACACGAAGTTCGCCGCGCAGGTCAACTCCTTGAACTTTCACCAACTGAATTTGCATTAATACGTTATTTAATTATTAACGCCGATCGCGTTGTTTCAAAATCACAAATTTTAGATCATGTGTGGCAATATGATTTCCGCGGTGATGCTGGAATTGTTGAAACATATATTTCTTACCTTCGCAAGAAAATTGATTTTTTTGATCCGCCACTTATTCATACAGTGCGTGGAGTTGGCTACCGTTTACGAATGCCTTCCAAGTAATATAGCTGTATGCAATCCCCACTTCGCAACTGGTCATTACGCAACCGCTTAACTGCAGGTGTGCTAATTCTCTCTGCGATTGGCTTTATTGGCGCCGGTGTAGTTGTTCAAAAATCTTTGAGTTCTTATCTAATAGGTCAAGTAGATGAACAACTACTCGGTGTTATAGGTGGCACCTCACAACGTGTTAATCAAGCTGGAATTGTTAATGATGACGAAAGCAATCCCAATTATTCCGAAAATGATGAGTCGCCAAGAAAGACCACAGCACCTGTTACTCCTTTAAATAGAGTCCCAACAGCCATCTCTGTCACGCTTTTAGATCGAAGCGGCACATTTGTAGGGGGAATTGGTGGAGATCTTAATGCCAGCAAAATCGCTGACTTTGTAACTGGATGGTCCCCTAGAAAAATAGCATCATTAGGGTCGCGACCTTTCACTCTTGAAGTTCCTGGTTCTGATTTTCGCGTAGTAAGCCAAGTGCTACCTTCCTCTGCTGGCTCAGTAATTGTTGCTCAGTCATTAGCAGATTTTGATAAGACAACTCACCGAATTAACCGTATTTTCTCTCTCATTGGTTTCATGATTCTTTTGCTCATTGCGTTTGCCGCACGCCAAGTGATCAAGATCAGTATGAAGCCCTTAGAAAACGTTGAGGCGACTGCTGAAAAAATTGCTGCCGGTGACTTATCTGCTCGTCTAGAAAATTTTGAACCCAATACTGAAGTTGGTCGTCTAAGTTCTTCACTCAACACAATGCTTGGACGCATTGAAGAATCATTTGCTATTCGTACTGAAAGTGAAAACAAACTTCGTCGCTTCATTGCAGATGCTAGCCACGAACTTCGTACACCACTTACTGCAATTCGCGGCTTTGCAGAACTTCACCGCCAAGGCGCTGTCCCTGATGGTGCTAAAACTAAAGAACTTCTTGGTCGTATTGAAAAAGAATCAATACGCATGGGTGCACTCGTTGAAGATTTGTTATTGCTTGCACGCCTAGATCAATCACGGGCAATTGAATTTAATCCGGTAGATCTAGTCCATATCATCGAAGAAACAGTTGCATCGGCATCTGCAGCCGGCCCCGACAATAAAATTACAGTTGAAATGCCGGCAGAACTATTTGTTCTTGGAGATTCTGGGCGCATTTATCAAGTGATGACTAATTTGCTGGCTAATGCCCGAATTCATACCCCGCCAGGCAGTTCAATACAAGTTCTTGCTCGCACCGAAGAAGATGGTGCATATATCTCTGTATCCGATGATGGCCCAGGATTAAGTGAAGATGATCAAAAGCGAATCTTTGAACGATTCTTCCGTGCCGATCCTTCACGTCAACGCACTAGCCAAGAAGGTAGCGGGCTTGGTTTATCTATCGTTGATTCAGTAATGCAGGCACATGGTGGAAAAGTGGGTGTCGTTTCAAAACCAGGTCAAGGAACTGTTTTCACCTTATTCTTTCCAACACACAAAGCTTAGTTCAGCGACTCCATAGCTTTTAGAACGGCGATGCGTTCTGCAATAGGTGGATGGGTCGAAAATAACTTTGAGACAGCTTTTCCATCTAGCGGTGATTCAATCCAAATATGTGCGATTGAATTTGATTTCTGATGCACAACGGTTGAATCAGCTGCTAATACTTCCAGCGCGCTACGCAACCCAGCAGGATTGCGTGTAAAAGCAACGGCAGTTGCATCGGCTAAAGATTCACGTTTACGCGAAATTGCAGATTTTAAAAGCATGGCTGCCAGTGGTGCCAAAATTAAAATAAGCAATGAAAAGACTAGTGCGATGGGATTACCGTTACTTTCGCGATCACGATCTCTGCCCCCACCAAACCACATCATTCGAGTTAACATATCGCTCAGGATTGCGATTGCACCTGCGGTAGTTGCTGCAACAGCGCTTACTAATGTGTCGCGGTTTGCAACGTGTGCCATTTCGTGTGCAATTACTCCCTGCAGTTGATCGCGATCCATTGCATCTAAAATCCCTGTCGTAAAAGCAATTAGGGCATGCTCTTGGTTTCGCGCAGTAGCAAAAGCATTAGGGGCGCTATCTATGACGATTGCAACCTTTGGCATCGGAAGTCCGCTTGCAATGGTTACTTCTTGAATCAAATTAAATAGTTTTGGATTATCAGATTCCTGAATTAACTTGGCACCAGTCATGGTTAAAACTAATTTGTCTGACCCGTAATAAGAACCCCAAACAGATACCAACGCAATACCGACTGCGATTGGAACAATTGCAGTGGTTGATTGACCAAAGTATGTAAGGGCAGCAAAAGCCACAAGCCAAACGAGCACACCCATTCCTATGAGAAGTCCGATTGTCTTGCGGCGATTGGCCGCTTGTTGGGTTCTAAAATTCATTAAAACTTGACGTTCGGCACTGTGCGATCTTGTGGGTTTTCGATTTCGTAAAACTCACGCTCAGTTACTTTAGCAAAACCTGCAAAAAAGTTTGTTGGAACAGTTTTAACTGCAGTGTTGAGCGAGCGCACATTGTCGTTATAAAACTGGCGGCTAAATGCAACTTTGTTTTCTGTCGTTGACAGTTCTTCTTGCAATGACATGAAGTTTGCTGATGCCTTCAAATCTGGATACGCCTCTGCAACTGCAAGCAGCCCACGCAGAGCTTGTGTAACCATTCCATCGGCGGCGGCAGTATCTGCAACAGTTGTTGCACTTGTT
>CANFUR010000085.1 GCA_947450175.1 Actinomycetota bacterium | reverse complement strand
GGAAGCATCACGATGCTCTCGAATTGCGGCTCTAAGTTCCTTCACATTTGCCATGAGTTCTTCACGAGTTAAGTTGTCTAAATCTTGGTCCATGGAAGTATTTTAGAACTTGTATCAAAAATAAAGAAGAGTCGCCCTATAAGCCGGAATCCCCGCAGCGGTCGCTCAACAAACAGGCCGCCCTCAGGATTCTTAGCGAGTAGTCACAACTCCATTTCCAATATGAAGGTTCTTACTTGCCCTTTTTGCCACACTTGAATCGTGCGTCACCAAAATAACCGTGATTCCTTGATTCCTATTTAGGTCAACAAGCAGATCAATAATCTGGTCCCTGGTTTCTTCATCAAGATTGCCAGTTGGCTCATCTGCCAAAATAACTTCAGGGTTCTTTACAAGCGCGCGAGCAATTGCAACACGTTGCTGCTGCCCACCTGATAGCTCGGCAGGTAAGTGAGTCGCACGATCGGCAAGGGAAACTGATTCCAATGCAGCCATTGCCCTCTTTTCACTGTTTGCTTTGTTGACTCCTTGAGGAACTAAAGCAGTTTGAACGTTTTCAAGGGCAGTGAGAGTTGGAATTAGGTTGTAATTCTGAAAAATAAAGCCAATCTTTCTAGCTCGGACATCTGTCAATTTCACCTCACTTAGTGTCTCAAGTTGATCTCCGGCAAGTGAGATTGAGCCAGAAGAAGGTTTATCTAAGCCTCCAAGCATCTGTAGAAGTGTCGATTTTCCACCACCAGTTGGACCCTGAATCGAAACTAATTCTCCGTGGTTGATTTCAAGTGTGACGTTTCTAAGCGCATTAACTTTCTTGTTATTTTGGCTATAACTCTTAGAAAGATCCTTAATGGAATAAAGGACTGTATTTGACATTAGGCAACGCTCCTTAAAGCTACGGCAGGACTCAATCGAGACGCCTTCCAACTTCCATATGATCCAGCGATAAGTCCACCTAATATTGCGATTGCTACCGCAAGAACAAGGGTGGAAAGATTCATACCGATATGAAGTTTTAGAGTTGTTGCATTTGCTGCAGCGCGGCCAAAGCCAGTTCCACGTCCACCAAAACCTCCTGCAGGTGGTTGGAAACCTCCGTCGGGAGGTTGGAAGCCCGCACCCCCAGGTCCACCACCACCAAAACGCCCAGGTCTTGCTACTGAGGCAGAAAGTGTCGGTGCAACTGCATTAACAATAAATATTCCTGCAATTCCTAGCACTAAGCCAATAATGGCACCGAAGAAACTGGTTACAAGTGACTCACCCATAATTTGGCGCACAATACGATTAGTTTTCCAACCGATTGCCTTCAAAGTTCCAAGCTCACGAATTCGGCGAGTAACACCAGATGAAGTGAAGAGAATTGCTATTAGGAATGCAACAAGTAAAACAATTATTGAAAGCCACTTACTCAGTGCATTTACAAGTGAAGATGCAGAGCTTAGGGAACCGGAAAGGTTTTTAGCTAAATCCGCCTGAGACGAAACAGTTGCATCAGGAACTAATGTTTCAATGGCTTTTTGCACTGCAGCGGTATTAGATGAAGAATCTGCGGCAATGTAAATATTTGTGACAACGCCGGGATTTGAGGATAAAGATTGAGCTTGAGCAAGTGGAATATAGAGGTTTGAAGATGTTTCAGGCGTTGCCGAGGCAGATGAAACTGTACCAACAACCGTGAAATCAGTTCCATTTACTGAAAGCACCCCACCTACGACTATTTTTTGAGCTAGTGCATAGGTGCTATCAATAAGTGCATTTGTTGAATTCGCATCAGACGCTTGGAAATTTCTACCCTTATCAATATTTACACCACTGAGTGGTCCTACTTTTGAATCTGAAGTATCAACGCCTTCGATACTTGTCATATCAATATTAAAATTGCCTCCGCCAAAACCTCTTCTTTGGGAATTTGGATCTCGAGGGGCAGTTGGATCTTGTGCGGCCGCAGCAATATTTCCCTTGAAAGTAATTTGATTCAATTTCAAAGTAGCTGCAGTTTTTGCAACTCCTTTAGTGTGTGAAATCTGCGCCAGTGTTTGTTGATCGAAGGTTCCAGAAAAAATAGGAACAGTAAGTCGAGTTTGACTCAGGGTACTACCGCCTGCTGCATCAGTATTTCCAGGACCGAAAGCGAATCCACGACCATCCTGGTTAGGTTGAACATTCTTTGTAACACTTATGTCAGTGCCTATTCCATACAACCCGCTCAACACTGTTTTCTGTGCATCACCTATTCCGCCTGATGCTGCATTGACCACAATTATTAACCCAATAGAAGTTCCGAGAGCAACTGCCACCAAAAGAGTTTGTCTTTTGCGTTGACTTAATTCTCGGCGTAGATAAGTGAGAAACATTGGGCCTCCGTGAACCGTTAGGTTGATAAGTTGACAATGTAGGCCCCAGAGGTTGAAAGAGAGGTTATTCTCTGCTGAGAATTCAATGTGAGTATTGAAATAAGTTAAATTTATTTAAAGAATAACCGCTCTGTAAGCCAGAATTCTTCGCTTACTTTATCTCCACAGAATTCAAAATAATTTGGTCTTTTTTAGTAACCATTAGGTAAATGACGAGAAGGGTAATAGCACCTAGAAATATAAAGCTTGTATTTGTAGTACCCAATCCCCAACCACCGTACTTAGGATCGTTCTGCGCCATTTGGTCTCCAATTGAGGCACCTAATGGGCGGGTGATGACATATACAGCCCAGAAGGCAAATACATGATTGATGGCGTTGAACTTCCAGAGCAAGCTTGTCGCGACGATTACACCTGTAAATATAAAGAACGAGACCCCATAGCCGAGATCAAATCGTTCTGCGATCAAGTCGCCAACACCTGTTCCTAGTGCAAAAGTGAAGAGAATTGTTAGCCAATAAAAAGCTTCACGTTTGTTTGTATAGATGCTGTGAATCGACAATGTCTTTTCTGACCGATACCAAGTAGCAAAAGTTAGTCCAAGCAATATTGCCCAAATAGCACTTGATGTAAGTAAAGATACGTTGAGGTTGTCTGTCAGATTATCGGTGAAAAGAGTTCCTGCAATTGAAATCAATACAACAACAAGCCAATAGAGTACTGGTTTATAAGTCTTCGACCGGAACTGAAAATAAAGTGCAATCGCAAGTGCAACTACTGTCACGACAGTCGTTCCATTTAGGCCAAACCCCAGAGTGGTATTAAGGAAATCGGCAAAAGTTTCCCCCACCGTTGTGCAGAGGATTTTAATAATCCAAAAGAAGGCGGTTACTTGCGGAACTTTCACAAGTAGACGATTGTCATGAAAAGCCTTGTGCAAATGGTCTTGGTTATTTTCCATGCCCTGAAGATACGGGAAGAAACCTTTTACAACGAGCTTGCTTGCTGAATTTCGCCTGTGAGAACAAGGGATCTCCGTCCAGTAAGCCAGAGCGGGAATACAATTTATATATGGGGAAAACTGGCCTTGGTATAATCTTTTCGGTAGCCGTAATTACAACTATTGTGACAGTGGATTTTCTTTTCTTCAGACATCACACCACCCAAAGGTTGATTGCTAACATAGCAATAGTGATCTCTTTTGCAAGCATTTACTTCACTTTTTCAAAACGAATTTAAAGAAGAGTCGCCCTATGAGCTGGAGATTAATGTTCGGCGGCTTTTCACATTTCCGGTAATGAGGTATGAATACCCAATGAAACGACGGTATCTGGAGATAGATGTCTTTGGTGCGGAGCCTTCGCTTGGAAACGCCTTAGGTGTCGTTCTCGATAGTGAAGATCTCACCACGGACGCAATGCAAGAGTTTGCTGCATGGACGAACCTTTCAGAAACTACTTTTTTGTTTCCTTCAACAGCCGAAGGGGCAGATTACAAAGTTAGAATTTTCACTCCTACACGTGAGCTTCCCTTTGCCGGACACCCGACGCTAGGTTCCTGCTTTGCTTGGCTACAAGCTGGAAATAAACCAAGTGATCCCAACATAGTTGCCCAGGAGTGCGCTGCAGGTTTAATTGAGATTCGAAAAGATGAAAAATCTCTCTCATTTAAATCCCCAGCATTAATCAAGTATGGGCCCATAGAAACAGCACTAACCTCTGAGATCGCAGAGGTGTTAAACATTGATCAAGCAAAGATTATTGACTCTCATTGGCTAGATAACGGACCTGGTTGGGTTGGAGTCTTACTTTCCTCGGTAGATGAAGTGCTTGCAATTTCTCCCAAATCCAAGAGTTCTCTCAACATCGGAGTATTTGGTTTTTATGAGCAAAACTCTGGGCCAGCATATGAAACAAGAGCCTTCTTTTCGGAAAATGGCGTACTCGTTGAAGATCCAGTTACTGGCAGTTTAAATGCTGCGGCTGCTCAGTGGTTTATTCAAAGTGATAGATGCTCTGCACCATATTCTGTCTCACAAGGACTGGCAATAAACCACAAAGGTGAAGTTAAAGTTACCCAAGATCATGATGACAGTATTTGGATTGGTGGCAATACCCACCTAACTAGTTTTGCAGAAGTGGAGATCTAGGACTGTGGCAACTTTAAGAGTTCTAAGTGATCAAGATGTGAGAAAGTGTATTGATATCAAGGGCACGTTAACCGCAGTCGAGAAAGCATACGTGGCCAAGTCATCGGGATTGGCACATCTGTATCCCGTGATTGACGAGAAACTACACAATGATAGGGCCGAGTTTGATATTAAATCTGGTGACTGGCTCGAACAAGAAATCATTGGTGCAAAGCTTGTTAACTGGTTTGGTGACAACTCTGCTAAAGGCTTAGACACGATCGTAGGCCTGAGCATGTTGTTTGATAGTAATACTGGTTATCCACTTGCACTGATCAATGCGAGTTACATAACTTCCATGCGAACGGGAGCTAGCGGGGCCATCGCCGCAAAGTATCTTGCCAAACCCGATGCAAAAGTAGCTGTCGTTATTGGCACGGGAAATCAAGCTCTCTTTCAAATTGCATTCTTGATTTCAGCACTTCCTACAATTCAGAACATTTATATGGTCAATCCCCGTAGTTTTGACAAGGCACAGAAATTTACTGCCGATGTTTCCCAAAGACTAAAGATGGTAATTGAAGATCAAATAGATCCGGAAAATAAGTTATGGAACCGAAGAGTTCAAGCCATCAATTTCTTGGCCAGCGCGGACGT
>CANFUR010000084.1 GCA_947450175.1 Actinomycetota bacterium | reverse complement strand
TTGGCGACATTTGCACCTGCAGTGCCATCTTTTTTTACAAAGAATTCACTTTTAGCCAATTTTTCTTCAGTTAAGTCAAAGAGGTCGGATTCATCGGTGATAATTTTGGAATCTAACAGCGCTACCGCTGCTTCAAAACCAAGAACATCAATATCTAGCGCTGCGCGCGAACCAATGTAATAAATGCGCTCCCGTAACTGAGCCGGGCAACTTTGAGTATTAGGACAACGAATATCTACATCCCCGGCAGATATCGCGCGTAATTCGGAAGCACATTCTGGGCAATGCGTTGGCATTACAAAAGCACGTTCTGAACCAGTTCGTCTTTCGACAACTGGACCCAATACTTCAGGGATGACATCGCCAGCTTTACGAATGACCACTACATCGCCAATGAGGACACCCTTGCGAACAATTTCTTCGGCATTGTGCAGCGTTGCATTAGTTACCGTTGACCCCGCAACTTTTACAGGTTCCATAAATGCAAATGGTGTAACACGTCCCGTACGACCAATGCTGACTTTGATATCCAGAAGTTTTGTAGTTACTTCTTCGGGTGGGTATTTAAAAGCAATAGCCCACTTGGGTGCACGTGAGGTAAAACCTAACTGTTGCTGTTCACTGATTGAATCGACCTTAATTACAACCCCATCGATCTCATGTTCAACATCATGACGGTGTTCTTCGTAATATTTAATGAATTTTTCTACCTCAGCACGTGTGGCACATACTTTGAAGCGATTGCTGGTTGGCAAGCCAAGCTTTGCTAACTCTGCATACGCATCGCTCTGTGAATCAAATTCAATTCCTTCGCGCGCACCGACACCATGAACCACAACAGAAAGTGGACGTTGGGCACTCACGCGTGGATCTTTCTGCCTCAGCGAGCCGGCAGCACCGTTTCGCGGATTAGCAAAGAGTGGTTTACCTAATTCTTCTAATGAATCATTGAGTTCATTAAAGGCAGCCAATGGGAAGAAAACTTCGCCTCGGACTTCGATGAGTGCAGGTGGATTTGCCGCTTTTAATACGTGTGGCAGATTTCTAATTGTTTTAACGTTGAGCGTTACATCTTCACCAGTAACACCGTTTCCGCGGGTCAGGCCACGGACGAGTTGCCCATTTTCATAGGTGAGGTTAATTGCCAGGCCATCAACTTTGAGTTCGCACAAATACGTAGGCTTAGTGACTTCTTTTTCGACCCGATCAAACCATGCGGCTAACTCTTCTGTATCAAAGACGTTATCTAAGCTCATCATCTTTTCGATGTGATCACGCTGTTCAAATTGCGTCGAGAATCCTCCACCTACATTTTGTGTTGGAGAATCAGCTTCACGAAGCTGCGGAAATTTAGCCTCTAATGCCTTTAGTTCAATGAGGAGTGCATCGAACTGCGCATCAGTTAACGTCGGTGCATCTAATACATAGTATTTAAATTGGTGATCGCGAATCTCATTAATTAGTTCGCCCATTCTGTGTCGGGCAACGTTGCTCATTACTCTGTCTCGCAGATAGTTGCCGAACCAACAACGCGATCACCATCGTAAATAACCATGGCTTGACCTGTGGCTAGACCCAGTAATGGTTCATCAAGTTCGGCCACAAGCAATGCGCCATCAAGGAAATATGAGCATGCAAGCGCAGCACCATGTGCTCGTACTTGAACAAAACCACGAAGCTTTTGATTTGTTACTGCAGGCCCACACCACACTGGGCGTTCTCCACGCATCGTTGATACCGCTAAGTCCTCACGCGCTCCAACAACAACTGTGTTACTTACTGGTTCAATCTTTAAAACAAAGCGTGGTGAACCATCTGCTGTTGGGACCGTTAGCCCTAAACCTTTGCGCTGGCCAATTGTGTATGTGTACGCGCCTTTGTGTTCGCCAATTTTTACGCCATCTTGATCAACAATTGGCCCCGTTTCGCTGCCTAAACGATCGCGCAACCAACCTGCGTTATCACCCGATGGAACAAAACAAATATCGTGACTATCTGGTTTTTGTGCAACAGCTAGTCCACGGGCTTCGGCTTCCTTTCGAATGTCAACTTTAGTTGTATCGCCTAATGGAAAAATCGCACCACGAATTTGTTCCACGGTTAAAACAGATAAAACGTAGGACTGATCTTTAGAATGATCAACTGCGCGATGCAACGTCTTGCCGGAATCAGTAATTTCGGTTCGGGCATAGTGTCCAGTAACAACTCCATCAAAGCCCATTGCTCGTGCGCGATCTAACACTGCTGCAAATTTAATTTTTTCATTGCATCGAAGGCATGGATTGGGTGTGCGACCTGCGGCGTATTCGGATAAGAAATCCTCAACAACGCCATCGTGAAACTCTTCGGCCATGTCCCAAATATAAAAAGGAATTCCAATGACATCTGCAGCGCGACGAGCATCGTGTGAATCTTCGATTGTGCAACATCCACGTGCACCAGAACGATATTTCTGGGGATTAGCCGACAGCGCTAGATGAACACCGATGACTTCGTGTCCCGCTTCAACTGCGCGGGCAGCAGCAACTGCAGAATCAACCCCACCGCTCATTGCTGCAATTAGCTTCATGAAAAATTCGCCGCCCGTCCTCGGGTAATTACATCAGGCAGTACTGACACTACAAAATCGCAGTCGGCATATGTGCTTGTGGCCCCAAAGGAGAAGCGCAACGATGATTGCGCACTTACTTCATTGTGTCCCATGGCAAGAAGTACGTGACTGGCTTCATGAACCCCAGCACTGCACGCAGATCCCGTTGAACATGAAACGCGCTGGCCATCCATGAGTAAAAGTAATGTGTCACTTTGTGTACCAGGAAAAGTTACATTGACGATTCCGGGCAAGCGATCTGAAGAAATACCATTAATCGTTGCATCAGGAATTGCAGCGTTGATTCCGGCAATAAATGAATCACGAAGTGATGCAACATGGGCAATGTCATAGTGCTTACTCTTAGCTGCTGCAGCAAATCCAACTATTGCTGGCGCGTTGAGCGTTCCACTTCTTATTTCGCGTTCTTGTCCCCCGCCATGCAACAGCGCAGGAATTTCTACTGCTCTACGTAAAATTAAAGCCCCGATTCCTAATGGGCCGCCAATTTTGTGTGCGCTTAGCGTCATGGCATAAACACCAAGTTGAGAAAATGACAGTGGTGTCTTCTTAAAACTCTGTACCGCATCGGTGTGCACTGGAATTTCTCCAGCTATTTCTACTACCTTGCGGATTGGTTGTAATACGCCAGTTTCATTATTGGAATGCATGATAGATATAACTGCAATCTCGTTGCCTCTGGTGGCAATCAGGTGGGAGAGAAAATCTAGGTCAATCACACCGTCGGCATTTACGGGGATAGTAATAATTTCTGCGCCTTCATGTTCCTGCAGCCAATGAGCAGGATCAATGATTGCGTGATGTTCAATTGCACTTATAACTACAACATGTCGACCGTTGTCGCGCCCCTGCCAATACAAACCTTTTAAAGCCGTGTTGTTCGCTTCAGTTCCCGATGCAGTAAAAATAACTTCGCTAGGTAAACATCCAACTTCTATTGCTATAACTTCGCGCGCATCTTCTAAAGTTTTACGAGTTGCACGTCCATGTGTATGCAAACTTGATGGATTTCCAAGTCGTGCTAATTGAGCCGTCATCGCAATTAATGCGTCCTCGACCATGGGCGTTGTGGCTGCATGGTCTAGATAGATAGATGACATGGAGCCAATCTTAGGCTTTGTGTGCTTTAACGCCTTCGGTAGCAGGTGGCAGCACGGCAAAGAGATCGCCTACGACGCCAAAATCAGCTAATTCAAAGAGCGGGGCTTCTGGATCTTTATTAATGACCACGATGTTCTTGCTTGTCTGCATACCTGCGCGATGCTGAATCGCGCCTGAAATTCCACAAGCAACATAGAGCTGCGGGCTAACAGTTTTTCCAGTCTGGCCCACTTGATGTGAGTGTGGATACCAACCGGCATCAGTTGCAGCTCGTGATGCACCAACTGCTGCGCCTAAAGAATCTGCAAAAGCTTCAACTGCGCCAAAATCACCATTTGTTCCACGCCCACCTGATACAACAATGTTGGCTTCAGTTAACTCAGGGCGACCTCCCTTTACAGGCGGTTGAGTAGAAGTAACCGTAGCTTTCTTAGCAACATCAGAAATCGGCGCAGTTGCGTTTTCAATCACTGGATTAGCTGCCACAAAATCTGCCGTGATGGTGTTTGGTCGAACAGTAATAATTGCAGTTCCTTGTGGAACTTTTGAATGCACAGTAGTTGAGCCACCAAAAACTAATTGTGTAGCAGTGCAATCTGACGCAACATCTACAGCATCCGTGATAATTCCACATCTAAGTTTCATGGCAACACGTCCTGCAACTTCTTTTCCAAAAGCATGTGAGGCGATAAGAATCGCGGCTGGTTTCATTTGAGCCGTAATGTGGGCAAGTGCATCGGCAGATGCTGCTACGCCGTGCTGTATAAAATCATCTGATTCGATAACAATTACTTTTGCAATCGCTCCTTGAGTAATGGTGGCAGCAAGTGCGGCGCCTTTTCCTGAAGGAGCTAGAACTAGCGCAGTTACTTCTCCAATGCCAGCGCCAGCTGTAGCTAACTCGACTGTTGATTTAGTTGCCTTTTCGCCGACAAAATCGGCAAGAATTAATACAGAGCTCATATCAACTTCTTTTCGCCCAAGAAATCCACAAGTTTTACTCCGCCAGTGCCATCATCGGTAATAACAACACCGGCAGCACGTGGTGGACGCGGCGCAGCATCAACTACAACTGACCATGATTGAGTGAACTCTGCGCCAGTGCTTGCAAATCCTTGAATATCAATCACTTTTTTCTTAGCGGCCATAATGCCTTTAAAAGATGGATAGCGCGGTTCATTAATTTTCTCTACAACGCTTATGACGCATGGGAATTGCGCGAAGATTTCATCAACTCCAGCTTCAGTCACGCGTGTAATCGAGATTTTCTTAGCCTCAGGATCTACCTCTACTTTGGAAGCAAAAGTTAATTGAGCCCACCCCAGTTTTTCGCTCATCATCGCTGGCACAACGCTCATGCGAGCATCTGTTGATTCGGTACCGCAAATCACGATATCGAATCCGCCTTTTTCAATAACGTTGGCTAAAACGTTTGCGGTCAAAAGTGCATCAGCGCCAACTAATACTG
>CANFUR010000083.1 GCA_947450175.1 Actinomycetota bacterium | reverse complement strand
GTTAGAGATCTTGGTGTTCTACTCGAGTTACTTCTGGCCCTAGGAAACGTCGAGCTAAGCTTTCAAAAGCTTGAGCATCGCCAGTTGCTAAGAATTTATGTGTTGGTGCTCCGCTTTGCGCATCACGTAACAAGTTATTTTCAACTAATATACGGTAAAGATCTTTTGCCGTTTCTTCAGCACTAGAAACTAATGTCACGCCTTCTCCCATAACGTAAGAAATTACTCCTGTTAATAGCGGGTAGTGAGTGCAACCTAAAACCAACGTATCAACTTTTGCCGTCATTACTGGTTCGAGATAATCACGGGCAATTTTTGTAATTTCGGTTCCTGAAGTTTCACCACGTTCAACAAATTCAACAAAAAGAGGGCAGGCAATTGACGTTATCTCTAACTGAGGCGCTGCAGCAAAGGCGTCTAAGTAGGCTCTTGAATCAACCGTTGCCCGTGTGCCAATAACACCAATATGACCGCTGCGAGTAGCAGCAACTGCACGCCGAACTGCTGGTTGAATAACTTCAATTACCGGGATTGAATACCGTTCTCGTGCATCGCGCAGCATTGCCGCACTTGCTGTATTGCAAGCAATAACTAGTGCTTTAACACCTTGCTCAACTAGAAAATCTAAAGTTTCTAATCCAAATTCGCGAACTTCTGCTAACGGTCTTGGGCCATATGGACCGCGTGCTGTATCGCCAATATAAATAGTTGATTCATTTGGAAGTTGATCCAGAATTGCTCTGGCAACGGTGAGACCACCTACGCCTGAATCAAATATTCCAATGGGTGCATTGCTCACAGGCTTAGCCTATCGTGAGCATTAAGTGAAAACTAAATAGCATCATCCATAAGCGCAACAATTAAGGATTCTTGCAGCCATCCCAACCAACTGTAAACGGCATATACCCCGCGCATTGGATCATCAGGTGCCAATAACTCTAACTCTTCATGGCTTGTCTGTTCAACTTTTAATCTAACACCAAGGGCTAAACGAATGTCATTCATGGCACCTAGCCAGTCATTTGCACCATCGTGATCAACTTCAATTATTCCATCTATTGCACTCTTCAAAGTAATCCGCATTGACAATGAGTGGGCATATTTCTTTGCGCGCAAAGTAGATTCTGTGTACCTGCGAAATTCTGCTGCATCAACCTGATCGGCATAAGCATTGGGCAATAAGCGCAGTAAAACTTCGTCTTCTGGAGGTGAATCATGTGTTGTTATGCCAACCATTGCAGCAAGGGGGTCATCAACATGGTTATCACTACGTTCACTGAGTAATTCAATTATTTGTTCAACTAAGTTAATCAGTACTTCCCGCTCTGATTCTGAAAATTCGACCACGAATGCATTATCCCCATGTCGGAAAAAACCATGGTTCTCCTCGGAATCCTGTTGTGTCATAACCCTTGATCACCTCGTTGCAAAGTTGCCCATAAACCGTATTCGTGTAAACGTGCAACGTCATGTTCCATCTCTTCACGGCTACCTGTA
This sequence comes from Actinomycetota bacterium, assembly GCA_947450175.1. GTDB lineage: Bacteria > Actinomycetota > Actinomycetes > Nanopelagicales > Nanopelagicaceae > Planktophila. The sequence goes on along the minus strand of CANFUR010000083.1, from coordinate 3,708 downwards.
GAAACTATGGCTTTACCTTCAGTATGAACTTTCATCATAAGCTCATGGGCTTTTTCCCTCGAGTAACCAAAGAGCTCCATCAATACATAAGTAACATATGTCATTAAATTAACTGGATCATCCCAAACAATTGTAATCCAGGGTTTATCTCCATTAAAGATTTCCTTTATTGCTTCTTCAATTTTCTCATCAAGTTTTACCATGATTAGCGAACCACCACAAAAAACTCTGGAGTTAGAATTTGTTCAGTCTTTGTTTTAACTAGAACTCGCAATTTCACAACTTCCTTCTTATCCTCAAGAAAGCTCATTAAAAAATCTCCAACATTTCCAGTTTTTGTAACCTCTATATTTTGCCATTTCCCCGCTGCAAATTTTTGAAGAACCACATCTTGTCCTGCTTCAATTGGAAGAACTAAACCTTTTATCAATATTTCTTGGCCATGCTTAACTGTTGAAGGTCGATCCAGGATTACGCGAGAAAGTAAAACAACTTTTTCTTCATTGCTTATCGATTCAGCGCGTTCCCAAGTTCCTTGAGTAGTAAACCTAAAGGATGCGCTAGTTCCAATAGTTACGGGAATACTCACGGTTCCATCCACGTCACTTATAAGTTCGGCGATAGGGCTCCATGTAGTTTCGTTTGCGCGTTTAATTTCAAGACTTACTGGAATGCCGGCAACCGCTGATTTGTCCTTTAGCGAAAGCGCACCGTGCACCGTGAATACTCCCCCGTAAAAATCGCCTTTACTATCTACTTGTTCGATTGTGAGAGCGCTCAAAACTGTATCAGGCGCAATTGCTAAGGCAACATTGCGCATTGCTGTAGTTGCTGCAGGGTCTTCCATTCCTAAAGTCCACAGCGCGGAACCTCCCAGACGGTATTTGGCTACTAAGTTCATGCGCTCTAAGAAGCTACGATCATTTTGATACCAAACTGTTCGACTGACCGTACAAGTAGTCGCTGCACCAGTAGCAGTTAACCCATTAAATATTTGTTGATATGAATAGGTAGCTTCACTACTTGCCTCATCAAAGACTGGTGTTGCTTGATCTATAACAGCTTTAGTAGCGGCATAGTTCATTTTAAAAGTTGCAGCTTTTGCTCCTCCAATTAAACCTGGTGGTGCAGTTACAGGGCATGTACCTTTCACTGATGTAATCCAGTCGCGACCATAACCTGGAAGGCCAATAAAAACTTTAGATGCAGGCATAATTGAAATTGCATACTGCAGGGTTTTTTCAGTCCAACTAATAGGTCCTATGGGGCCAGCTTTAGCTACTGAATAGTCATACGTCATGATTCGCAGGCGATCAATACTAGATGCAATCTCTGGCCATGAATATACGTAATAGCCCTTTTGCTTTTCTGTTGGATTGAATGAGTATGGCGCAGATATCGAGAGTAATTTCTGCTGAGCATGTAAAGCGGTGCTTAGTTCTTTAACAAATAAAACCCAGTTCGGCGCAGTCTTTGCCCAAGTCGTATTGCCATCAACAAAAGCAAAGCCCTCAAAATCTAAATCAATTCCATCAAAAGAATACTGATTTACAAGGTCTACTATTGTTTTTACGATAGTTGACCTAGTTTCAGCTTTGGCCAAATAACCTGATAAAACTAATTTATCTGTGCCATCGGTAATCGTTGGAATTAACTTCAACCCACTTTTGCGCATTAAACAGAGTGTGTCCTCGATTGGCCACGACGGATTACCTGTCGTGTAATCATCCCTGATAAGCGTTGGGCTTTTGAGTGTGTACCAAAAAGGCATAACCTCTTTCATCAAATCCTTGTTAGTAAAAAGATAAGACGAATTAAGTTGCGCTAAATCTTCATTTGAATACTCGTTGTCTAGGCATGTGACTGGTGCTCCAACAACAGGGGCTGGCAAATTTGGAAGTTTTTTTATAAATGGCATAACTGTTTTAACTGAATAATAAGGAATCCAACCCGAGACTATTTTCCTGGGTTGGTTATCTGCCGCAAACGCATGTGGCACTAATGAAAAAATCATTAAGAAAGTAAGTAGGACGTATGAGCTTCGCCGCATAATTACTTATCTTCAGGCTCGGGCTTTAACCCTGCGTAAATCTCTTTGCATGTCGGGCAAATTGGATATTTCTCAGGATCACGCGAAGGAACCCATTTCTTGCCGCAAAGTGCTCTCACTGATTTTCCAGTAACTGCTGATTCAGTGATTTTTTCCTTCTTTACATAATGAGCAAATCGATCGTGCCCACCGTCATCTTCTTCAAGGTCAGGTCTAGTCAAGAGATCGGTATCAGATTCCGTCTCTATTCCGCGCTTTCCAAAGAGGCCCATGAGGTAGATAAGAATACCTTTGGTGAAGGCAAAACTACCTAGTAGAATTGGCAAATGAAGGACTTACTGCGCACTCAAGATCTCAGCCGCGATGATGTCGAGCTGTTGCTGGAAACTGCCGCGCAGTTTGCACAAGATCCTCTGCGTTCAAAGACCGCTCTAGCAAATAAAACCGTTGCTATCTATATGACAAAGCCTTCTACCCGTACTCGCCTTTCGTCGGAAACAGCAGTGGCACATTTAGGTGGTACGCCAATATTTATTCGCGGGGATGAACTACAACTAGGGCGTGGTGAAACTATTGCCGATACTGCAAAAATAATTAGTGGATACTGCAGCGCGCTCATCATCCGTACTTTTGCGCAAGCCGACGTAGAAGAACTTGGCGCTAACGCCTCAATTCCAGTAATTAATGCCTTAACTGATGATGATCACCCAACACAATTACTTGCCGACTGGTTGACCATCCGTGAAAACTTTGGCACAGATATTTCAGGAAGAAAATTTGTTTACTTGGGTGATGGAAACAATATGTCGCATGCCTGGCTAATAATGGGCGCAATCATGGGAGCCCATGTTGTTGCGGCTACACCATCAGGTAAGTGGGCACCAAATCAAAAAATAGTTGAGATTGCAAAAAACATTGCGGCTAAAAATGGTGGAAAAGTAGAAGTCATTCATGATCCAGAAGTCGCATCAAAAGATGCTTCTGTCTTATATACCGATGTATGGATGTCGATGGGTGATTCTGAAAGTGAGCGCAGTGAAAAGGTGCTAGCGCTCTCTCCCTTTGCTGTGACAGAGAATCTTTTCTCTCTAACAAATAGCGATTCAATATTTATGCACTGCTTACCCGCCCACCGAGGCGAAGAAGTTGAGGCCGCGGTAATTGATGGCCCACGTTCGGTTATTTGGCGTGAGGCATATCATCGCCGAACAACGATCCAATCCGTGCTATTTCACCTGACCAGGGGTGACTTGAAAGGCGTCAAGCACTAGCATTCTGCTCATGCGTGTAGTCGTCCCGAAAGAAATTAAAGATGGTGAAAAGCGCGTGGCGCTTGTTCCCGATGTTATTAATAAATTGACTCGACTTGGATTAGAAGTTGTTATCGAATCCGGAGCCGGAATTCATGCCCAAGCAACTGATGCTGATTTCAAAGCAGCCGGTGCAACTATTTCCGATGGTGAAGTTCTCAGCACAGCTGATGCCGTGCTATCGGTAGCCCCTTTAACGCCGGCCCAAATGGCTAAACTAAAAAAAGGTGCAATTACTGTTTCATTTCTTTCACCTGTAACTGCCGTTGATTCAATTGATGCTGCTGCTGCAGCAGGAGTAACTGCCTTTTCACTCGAACTTGTTCCACGTATTTCACGTGCTCAATC
>CANFUR010000082.1 GCA_947450175.1 Actinomycetota bacterium | reverse complement strand
GTAAATGTAATGTTTCTTTGCTTTGCAATACTAGATAAAAGTGCCGCTTTCCCGCCCGGTCCTGCGCACAGATCCAACCACGATGCACCACTCGCGGCAGCTGCAAAAGTTGTCGCTACTAATTGTGAGCCCTCATCTTGCACACCTGCCAATCGATGCCTAATAAAATCCAAACTTCCAGGATTTCCCTTTAACCGAACACCCAATTGCGAATACTTTGTCGGTTCACCACCCAAAGCAATTAATTCAGCCTGCGACGAATAACCAGGCCAAGAGACCAGTGTTGGTAACGCGGGAATATTATTCGTGGCTAGTTCTTGCTCCACTAACTGCCAATCTTTGAGTAAATCAAAATAGGCAGAAATTATCCATTGCGGATGAGAATACTCAATCGCCAATCTCTCTACGTTATCGCTCATCTGATCTAAAGGAGCAAACCACTCGACATAATTTTTTCTAGTAACAGAGCGAAGTAATGCATTGACAAAACTTGCTTTAGATTCACCTAATCTCTTACGCGCCACCTCGACAGTCGCTGAAACCGCAGCATGGTCAGGAATGCGAAGTTCATGTATTTGATGCACACCCAATCTGGCTACATCAATAATTCCCGGGTCAACCTCGGTCCAAGGACGATCAGAAATCTGAGCTAAAACCCAATCATGCTTACCCTGCATTCGAAGAGTTCCGTAAACCAATTCAGTAACTAAATTGCGATCGCGCTCATCAAGTGAAGATGCGTTCAATGCTGCAGGCAGAAGCAAATTCGAATAACCATCATTGCGGTTTACCTCAGTAATTAAATCAAATGCGAGAAGACGTACTGCATCGGGTTTAGGAGATTTGAAGCTATCGCGACGAGCTTCAACCACAACATTCCCCACTCTCAAATCGAGCGCCTCTTGCCCATTCAGCACCGCTCATTTCTCTTTTGCCAGCAGGAATAACCGAATCAACTTCTAGTGCACCCTCACTAGTTCCAATCAAAACTATTACGTTGGTAAGAAGGATTTCTCCTGGCGCAAGCGCTATGGATTGGTTATGAATTTTTGCCGAGGAAATTTTCAATGTCTGACCTCTAAAAACCGTCCATGCAATAGGCGCTGGATAAAAACCCTTGATCTTATTGAGCGTCACATTCGCAGATAAATTCCAGTCAATCTTTGCTTCTTCTTTAGAAATCTTGCTGGCGTAAGATGCCTTGCCGGTTTGTTCATATGGCTTGCTTCCAACAGAAATAAGTTCAATCGCTTCTTTCACCACATCAACCCCAATAACTGCGAGTTGCATGAAAACCTCCAAACTTCTAAAAGAGGGATCGATATCAATAATGCGCGATGAATAAATAGGACCCGTATCCATTCCTGAATCAAGTTTGAACACAGTAACTCCGGTTTGTTTCTCCCCCGCTTCCAAAGCGCGTTGCACTGGAGCAGCTCCGCGATACTTAGGCAAAAGCGAAAAATGTAGGTTGATACAACCAAATGTTGGAAGCGAAAGAGATTGTTCCGGCAAAATCCGGCCATAACCAATTGTTACCAAAAGATCCAAATCTTCGATTGCACAATCTAGATCTTCAATTGCTAGAGGTCGTACTAGTTCCACTCCTTCAGCTAAGGCCCATTGACTTACCGCCGAGGGTTTAAAATTTTGTCCTCGTCCGGCAGGTCGATCGGGTTGACTTATTACACGCACTAAGTCGTGCCCAGAAGTTTGAAGCCAATTCAGTGTTGGTATTGCGACATCGGGAGTAGCGGCGACCCCAATGCGCATTAAGTAGTCCGTCCAAATAGAGAATGTGGCGATGTTTTAACCGTTGGCGTATTTCCATTTTCGCTTTGAGAATTAAACCACTCGGATTCGCGGATCTCTTTCATTGCTATTTTGCGGTCCTGCGGCGAAAGACGATCGATAAAAAGAATCCCATCGAGATGATCTGTTTCATGTTGAAGTGCGCGAGCTAAAAACTCTGTACCTTCGATTACTACTGGTTCACCAAACATATTAAAACCCCGCGCTACGGCATTTAACGCACGTTTTGTCTCGTAACGGACTTCAGGGAAAGATAAACACCCTTCTTCGCCATCTTGAATCTCATCACCCAGGGTTAAAGTTGGATTAATTAAATGTCCTAATACATCATCAACATGCCACGTGAAAACTCGTAATGGCACACCAATTTGAGGAGCGGCCAAACCTGCTCCAGGAGCTTCAAGCATTGTGTCCGTAAGATCGGCCACTAATCTACGTAGTTCTTTATCAAAATCGACCACAAGAGCCGCAGGCGTCAACAAGACTGGATCGCCAAATAATCGAATCTCTTGAATAGACATATCGCTAGTCTAGCAAAAAATCTAAAGTGAATATGGGTCGATTCTAAGGGTGGAATCAACTTTTTTTGCGATGCTTCTACGTCTCATCAACTCATGTAGAAAACTCGTAAACATTGCGCGCGAATCCAAGGGTGACAAAATCACGATTTTGCTAAGTGCTGCATCAATCTTCGTAGGACCAAGGACACGGGTCTTCTCAGTTAAACGTTCATCAGATACAGCTTTATTGATACCCGAAACAAGCGCACTGGATTGAGCCGAAGGCAACGTGATTACCGCACTAACTACCGAAGGAGGAAAATTAACCTCCTCGCGCTGTTGCAATTCACGTTTGAGAATACTTGATGGATTCCAACGAATAAGACTCGACACTATTGGGTGAGAATCTTCTATAGAAAGAAGAACTACTCCCCCAGGTTTTATCATCGAAGCCGTCTCAAAGAAAAGTTCGTTAGCTCGCTCATTCGCTCGCAGATCACCATGGTTAAAATATGTGAGACCTTCCAGAATCACCACAGCGCTATATCCACCACTTACTTGCGGGGCCGCCCCGGGTGTGCTCAAAATGATTGACGGTTTAGGTTCAACATGGTCTTTAATTACGTCGCCGAATGAGAAAATTATTGGAAAATGAGGAAATGCCCTCGAGATTTCTTCGGCCGCACGATCTATACCTCGTGCCACTACGTATTTCTTATCTCGGCCGCAATAGTTACATTTCCAATCATTGACATATTCACCACAAATCTTGCATGACGGAGTTGCCCCACTGTTTAATAGATGTAGTTTGGCACCACATGAACAGAGAGCTGTGTTTTTGCAGTGGGCGCACAGAATTCCATTTGCATAGCCTTTTCGTGGGAGTACGAATAGAACAGGACCATTCTTTAAACTCGTTCGAATGTCCGTGAAGATTCTTCCAGGTAACAGAGATGAATCGGCTGATGAAAAAGCCTTAACTTGAATTTTAATAGCAGAACTTATATAGCGAATCTTCTTCGCCTCGATTAATGCTGCAACTTCTAGGGATGGAACGTAACCACAAAGAAATATTTTCGCCTTATCGATCTCGTTGCGCATGAGCGCTATATCGCGAACATTCCAACCTGGATTACGTATCTCATAAAGATCAGGTGATGATTCTTTAAACACGACTATTGTGGAACCCTGTGCTATCGGAGCAAAGATGGCATTACGCGCGCCAATAATTACGTGGTTTCCTGGTGACGTAAGTTTTAGAAACGCGCTATAGCGCTCTGAACGTGTAACAGAACTGTCGATGCGAAGTGGCTGCGTTCCCTGCTGAGCTAAAAGATTACTTAAGGCTGAGATATCCCGCTCATCTGGGGCTACTAACAAGACAGATGAGTTTTTCTTCGCAGCCACTATCAAATCTACAACCGCCCTATAAGGATCTACAAAAGGTTGAAAACCAATAAAGGAAATGTCGGCAGATGAAACTTTCTCTCGGGTAAACATCGGGCCTTCTTGATGTTGCTTATCAACGCTTGCAACTCGTGCAGGAATAGCGCTTTTAATTATCTCCCAAGGGTTAGTGGCCCATCGACTCGCTACGGCTTGTATAAGTTGCAAAGACTGTGCTGTTGCAACTGGATGAGGAGAGAGAACCTTAGTTATCGCTTTGAGTTGAGAGGTGGTTTGCGGAAGCTCAACTCGCTCGATTACAAGACCTTCAACTTCGCGATTTCCGAAAGGGACTTGCACACGTACTCCAGTTGAAACGTGTTCTGAAAACTTTGCAGGTACTTCATAATCAAATGGAGTATCCAAATGAAAAACGCCTGTGTCTACCCAAACTCTTGCATAGGCGTATTCAGTGGCAACTGGCCCACTAGGCGCAGCAGCAACCTGAGATTTGAGTTTAAAAAGACGTGGCGTTGCCACCGTAATTACTTAATTGCGTTTTGTAGCTCGGTTACGCGATTAGTGCGCTCCCAAGCAAACTCTGGAAGTTCGCGACCAAAGTGACCATAGGCACTTGTTAGCGAATAGATTGGCCGCAATAGATCCAAATCCCGAATGATTGCCGCTGGACGTAGATCAAAAACTGTTGTTACAGCATTTTGAATTTTGGCCACAGGAACAGTTTCTGTACCAAAAGTTTCTACGAAAACCCCAACCGGTTGTGCTTTACCAATTGCGTAAGCAACTTGAACTTCGCACCTACGCGCAAGTCCGGCGGCCACAACGTTTTTGGCAACCCATCGCATCGCATATGCTGCTGAGCGATCAACTTTAGAAGGATCTTTTCCACTGAAAGCGCCTCCACCGTGACGCGCCATTCCACCATAGGTGTCTACGATGATTTTGCGCCCAGTTAGGCCCGCGTCTCCCATTGGTCCGCCAATAACAAAGCGTCCAGTTGGATTAATCAATGTTTTAAGATTTTTGCGTGGCAGTTCAATCAAAGCCAAAATGGGATCAATAACCTGCTCAATAATTTCAGGTGTTAACTTCTTAACGACATCTACACCTTCTGAATGTTGACTAGAGATAACAACAGTATCTAGTGAAACTGCGTGATCGCCGTCGTATTCGATAGTTACTTGAGTCTTGCCATCCGGACGCAAATACGGCAATGCACCTGATTTACGAACTTTGGTGAGCTGCTGAGCTAACGCATGTGCCAACCAAATAGGCAATGGCATCAATTCTTTCGTGTCATCACAGGCGTACCCAAACATCAATCCTTGATCTCCAGCGCCTTGCAAATCCAATGGATCAACTTGAGATCCGACTCGATGCTCATAGGCATCATCTACGCCTTGTGCAATATCTTGCGACTGTTGTCCGATAGAAATTGAAACTCCACAACTATTTCCATCGAAACCTTTATCCGAAGAGTCATAGCCGATGTTTAAAACAGTGTCGCGGACAATT
>CANFUR010000081.1 GCA_947450175.1 Actinomycetota bacterium | reverse complement strand
TCTTCGATGGCACTGACATCAGCTAAATCACGCAGAGTTTTTGGGCAATCTTTTTCTAAATCGGTGACAACAGCCGCTATAACTTCAATAATAGATTTAAACTCCACCTTCTTTGAAATAAAGGCCGCAACTGCACTCTCGTTGGCAGCATTAAATATCGCAGGCAATCCCCCACCAAATTCGCCGCAATGTCGCGCTAATTCGATACTTGGAAATTGTGAAGTATTAATGGGTGCAAAGCTCCATGAATGTGGAATCGACCAATCTATGGGCGCAGTTGCAGCTGTTAAACGATCTGGCCAATTCAGCGCATAAGCAATGGCCCCCTTCATATTGGGAGGGCTAGCTTGAGCAATTGTTGAGCCATCATTAAATTCCACGAGGGAATGAACCACAGATTGCGGATGAATCACTGCTTCAATTTTCGAATATGGCAAAGCAAATAAATAATGAGCTTCAATAATTTCTAGGCCTTTATTTACTAGTGTTGCCGAATTAATCGTCACAACTGCCCCCATTGACCAGGTGGGATGGTTAAGGGCATCTTCGACCGTAATTCCATCCAGATTTGTTCGATCCCTAAATGCTCCCCCACTTGCCGTCAAAATAATCTTATTGATTTCTGATCTTTTTCCAGCTAAACATGATTGAAAGATTGCGCTATGTTCAGAATCAACAGGAATTATCTGATGTTCTCTAGCCCGCGACATAACTAAATCGCCACCGGCTACCAAGGATTCTTTGTTGGCAAGTGCCAACGTATTTCCAGCATCTAGAGCGGCAAGGGTTGGGCCTAAACCAATTGAACCAGTGATGCCATTTACTACGACGTCACAATTGATTGCAGCAATTTCAGTAGATGCATTCACTCCATCAATGACGCTTACGCCAGGTAGCGCTTTGGCAATAACATCGGCATTTCTTAGGACGCCTATGTGAGTAACATTAAATTTTTTGGCTTGGGCGATTACTAAATCTGGATTAGTACCAGCACAGCTAATAGCAATTACATTAAATAGCTTCGGATTATTGGCAATTACTTCAAGGGCTTGAACGCCAATCGAACCCGTTGAGCCCAAAATAACTACATCGCGCATTTATCGATCCAGGAGATTTTGAGTTGGTGAATATGGTTTTCCTGAACGGCGCTTGGCAATTGCACTTAAGGCTTCAAGGACAACTCGGTTAGCTAAAATTGCAGTTATATCTGCGCTATCAAATGCCGGCGCGACTTCAACTACATCAATACCAACAATTGGTAGTTCAAGACAGATTCTGCGCACTGATTCTAGAAGTTCGCGACTAGTCATTCCCCCAGGTTCTGGCGTACCGGTTCCAGGCGCCATTCCGGGATCAACGACATCAATGTCGACAGATAAAAAAACGCCATCACATTCATTGGTGAGAATTGCGAATGACTCATCTAAGACTGTGTTGAGTCCGCGGTGATGGATTTCAGTCATTTCGTATGAACGCATTCCTTGATCACGCATCCAGTCAAGAGTTTTTGCATCTGGCCAATATCCACGCAAACCTAATTGCAAGAAGCGATCCCCACGCACAGTTCCCGTATCAATTAAACGACGCATCGGTGTGCCGTGCCCAATAAGGGCGCCCCATTGATCTTCACCGGTATCGGCATGTGCATCAAAGTGAATCATTGAAATTTTGCCAAGTCCGCGATGGCGTGCGATTCCAGCAACATCAGCTGATGCAATTGAGTGATCGCCTCCAAGAATTACTGGAATCGCACCTGCACGTGAAATCTTTTCAGTTGCTTGAGCTAACACTTCAAGAGATGCAACCAAGTCACCACCTGGCATCAATAAATCGCCTGCATCAACAACTTTCATAGCTTGCAACGAATCTATACGTAAAGCTAGATGTGGACGTTCGGCATCATGGGGTAAATAATCTCCACCACGAATGGCTTGTGGTCCAAATTTTGCACCAGAGCGATGTGAGGTTCCGCTATCAATTGGCGCACCAACAATAACAACATCTGCATCAGCAAAAGTTGATGGGTCATCTAAATCACAACGTTCGATTCCGAGAAATGTGAAATCTGGGCCATACATATTGCCGTGATTAGTCATGGGTTAAGAATAGAGGTAAAGCTTAAGAATCAAAGCCTAAGCCCAAAACATCAAGCAATCGCAGCCAAAGATTGCGCTTACCTTGATTTTGATCAGCCCGATTGATGGACCATTGCGTTAAGCGTATAAATAAAAACTTGAATGGCTCGGGCGGAAAGGGAAGTGGTTTCTTTTGAACCATCTTTAACTGGGTACGTTCGTTGTCAACTTTATCAAGCAGATCCAACATCACCTGTGCACCAAATCTAGTTGAACCAACGCCAAGGCCCGTAAATCCCATCACGTATGCAACACGGCCACCATATGCTTTTCCCCAGAATGGTGAGAAGCGCGAACATGTATCAATGGCTCCGCCCCACCCATGTGTGAATTTGATTCCTTTTAACTGCGGAAAATTCTCTAAAAATGCTTGTGCTAAGTGTGCGTAGGTTTCAGCACTTGTTTCATATTCCTGGCGAACCTTGCCTCGGAAATTATAAATCGCATCATAACCTCCCCATAAAATCTCATTATCTTGAGTTAGGCGGTAGTAATGAAATTGATTACCCGCATCCGATAAACCTTCACGCCCGCTCCACCCAATTGAATCCATCTGCGCTTTAGTTAATGGTTCGGTGACTAACTGAAAGTCATATACCGGAACAACATATTTATGGGCACGCTTTACTAGTGATTTGAAAACATTGGTTGCAAGTGCAACTTTCTGGGCATAAACAGATCCGTATGGCGTGTGGACGATCATTGCATCACTTGTACGCTCTAACCATTCAACATGTGTATTTTCATAAATTTTTACACCCAGCTTTAAGCAAGCGCGTTCTAATCCCCATACCAAACGTGCCGGATCAACAAGTGCTGTGCCATCAGGATCCCATAGCGCAGCCTTTGATAATGGTGAATTTACACGCGCTTGAATTTCATCTTGATTAAGAACTTCTACGTGATCGCCAAAAGAATTTCGTAAATTAGCTTCTTCGACTAAACCTTTGATTTGCCACTCATCCGTTGCGATACGTAGTTCGCCAGTCCATTCAAATTGGCAGTCAATGTCATAGCGTTTAATGGTTGCTTCAATAGCATCAAGGTTTTCACGACCAAGGCGTTCAATGACGGCCATCTCATCTTTAAATCTGCTGTAACCATTCATAAAGCCATGTGTTAATGAATAACTGCAAAATCCACCGTTGCGTCCAGATGCACCTGCGCCAGTTTCGCGCTGTTCAACAAGAATTACTTCGCGTTCTGGGTTTTGTTCCTTAGCAATTAACGCAGTCCATAAACCGGTGTAGCCGGCACCCACCACACATAAATCAGTCGTTACATCACCGATCAATGTTGGATTTGGTTGTGGCTCAAGGGGATCTTCATCAAGCCAGTACAAAGCTGGCTGCATATGTGAAAGGTGTTTGAGAACGTAAGGGTCGATGGTTGCCATCGCGCTATCCGGCCTTAACCGGAATCACCCCTTCAATCATCACTCGTAGTTGGCCCGGGTCCTCCGGAACCTAACCCCATAACGCAGATTTACTTAATCAACCTGTAGTTCGTTATGGACTAAACCTATATTAGCGGACTTTCTTGCGATTAACGACTTGACCCGCGATAACCAGGATTAAAGCTAAGAAAAACATTGAAGAACCGATCACGTTTGCTTGTGCGGGAATGCCACGGGCTGCCGATACGTAAACAAACTTAGGGAAAGTCATCAGTGTGCCCGAGTTGAAGTTGGTAATAATAAAATCATCGAATGAAAGGCTAAAAGCTAATAACGCTGCACCAGCAATACCTGGGGCCACAAGTGGCAAAGTTACTCGGCGGAAAGTTTCTAACTCATTTGCATATAAATCCATCGCGGCTTGTTCTAAGCGCGGATCAAGAGATGCGATACGTGCTTTAACTGTTACCACTACGAAAGATATACAGAACATAACGTGAGCGATAACTGTTGGCCAAAAACCAGGGTTAATTTTAAAAACTAAAAACAAGGAAAGAAGTGAGGCACCCAGAACAACTTCAGGAGTTGCCATTGGTAAGAAAATTAAAAGGTTGGACGAAGAACGGCCCTTAAATGCATAGCGGCCAATAGCAAATGCAATCATCGTTCCGAGAATCGTTGCAAAAGTTGTGGCTAACAAACCAATTTTGATTGAGTTACCCAGTGCGCTACACACTTCTGGTGCACCGCATGGATTCTGCCAGTTGCGAAGCGTGAAACCTTTCCAGATTAAGTTACTTTTGCCTGAATCATTAAAAGAAAAGGCGAAGGTATAGGCGACAGGAATAAATAGATAAGTGAAACCAAAGATCATATAAATGCGCAGTAAGTTACGGCCAAACCACCGTGAAAATCGCGCTTTAAAGGGAATTGTTGGAATAGTTGCATCTTTAACCTTATGGCTCATACCAACTCCTCCGTTCCTGCTTTTCGAATATACAGAGTGACAAGAATCAAAATCGCTGTCATTAATGTAAATGAAAGCGCGGCAGCCGTTGGATAATCAACAATTTTGAAGTAGCGGGATTCAATAACGTTTCCGACCATCTTTGATGTTGGGCTTCCAAGGATTGCTGCATTTACATAGTCACCAGCAGCTGGGATAAAAGTGAGTAAAGTTCCAGCAACAACGCCTGGCAGAGAAAGCGGCATAGTTACGCGACGAAAAGCAGTTATGCCATTGGCGTATAAATCACCCGCAGCTTCAATGGTACGAGGATCAATTCGCTCGAGGGATGCGTATAACGGCAATGTCATAAAGGGTAAAAAGTTGTAGGTCATGCCAGCTACAACCGCAAATGAGGTTGATGTAAGTGTGGTCTGTTGACTAATGATGTGTAGAGAACGTAAACCTGGAACCACAAAACCTTCTTCGCCAAGGATCTGTTTCCATGCGATTGTGCGAAGCAAAAATGAAGTAAAAAACGGTGCAACTACAAGCACAAGAAGAATGTTTTTAAACTTACCGGCCTTGAAAGCAATGGCATAAGCAAGTGGATATGCAATAGCTAACGCTAGAAGTGTTGAGCATGTGGCAAATACGAAGGAGCGCGCGAACTGTTCCTTATTTTCAGTAAAAGCTGTGATGTAGTTACTAAACGCAAAAGTTTGCTCGTATTGGCCAGTGTCTCCACCTTTTATGGGAGTTTGCGTTGATGTTTGAGCAAGATTGATAATCGGTAAAATGAAAAAAGTAAATAGAAAGGCAAAACCTGGAAAAAGGAGCAGGTAAGGAACACGTAC
>CANFUR010000080.1 GCA_947450175.1 Actinomycetota bacterium | reverse complement strand
GCAATGGATGGTGGGTGCGCCGAAGTTGAATCTGAAGGCGTTGTTGTTGACGCCCTACGAAGTGAAACTAGAAAACTAGAGGCAGAAAGCAATCAGCGCGGTTACGATTTAGTTGATCAATTTCTTGATCGCATCGCAACCGCGCCAATCCGCACTATCTAATTAATCGTTAGAGATAAAGACATTCTTTAGCTCGGTGTAAGAATCAACTGCATCTGGACCTAAACCTCGTCCAAGACCTGATTGTTTAAATCCACCAAAAGGAGTCCAGAAACGTACTGAAGAGTTTGAATTAACAGATAGAGCGCCAGATTCAATTGCGCGTGAGACTCTCAGCGCACGGCCGACATCACGTGTCCAAATCGAACCAGAGAGACCATATTCGCTGTCATTAGCCATCTTGATACCTTCGGCTTCATCCTCAAAAGTTAGGACTGAAACAACTGGACCAAAAATTTCTTCACGCCAAGATTTAGACTGTGCATTCTTTGGCAATAAAACCGTTGGGGGCATCCAATATCCAGGACCTGAGGGAGCAGTTCCTTGGAATGCAATCTGTTCATCTAAGTAAGACTCGACAACATCGAACTGCTTTTTAGAAATAAGTGGACCCATTTCCGCAGTTACAAGATTTGGATCTTCACAACGAAACTTTTTAACGGCAACTTCAAAATGCTCCATGAACTTATCGAATGCTGATTTCTGAACCAAAATGCGCGAGCGGGCACAACAATCTTGTCCGGCGTTATCAAATACTGCGCCTGGTGCACCTGCTGCAGCTTTTTCGATATCGGCATCTGCAAAAATGATATTGGCGCTCTTGCCACCAAGCTCAAGAGTTACTCGCTTCACTTGATCAGCGCATCCAGCCATAATCTGCTTGCCTACTTCAGTAGAGCCAGTGAAACCAACTTTGCGCACTAATGGGTGAGTAACAAAACGATTTCCAACAACACTTCCTTTTCCAGGAAGGATGTTAAGTACGCCTTCAGGAATACCGGCTAGCAGCGCCAATTCTCCCAGACGTATGGCAGTAAGTGGTGTGTATTCTGCAGGCTTTAATACCACGGTATTTCCTGCAGCAAGGGCCGGAGCAAAACCCCAACCAGCAATTGGCATTGGGAAGTTCCAAGGAACGATGATTCCAACAACACCTAATGGCTCTTTGAAAGTAATGTCTATTCCGCCAGGCACAGGTATTTGTTTACCAAATAGGCGCTCTGGTGCTGCTGAGTAATACATCAACGTATTTGCTACATTGTCTGCTTCCCAAAGTGCATTACCGCGCGTGTGACCCGCGTTGGTGATTTCTAACTGCGCTAACTCTTCACGATGATCAGTGACAACTTGTGAAAATGCACGAAGCAAACGTGCACGTTCACCTGGAGTTACATTTTTCCATGATTCAAAAGCTTTTGCCGCCTTAGCAATTACTGCATCCGTTTGCTCCAGATCTAGATGAGGAACATTCTTTACTAACTGTTCATTGGCAGGGTTGATTACATCGTATGAAGTAGACACGTGAGATTTAGAACCTTTCGAAGTTACGGACGAGTTCCCAATCGGTAATTGCTTTACCGTATGCAGCAATTTCAATCTTGGCCATATTGGCATAATGGGCCTGAACTTCTGCGCCAAAGGTCTCTTTAACCCACGCGCTGCTTTCCCACAGAGCAAGCGATTCATTCATAGATGAAGGAACGCGCTGTGAATCTGATTCATAGGCATTTCCGGTAAAGGCTGGTTCCAAAACCATTTTGTTTTTGATTCCGTCTAGTCCGGCAGCAATAATTCCTGAAACTGCTAGATATGGATTGACGTCACCACCAGCAACGCGATTTTCAAGGCGAAGGCTCTGACCTTTTCCAACTAAACGCAGTGCACATGTGCGGTTATCGCGTCCCCAGCGTATTGCTGTTGGAGCAAATGAACCGGGCACGTAACGCTTATACGAGTTGATATTTGGTGCAAAAAGTAAAGACATTTCACGCATATGTGCAATTTGGCCTGCGATGAATTGACGGCCAAGATCACTTAAACCCTGCTCTTTGTCAGAATCATCTGCCATCACCATCGAGCCATCTAAGCCTCGGAATGAAAGGTGAATATGGGAAGAGTTACCTTCTTTTTCATTTGGCTTAGCCATGAATGTGAGTGCATAACCATCTTGTGCAGCAATCTCTTTGGCACCATTCTTATAAATCACGTGGTTATCGCAATTAGAAAGCGCATCAGAATATTTGAAAGCAATCTCATGCTGACCAAAGTTACATTCACCCTTTACCGACTCAACGGTCATGCCCGCTTTTGCCATAGCAAGGCGAATTCGGCGAAGAAGAGGCTCAATGCGAGATCCGCCCATGATGGAATAATCCACGTTGTATTGATTAACTGGAATCAAATTCTTGTAACCCTTATTCCATGCTTCTTCGTATGTGTCTTTATAAACGACAAACTCCAGCTCGGTTCCACACATTGCTTCCATGCCCGCATCTTTTAGCGCTTTAACTTGCTTGCGCAAAATCTGACGAGGGGAGGCAACAACGTCAGTGTGATCCAGCCATTGGACATCGGCTAGAACAAGGGCAGCGCCTTCTTGCCAATCGATTAATCGAAGTGTGTCCATATCTGGAACTAAAGCGAAGTCGCTATAGCCGCGCTCCCATGATGACATTTCATATCCGTCAACAGTATTCATATCGACATCGACTGCTAAAAGATAGTTACAACCTTCTGTGCCGTGCTTGAGCACTTCATCAAGAAAGAAGGTTCCGTGAATACGCTTGCCGGTTAAGCGGCCCTGCATATCTGTCATTGCTACTACAACGGTATCAATCTCACCGCTCTTGATCTTGCTTGTTAAATCAGCAATCGTCATTGATGTCATACCCAGTAGCGTAACGATTTACGCCATTAAAATCCAGGGTAAAAAAATCCCCCCGCACTTTATGTGTGGGGGGATTTATGAGAGTTATAACTCTTTTATAGGTTAGTTCTTGGTCCTGTGTACCACTTCTTAGCAGATAGGTTCCACCAGATCCAGAGAATTATTAATGCGCCACCAGTGATGAGCGGTGCATAGTTCACGGCTGTCCAAGTGAAGTCTTTATTACCTGGGGTACCAGCTGGTGAGAATGGCAAAATAAAGTAGATCGAAATAATTGCAATCTCAGCAACTGCAATCGTATTCATCCACTTGTACTTAGAACCTAAATTCCATTCTCCCACCTTGAAACTGCTTCCAGCTTTCAGGCGGAGATAAATTGGAATCATGAAAGCAAGATAGAGCGAAATCACACAGACAGATACAACTGCATAAAAAGCAGTTGGTGCACCTGTAGGTGATTTCCATAATGCTGGAAGAGTCAAAGCAATTCCACCCACAGCTGATGCAAGTACTGCATTCTGAGGGACATGGTGCTTGTTGACTTTCTTCCAAAGATTTCCTCCAGGTACTGCGCCATCGCGAGAGAATGCAAACATCATGCGTGAACATGAAGTAAGGCACGCAGTAACGCAGAAGATTTGACCAACTGTGGTGATGAGCATGACCAATTTAAATGATGCTCCTCCACCTAGAGCGCTGTACAACAATGCAATGATTTGTCCGCCACCATAAGGGTTAACGGCTGGATCAAATGAGTTGATGTAATCAGTATTTGTTGCCACATAAAGGAAGGCCATCAAAAGAATGTATCCGCCAACAGCTGAATACGCGATTGATTTCCAGATGCCCCTTGCTGCAGCAAGGTGTGCACTATGTGTTTCTTCTGACAAGTGAGCAGAGGCATCAAAGCCAGTAATAGTGTATTGAGTTAGCAAGAATCCGAGTGGTAGAACGAAGTACCAGTATGAATTATCACTAAAGCCCGAGTTATTTATGTGGGTAGTGAACATCCAGTTGAGAGTTTGGTGCTTATCAGTTCCAAATATCAAAATTCCTACAATCACAACAGTGCCAAAAACGTGCCACCAAACAGATATGTTGTTAAACATGGCAAGTAATGGGCCGCTATAAACATTGACCAATGTTGCGAAGGCAATAACGATAAGGAATAGCACGAACTGCTGTTTGATGTAATCCCCGCCCATAAAGTTTGTGGCATATGAAGGTGAGTACAAACCAATGAGTCCGTTGATAAATCCAGTAACTCCATAACCCACAGATGCTGTTACGGATACAAGACCAATCAAGTTGAGCCAGCCGGTATAGAAACCAGCTTTAGCTCCGCCAAGTTTTGAAGCCCACCAGTAAATTCCACCAGATGTTGGAAATGCTGAAGCGAGCTCTGACATGCTAAATCCAATGATGAGGATTAATAGCGAAATTAATGGCCAACCGATCGAGATTGCAACCGGACCTCCATTGTTCCAAGCCTGGGCAAATGTTGTAAAGCAGCCTGCAAGTATTGAAATAATTGAAAAAGAAATGGCGAAGTTTGAAAACGAACTCCACGTTCTATTCAATTCCTGTTTATAGCCGAGTTCGGCTAAGCGTTGTTCATCTGATAGTGCCAAGATGTTCTCCTCCTTGAGTCATTTGGGGTAATCTTTCTACACGACAGTGTGACCGAAATGGAAGAGGTTTTCTCAAAAATGTGCCGTCTAATGGGCTACGTGTCGCAGGCTGAATCCTCATTTCCCGCACAAGTGGGCGAGGATTTTGAAGAATTCATCGCCTTGTCATCTGTTCACTGTGATGGCTGGGGAATCTCTACAAATGATAGACAGCACGCCCACACGGTGCTAGAGAAAAAAGTTGAAGCCGCGTCAGAGAGCGCCTCTTTTAAAAAGATAGTTGCAGAAAACGAAGCCGATGGCGCCCTCCTACACCTTCGCTGGGCAACAAAAGGTTTGTCTATCAGCGAAAACAATACACACCCATTTGTTTATGGAGATTATTCTTTTATTCATAACGGATCGATTTTTCCACCTGATTCGATTATCGCTTTCATTGACGAAAAATTTAAGAAATTAATTATTGGCGAAACTGATAGCGAACGTTATTTCTATCTCATGATGGGTGAAATCGAAAAACTTGGCCTTGAAGATGGCATCAAAAAAACGCTTGCAATCATTAAAGAAAATGGAAAAACAACTTCACTGAACTTCATGTTAATGAATAGCGAGAGCTTTATTGTTGGCAGCGAACATGATTCAGCAAAGAAACCCGAGTGGGCACCGGATGACTATTACGTCATTAAATACAAGAAAAGCGATGATGGCGTTCTATTTGCCTCAAGTGGATGGAACCAGCCTGGCTGGCATGTGCTGGAAAATCACCATATGGCCATCGTTAACCGTTCAAGCTTTGAGATTGACGTAATCAACCTCTAAAGCTTCGCGTTACGATAGGCACATGGTCCGCACATACGCCGTTG
>CANFUR010000079.1 GCA_947450175.1 Actinomycetota bacterium | reverse complement strand
TTGTATGTAACCGAACTAACTGGTGGGCCTTTAAGTGATGAGCGAGCACATGAGGTTGCTTCGCGTTTATTGCAACTGCTCAAGTAGTCTTAGCGCCTTATGTTTGAATCCTTAACTACCCGCTTTAGCGGCGCATTTTCATCACTGCGCTCTCGCGGAAAAATAAGTATGGCTGATATTGATGCCACATGTCTTGAAATTCGACAAGCTTTACTTGAGTCAGATGTGGCCCTCTCGGTTGTCGATAGTTTTATCGAACACATCCGTGATAAATCTAGAGCTGCATTGCCAACGTTGCAATCTGGAACAAATCAAGCACAAGCCATCTTTGAGATCGTTAACACAGCACTTATCGAAATTCTTGGTGGACAATCTCGCCGAATTCGTTTTGCAAAAAATCCACCGACAGTGATCATGTTGGCAGGCTTGCAAGGTGCCGGCAAAACTACATTAGCTGGAAAGTTGGCAAAGTTTTATGGCGATCAAGGAAACACTCCCTTGCTTGTTGCCTCTGATTTACAACGTCCAAATGCAGTAACACAGCTACAAGTTGTTGGTGAAAGTATTAGAGTTCCAGTTTTTGCTCCCGAACCAGGTAATGGTTTTGGTGACCCAGTCAAAGTTGCAAAGCAAGGAATTGAATTTGCTAAATCAAAGCAATACAACATGGTTATTGTTGATACGGCGGGACGTTTAGGTGTTGATGAAGAGTTAATGAAGCAAGCTGCCGCAATACGTGATGCCATAAATCCAGATGAGATTTTATTTGTTGTTGATGCCATGATTGGTCAAGATGCGGTTCGAACGTCACAAGCATTTATGGATGGCATTGGATTCGATGGTGTTGTATTAACAAAGCTCGATGGTGATGCTCGAGGTGGCGCGGCGCTATCGATTGCCTCTATTACTAAGCGTCCAATTGTGTTTGCATCAACTGGTGAAAAACTCAGTGATTTTGATATTTTCTATCCCGATCGCATGGCCTCACGTATTTTGGGAATGGGCGATGTTGCAACATTGGCTGAACAGGCTAAGAAAGCTTTTGATGGCGATACTTCAGCAAAACTGGAAGCAAAATTTGCCAGCGGTGAAGATTTCACACTCGAAGATTTCCTCGAACAGTTGCAAGCTATGTCCAAGATGGGCTCTATGTCTAAGTTATTAGGGATGTTGCCGGGTGCTGGACAAATGAAAAAGCAGATTGAAAATTTTGATGAAGGCGAAATTGTTCGCACAAAAGCGATTGTTCAATCTATGACACCACTTGAACGGCGTGATCCCAAAGTTCTCAATGGTTCTCGCCGTGCACGTATTGCACTAGGGGCTGGTCGCAAAGTTTCAGATGTAAATAATTTGGTTGATCGCTTTTCAGCTGCTCAAAAGATGATGAAGCAGGTTCGAAACGGCGCCATGCCAGCGGGTATGAGTGGGATGGGCATGCCTGCGCTTCCAAAAGCGGCCATCAAGAGCGCACCAGCAAAGAAGAAGTCCAAATCAGGCAACCCAGCCAAACGCGCCTTAGAAGAGGGCTAGAACAGCTCGATTTCACCTTTACTGCCCATAGATGGCAGAATTGGGCACCTGTTGATGGGGCCCTCTACCCCCGTTCAACATCCACGACCGATAGTTGTATGTAATTGATTGCGCACCCCGCTGCGATTAATTTTTATGACACACATAAACAGGAGTACACACACAGTTGGCTACAAAAATTCGCTTAATGCGCATGGGTAAAATTCGCACACCGTTTTTCCGCGTAGTGGTTACAGACTCACGCAAGGCACGTAATGGTCTTTCAATTGAAGAAATTGGTCGTTATGTTCCAGGACAGGAACCATCACTTATTGAGATCAATTCAGAGCGCGCTCTGTACTGGCTCGGTGTTGGTGCACAACCATCAGAGGCCGTAGAGGCTCTTCTGAAGGTAACTGGAGATTGGCAAAAATTTAAGGGTCTTCCTGGAACTGAAGGAACTCTTCGTGTTGCAGCTCCTAAGGTTGGCAAGCATGTTGCTTATGAAGCAGCGATGAAGTTGGCAATGGATGAGCCAAAAGAAGGCGCAACTACTCTGAAGAAGAAAGCACAAGAGAAGTTAGCTGCTAAGGCAAACCCTGTGGTGTCCCAAGAAACTTCAAATGAAGAGGTGTCCGAGGTTCCAGCTCAGGAAGTGACTGCAGACGTAGTGGTTGAAACCGAGGCAGTTGTTGAAACACCTGCTGAAGTTGTTGTTGAAACTCCTACAGAAGTTGTTGCTGAAACAGAAGCGGCTGCCGAATAACAATGATGGATGAAGCCCTAGAGCATTTAGTAAAGGGAATCGTCGATAATCCCGATGATGTAGTTGTTGCTGAAAAGAATCATCGTCGTGGAACAACTCT
Source organism: Actinomycetota bacterium (assembly GCA_947450175.1). GTDB lineage: Bacteria > Actinomycetota > Actinomycetes > Nanopelagicales > Nanopelagicaceae > Planktophila. The sequence goes on along the minus strand of CANFUR010000079.1, from coordinate 3,045 downwards.
TGAGGTTCGTGTGAACCCAGAAGATATTGGCAAAGTTATTGGTCGTAATGGTCGTACTGCAAAAGCACTTCGGACGGTCGTAAGTGCAATTGCAGGACGTACTGTTCGCGTCGATCTCATCGAGACCGACGAAGCACGCTAGCAATGCGTTTACTCGTGGGGCGCATTGGTCGCGCCCACGGAATTCTTGGAGAAGCGACGATTGAGGTTCGAACTGATGAACCTGATCGTCGTTTTGCCATTGGTAACAAACTTCAAACCGATTCGCTGGGAGAGCTAAAAATAATCTCTGCGCGAGTCCACAACGGAATTTTGCTGTTGGGTTTTGACGGGATTACCGATCGCAACGGAATCGAAAAACTTCGCAATACCTTGATTTACTGCGATGTCGATATCAATGAACCAGGTATTGATGAGGATGATTACCATGTATTACAGCTCATCGGTTGTGCTGCACATTCACAATCTGGTGAAGTAATTGGTGAAGTTACAGATGTGATTAATCTTCCTGGTCAAGATTTGCTGGCAATAAAAACTGAAGGCGGCGAAATTCTGATTCCTTTCGTCCATCAATTAGTCCCAGTCGTAGATATCGCGGCGCGAAAAGTCGTAGTCATTCCACCAGATATAGCCGGAGCGGTCCAATGAAAATCGATGCAGTTACGATTTTTCCGGAATATTTTGCCCCCTTGCAACTTTCGCTTCTAGGTAAGGCCCAAGAATCAGGGTTAGTTGAATTTGGTATCCATGATTTGCGTAGTTTTGCCACCAATGTTCATAACCAAGTAGATGACACGCCATATGGTGGTGGTGCAGGAATGGTGATGATGCCTGAAGTTTGGGGACAAGCTTTAGATCCATTAATGAGCCCTGACACTGATTTAATTATTCTGACACCAGCAGGAAAGCGATTTGATCAACCGATGGCTGCACGATTTTCAATATCCAAGCATTTGGTTTTTGCATGTGGGCGGTATGAAGGCATTGATGATCGAGTGCGCCAACATTATTTAGCTAAAAATTATCGGGTCCACGAAGTCTCAATTGGCGATTATGTCTTAGGTGGGGGAGAAGTAGCATCCCTCGTAATGATCGAAGCCATCACCCGATTAATTCCGGGAGTCCTTGGAAATCCAGAGTCCTTATCTGAGGAATCACATAATGAGCAGGGATATCTTGAATATCCCAATTTCACAAAACCACAAAGTTGGCGAGAAATTGCGGTTCCAGAGATTTTATTAAGCGGAAATCATGGTGAAATCGCCAAGTGGCGAGCGGCACAAGCAATTAAACGCGCAGAAGAGAATTTTTAACTCGTCAGTAACCAAATAGTGCCGTAAGTTTGCACCCATGACGTATGACAGCAAAGCCATACAAGCTCGCCTCATCCGTGATCTTGAACCAATCGTTGCCGTCGAACTCGACCGACATTTAAAAGTTCAAAAAAACTGGTATCCACATGAGTATGTCCCATGGTCAGAAGGCCGAGACTTTGCGGGCCCACTCAATGGTGATGCATGGGAAGCCAAAGATTCACGGCTGACTCCTGTTGCCCAAGATTCTTTAATCCTTAATCTTTTAACTGAAGATAATTTGCCGAGCTATCACACCGAAATCGCACTTTCTATGGGTCGCGATGGTGCATGGGGAACTTGGATTGAACGTTGGACGGCCGAAGAAGCGCGTCACAGCATTGTTATCCGAGATTACTTGATGGCAACACGTGGTGTTGATCCATATGAACTTGAAGACTTGAGAATGGCGCACATGTCATTGGGCTATCAAACACCTTATGAAAATGACATGTTGCACACTATTGCATATGTTTCATTTCAAGAGTTAGCAACAAGAATTTCACACCGAAATACTGGCAAAATCTCGGCCGACCCAATTGCAGAGTCCATGATGCAGCGCGTGTCTTTGGATGAAAATCTTCATATGCTTTTCTACAGAAACACATTAAGTGCAGCCCTTGATATGGAACCAAATGCTGCAATGCGAGCTATCGCAGATGTAGTGACAAATTTTGATATGCCGGGTGCAAACATGCCAGGCTTTGGTCGTAAAGCCGTGCAGATTGCTCTAGCTGGCATTTATGACATGCAGCAACACCTGGAAGAAGTCGTTACTCCAGTTCTTCGCGCATGGAATGTCTTTGAACGTACAGATCTGAGCGGTGATGGTCTAGTTGCCCGAGATGAACTTGCCGCGTTCTTGGCTAAGACCACCGATGAATCCAACCGATTTAATGAAAAGCGCGAGATACATTTTGAGCGCTTAATCGCACGCGGACAAGAACCTTTGCGCATCATTAAGTAGGATTAACCCTATGTCCAAACGCGTAATCTTCATTGAGCATGACCATGTTTCTGCCGGTGGTCCGATTTGGAAACAGTTTGAAAAACGTGGCTACGAAATCTCTCGATTTATTATTGTTGATGAAGAGCATGCTAAAACACCAAATGTCACACCTGTTTGGCCAGATTTGCTTTCATTTGATGTTGTAGTAGTTATGGGTGCACCGTATGCAGCCTATGATGACGGAGCAATCGGTAACTGGTTAATTCCTCAAGTTGCCAAGATGCGCGAAGTTCATAACGCTGGAATTCCAGTGTTAGGAATCTGCTTTGGTGGTCAATTAATGTCACGTGTGTTAGGTGGAACAGTGTCGCGTTCACCGTATGCTGAACTTGGTTGGTATGAAGTAGATAGCGATGACGAGAGTTTTATTCCCAAAGGTCCATGGTTTCAATATCACTGGGATCGCTTCACGGTTCCACCAGGGGCTACAGAAATTGCACGAACCGAACTTTGTCCCCAGGCCTATCACTTCGGTCGCACATTAGGTTTGCAGTTTCATCCAGAAATTGATGCAGAAGTTCTGGATATGTGGCTAGCAATGGATGGTGGGTGCGCCGAAGTTGAATCTGAAGGCGTTGTTGTTGACGCCCTACGAAGTGAAACTAGAAAACTAGAGGCAGAAAGCAATCAGCGCGGTTACGATTTAGTTGATCAATTTCTTGATCGCATCGCAACCGCGCCAAT
>CANFUR010000078.1 GCA_947450175.1 Actinomycetota bacterium | reverse complement strand
TTGCTTGCTCAATTCCTGACATGTACGCATCAATTACTGCACCATAACGTTTGACTGAAAAGATTAAAGTAACGTTAACGCTAATGCCTGCAGCAATGAGGGCAGTAATTGCCGGCAACCCTTCAATAGTTGCGGGCACTTTAATCATCAGATTTGAGCGATCAATAATCGACCACAATTCCTTGCCTTGTGCAATTGTTGCTTCGGTGTCATGGGCAAGGCGTGGATCAACTTCAATACTCACGCGACCGTCTACCCCCTTTGTTGCTGAGTAGATGTCTTTGAAGAGATCACATGCCGACCGCACGTCATCGGTCGTGAGTATCTTTACTACCTCATCAACAGTTGCATACTTCATGGCAGCAATATCTGCGGCGTATTCTTTGGCCCCTGCAATTGCAGCGCCGAAAATCGAAGGATTAGTTGTTACGCCTACAACACCAGAATGGGAGATTCGAGATGGCAGTGAATGGGGATCAGTTCCAGAAATCTTTGCCCGAGAAAGATCATCAAGCCAAATAGAAGTTCCACCGTTTGCTACTTCTGCAACGCTCACTACATGGCCGCCTTAATCTTAGAAACTATTGCCTCGACTGAGAAACCGAACTCTTTGAACAATCTCTTTGCATCAGCTGATGCTCCGTAATGTTCGAGGGAAATTGCAATTCCTGCATCACCAATTAATTGATGCCACCCTTGCGCAATTCCAACTTCAATACTGACCTTTAACTTTATTGAACGGGGGAGTACCGAATCTTTATAGGCTTGGTCTTGTTCGGCAAACCATTCAAGACACGGTGCACTTACTACTCGGACGGCAATGCCTTCGCTAGCTAGAGCTTTTTGAACATCTATGGCAAGTGATACTTCAGAACCAGTTGCAATTAAAATAGCTTGTGGGTTATCTGCATCTTTGAGAATGTAGGCACCCTTAGAAGTACCTGTCGCAGAAGCGCAATCTGTGCGATCAAAAACTGGAAGATTTTGACGAGACAAAAGAATCCCCGCTGCTCGTCCACGCTTGAGAATAGTTTTCCAACTCTCAGCTACTTCATTTGCATCTCCAGGTCGTACAACATCTAAACCAGGAATAGCTCGAAGGGCGGCAAAATGTTCAATAGGCTGATGTGTTGGGCCATCTTCACCAACGCCAATTGAATCATGTGTCCAAACAAACGTTGATGGGATATTCATCAACGCCGCTAAACGAACTGCCCCTCGCATGTAATCACTAAATACTGCAAAGGTTCCACCAAAAGAGCGAGTTAATCCGTGCAAGGCGATGCCGTTAAGAATTGATCCCATTGCGTGCTCACGAATACCAAAGTGAATAATTCGACCGTAAGGATGTGCATCTTTGATCGCACTTGTTGCCGGTAAAAATGAACCTCCACCGTCAATGCTCGTGTTATTAGAACCTGCTAAATCAGCTGATCCTCCCCAAAACTCTGGCAGGGTTTTGGCAATTGCATTAATAACCTGACCTGACGCGGCGCGTGTTGCTACATCTTTGCCTGGTGCAAATGTTGGAATATCGCTATCCCAACCTGCTGGGAGTTCTTTGGTGCGCAAACGCGCTAGCAATTCTGCCTGTTGCGAATTATTGGCTGCCCATGTTGCAAATTGTGCATCCCACGTTGCGCGTACAAGAGCATTTCGCACTTTTACTTGGCGAGCATGCTTCAAAAGATCATCTGGCATTGCAAATTTTTCTTCGGGATTTAATCCCAGCGCAACCTTTGTTGCAGCAATTTCTTCATCACCAAGTGCTGAGCCGTGCGAACCAGCAGTGCCTTGTGCTTTAGGAGCTGGCCATGCAATGACAGATTTCATGCGAATCATTGTTGGCTTAGAAGTTTCTTTCTTAGCCTGCGTCATTGCGTTATCTAGCGCAGCAATATCAACACTGCCATTAGCTGATGCTGCAACATCGATTACATGCCATCCATAAGCGCGATATCTAGCTGATACATCCTCTGTAAAAGCGTTGTGGGTATCACCTTCAATGGAAATACGATTGTCATCATAAATAACATTCAAGGAGCCAAGTTCTTGAGTTCCTGCAAGTGAGGAAGCTTCAGCGCTCACTCCTTCCTGGAGATCGCCATCAGAACAGATAACCCAGATACTGTGATCGAAGATTGATGTTCCAGGTTGTGCATCTGCATCTAGTAAACCGCGTTCATAACGGGCAGCCATTGCCATTCCAACTGCAGTTGCAACACCTTGTCCAAGTGGCCCGGTAGTCATTTCTACGCCAGCAGTGTGACCGTATTCTGGATGGCCCGGAGTTAATGAACCCCATGTACGAAACTCCTGAAGGTCTTTCATTTCTAATCCATAACCGCTTAAAAATAGTTGGATATAAAGAGTGAGAGAAGAGTGACCGCACGACAAAATAAATCTATCTCTTCCGAGCCACGTAGGGTCAGATGGGTCATGTACTAAATGTCGTTGAAATAACGTATAAGCAACTGGAGCCAGTGACATAGCGGTACCAGGGTGGCCATTACCAACTTTTTGTACTGCATCCGCAGCTAAAGCACGGGCATGCGCAACTACGCGATCATCTAACTCTGACCAACCTGACATTGAACTCATTGAGCAATTTCCTTTGTTTTAAATTGAACCGATAACCAAATCCGCCATGCGCAAATCCACACTATTGTTGTTCCAATTAAGTGCATTCCCACTAAAAGTTCAGGGACACCTTGCAAGTATTGAATGTAGCCGATACCACCTTGGGCAAGACTAACTCCCAGGAAAATAGTAAGTCGCCTCCTAGTTATGACTGAAATATCCTTGCGCAAGTAAAAGGCAATAGTGAACAGCAACAAAATAGTCACCGCACCACCATGGAGCAATGCCGCATCTTGAATTCTAATTTTCAGACGAGGCGCGTTGATATCACCCGCATGCGGACCTGCTCCAGTTACGGCTGTTCCCAAAATAATCGTAATAGTTGCCCACATGATGTGAGTTTTGGAGAAGCTATTTATGGTTCCTTTAACCCCTGTTCTTACCGCTGGAGCTTTTCGGCGAGAGTGGAGTGAAGTAGCGGCGGCAATCAATATTGTTGACAACAAAAAATGGCTGGCAACTGAAATTGGATTCAAATGTGTCAGCACTGTAATTCCGCCGAGAACTCCTTGTCCAAAAATTCCTAAAAATTGTCCTATTGCGAGAATTCGTAAATCTTTTCTGCCTGTACGAAAAACTGTAATTAAAGTAGCTAGTGCAAATGCGACAAGGACAAAAGTGAGCAATCGGTTACCGAATTCGATCCACGAGTGCAACGTTCCTTCTGCCTGATTCTTAATTGGTCGAAATGAACCGGGTGTGCACTCTGGCCACGTTGGGCATCCCAATCCTGAACCCGTGAGCCGTACTGCTCCGCCAGTCACAACGAGCACGGCCTGGAAGATCAGTAGGCCTAAAGTCAGGGGAGTGAGTGCTTGGGTCCAGCGCTTCGATGCCATGCCCCAACCCTATGGCCAGTCGACGCTCAGGCGGGCCGAGTGGCTGAACATGTCGAATTACGACACAATACTGTTGTGAAAATGAATAGGCAGTTGAGCGCTGCTCCTGGTGATGATCCACGCACCCGAGATGTAGTGGCCCGTTCCATTTTGGAGAATGGCCCTTCTACAGCAGCGGTTTTAGGCCAGCGTTTGGGATTAACACCTGCTGGAATTCGTCGCCATCTTGATTTACTAGTAGCCGACGGGGTTTTAGTGGCGCGTGAACCACATTCGGCGATTATCCGCGGCAGAGGAAGACCTTCCAAGGTGTTCGTAATGAGCGACAAAGGTCGCGAAAAGTTTGAACATTCTTACGATGATTTAGCTGTAGCTGCACTGAAATTCATGTCTGCGCAATCAGGAGAGCATTTAGTTTCTAACTTTGCACAATCTCGCGCGGAAGACATCGAGCGAAAAGCTACGACAGCGATTTCTAAGAAGAGTAATAAATCGCAAGCTCTTGCCGAATTCCTAACTGAACAAGGTTATGCCGCAAGCATCCAAGAAAAGCCAATGGGTGAAGAACTCTGCCAACATCATTGTCCAATTGCCCATGTGGCTTCAGAGTTCCCACAGTTATGCGAGGCAGAAACAGAGGCACTCTCACGTTTGCTGGGCACTCACGTTCAACGTCTAGCAACAATTGCACATGGCGATGGCGTTTGCACAACTTTTATTCCAAAAACAACAGCAACTACGAAGCGAAAGGTACGCGCATGACTATCGCACATCCAGAACTCGAAGGTATCGGCAACTATGAATATGGTTGGTCCGATAAGAGCGATGCAGGTACTAACGCTAAGCGCGGCCTTAATGAAGATGTTGTGCGCGACATCTCAGCTAAGAAGTCTGAACCGCAGTGGATGCTCGACCTTCGTTTAAAAGGTCTTGCGCTATTTGAAAAGAAGCCAATGCCAAACTGGGGCTCAGATCTATCCGGAATTTTCTTCGACACGATCAAATACTTCGTGCGCTCTACAGAAAAGCAAGCTGCAACATGGGATGACTTGCCAGATGAAATTAAGAACACATATGACCGTCTTGGAATTCCTGAGGCTGAAAAGCAGCGCCTAGTTTCAGGGGTTGCGGCTCAATACGAGTCAGAGGTCGTTTATCACTCAATCCGTGAAGATTTAGAAAAGCAAGGCGTTATTTTCCTTGATACAGATAGCGCACTCAAACTGCATCCTGAACTATTTAAAGAGTACTTCGGAACAGTTATTCCAGTGGGCGATAACAAGTTCGCAGCACTTAATACTTCTGTGTGGTCGGGTGGTTCATTTATCTATGTTCCAAAGGGTGTTCACGTCGATATTCCTCTACAGGCATATTTCCGCATTAACACTGAAAACATGGGTCAGTTCGAACGTACGTTAATCATCGCTGATGAAGATTCGTACATTCATTATGTTGAGGGTTGTACTGCACCTATTTACAAGTCTGACTCACTGCACTCTGCAGTTGTTGAAATCATTGTGAAAAAGGGCGCACGCGTTCGCTACACGACGATTCAAAACTGGTCTAATAACGTTTATAACTTGGTTACAAAGCGCGCAACATGTGCCGAAGGTGCAACCATGGAATGGGTAGATGGAAACATTGGCTCCAAAGTAACTATGAAGTACCCTGCGATCTTTTTAATGGGCGCACATGCAAAGGGTGAGACTTTGTCTCTAGCTTTTGCCGGTGAAGGTCAACATCAAGATTCAGGCGCCAAAATGGTGCACGCAGCGCCGTACACGTCTTCTTCTGTAATCTCTAAATCAGTCGCACGAAATGGTGGACGTACTTCTTATCGCGGACTTGTTCAAGTTCAAGAAGGTGCCCATCACTCAAAGAGCACAGTGAAGTGCGATGCGCTTCTTGTTGACACAATTTCACGTTCTGACACATATCCGTATGTTGATATCCGT
>CANFUR010000077.1 GCA_947450175.1 Actinomycetota bacterium | reverse complement strand
GATGGTCCAGTATCAAAGGAGTAGCCATCTTTTTTAAGCAAACCATTGCGCCCGCCCGGAACGCTTTCACGCTCTAAGACAGTTACTTTTCGCCCAGCTCCTGCAAGACGCAATGCAGCACTTAATCCAGCAAGGCCTGCGCCAACTATTACGACGTGATCGGTGGGGCCTTTTACTCTGGCAACCATTTACATACTCCGCTTCGTTGCAATCTGGGCTAATTCATTGAGCACATTACGCCCTGCATCATCAATTACTGGGTTTTCACTAGCTGTAAGAGCTTTAGAGGTTAACTCATCAATCATAGTTTCAAGTTGTGCTTTTGCACCTGTTGAAACAATCATCTCTTGCAGTATCGCCACACCCTTTTCATCAATATCGTTCTTACCAAAATATTTGCGACTCTCAGCCTTCATGACATCAGTGCACTTAGCGTCAGTCATCGCGATGAGGGCTGTGCGCTTGCCTTCGCGTAGGTCATCACCTGCAGGTTTTCCCGTAACAGAGGGATCGCCAAAGACGCCTAACAAGTCATCGCGGAATTGAAATGCCTCACCTAGAGGTAATCCGTAGTCAGAAAGAGCTGCAAGCAAAGAGGTGGATGCATTCCCGGCTAAAAGTGCACCCATGTGCAGTGGACGTTCAATTGTGTATTTACCTGACTTGAAACGCGCAATCTTCATTGACCGATCAAGATTTGTATTTTTCTGAGTTTGTTCATGAATATCTAAAAACTGTCCAGCCATTAACTCAACGCGCATCTCATCAAAGATAGGCATCACGCGGCGAAGTTCATCGACAGAAATACCAGAAGTATTAAGTAATTGGTTTGACCAGACAAGAGCTAAATCACCAAGTAAAACAGCAGAAGCTAAACCATATGCTGGTGCAAAACCTTCAAGCTCATCTTGTACATGGATTGATTCAAAGTGACGGTGTATTGATGGCTTGCCCCGCCGTGTGTCAGATCCATCCATGAGATCATCGTGAATAAGTGCACATGCTTGAAGTAGTTCCAGACACGAGATTGCTTTCGTAGATTCCGGTGTTAAAGATCCACCTGCGCTTTTGATGCCTGCATAGGCAAAGAGCGGGCGTAGACGTTTTCCGCTATCTAATAAAAATGAGGAAAGCGCCGAAGAAACGGGCTTCAGCTCAGGTGAGATTGAGTGTAAATATGAACTTTGATCACGCATAAATTGAGTTAGCTCAATCTCTACGCCATCGCGTACTTCTTGTAACTCTGACCTAGTCGCTGAACTCACAGCGTAAAGGTACCCTCACCTAGTTCCCTTTGCCATTCTTATTGGTCTATCGAGCCTGCACTTCTATACTATAAATACTTCAAGGCTGGAAAATAATAGGGAAATGAGAAAATGCTCAGCAAGCAAGAGTTCACAGATACTTGGAGTTCGTTACACAACGATGCTCCTGTTACCGGGGCCGTTGCTTGGTGGCTCAATATTTCATATCGATTCGGGCTAGTTGCAACTCTGCTCCGTATTTCACCTAACATGTTAACGATGTTAGGTCTAGTTGCAGCAGCTGCCACAGCTCTGAGTGCAACCTCTTGGTGGGCAGTTGGTTTTCTAGTTTTTTCACTTTTCTGTGATGGTATTGATGGCAGTGTTGCAATATTTCAAAAGCGGCAAAGTCCATGGGGTGCAACTCTTGATTCAGTAGTCGATCGTATAAGTGAAGCTCTATGGCTCTATGCACTTTATGTAATCGGTGTTCCTGCATGGTTAGCAATTACACTGTGGTGCGTTGCATCTTTCCAAGAATATGCGCGGGCTAAAATAATTTCTCTAGGCATTACAGATATTGGTGTTGTTACGCCAGCTGAACGACCAGTGCGCGCATCGTTCTTATTTATAGTTTTGATTATGTGGCATTTAAATCTGCCTGGTGTTTTACTAATCTCTGTTGCATTCCTAGTGCTTCAAATTAGTGGCTTTTTAATGGTTGTCCGTTTTGCGCGTTCCCAATTGCATTAGCAACCATTTCAGCGCTTAATCCAACCAAAGGTAATCCACCACCAGGATGAGCCGAGCCACCAACACAATACAAATTCTTTATAGGGGAGCGATTCTTAGCACGCATAAATGCGGCTCGTACGCCGTTACTAGACGTTCCATAGATTGAACCACCAGGTGCGCGCACTGCAGTTTCCAAATCAGCCGGTGTACGAATTGTTAGCGATTCAAGGCGCGAACGAACTGAAATTCCTCGCGCTTCAATCTGATCAATGATGGAATTGGCATAGGTACGTGCAAACTCTTGATTGCTCCAATCAAAACCATTTTCACCATGTGCTGGTGCATTTATAAGTACAAACCAACTCTCGAGCGATTGATCTTTTGACATTGCGTCATCATCTGGAGCACAGATATAGATTGTGGGTTCTGCAACGGGAATTTTGTGTGTAAAAATCGCATCGAACTCTGCATCGTAATCTTTAGGAAAAAGCACGGTGTGATGATTAAGCGGGGCAGATTCATCCCTGCGCATTCCAAGAAGCAATGAGAAGCCAGCAAATGATGCATCGGCTTTCTCTAGATTCTTTCTAACTTTTTTAATCTCTCGGATTTTGCCGGTAATTAACTTGTTATAGATAAGCGAGGCATCGGCGTTAGCTATGACTGCATCAGCGTCAACTATTTGACCATTTTCTAAAGTGATTCCTGTTGCCTTACCTTTTTTGATATTAATAGATGCAACAGGGGCGTTGAGATTAAAAGTTACTCCTACTTTTTCGGCACGCTCGTGAACCAGTGTTGCCAGGGTTCCAAGTCCGCCCTTGATATGCCAAGCTCCAAATGACTCTTCTACAAATGCAATGGTTGATAGGACTGCAGGTGCCTTTCGTGGATCCGAACCACTGTATGTCGCATATCGATCCAGGATATAGCGAAGGTGTTGATCTGGTAATTCTTCAGTGGCTAGCTGGCGCAAAGTTTTCCAAGGAGCAATAATCTTTAGATCTCTAATGAGAGAGAAGCGTTTGAGTAAAGATAAAGGAGAACGAAGTTCGTTTTCAATAAATGGTTCTCGCGAAACATCCCACATCTTTTCGGCTCTGCGCATGAGTTGATCCCATTGACGCGCTACGGGTTCGCCATATGCTGTGCGAAGATTGTTGAGGGTTTGATGCCTAGAAAGGTTAGCGAATTTAACGCTTGTGCCGTCAGCAAATCGATAATCAAAAGATGGATCAACGGCTTTTATTTCACAGAGAAGCCCCAGGTGTTTACCAGTTCGTTGAAAGAAATCTTTATACACAGCCGGCAAAGTTAAAAGAGAAGGCCCAGTATCAAAGGCGGTTTTACCAATCCATTCAGTATGAAGTTTTCCACCTACACGATCCGATGCTTCATAGAGGCTAACTTCATGACCAGCTTTAGCTAATCGTGCAGCAGACATCATGCCGCCCATACCCGCACCAATTACAACAATTTTTAAAGAGCGTGATGTCATAGTGTGCGGCCTTTCCACTGTACCTTGCCACGCATTAACCATGAGTAAATGATGAGGTAAATAAGAAGTGCAGATGAAATGGGATGCAAAAATGCATCCAAACCATTTTTGCCAGTTTTAATTGAACTCATTGCACGGGTAAGAGTAACTGCGGCATAGGCATACCACGCCAGATATGAACCTGTGATACCTGCGAAAAGTGGAGCGATTCCTGTAAGGAAGAGGAATCCGATTGCAAGTGCAGAACCAAAAACAGAGCCGAAGGCTGCGTGTAATGATTTGCCGTAGCCTGCTTTAATTTGGCTCCACGATGAATACATTCGAGTGGAAGCAATTGCTGCACCATTTGCCACACAGCCATGTGAACCTTGTTTAACAAGCGCCCTTGCCAATTCCACATCATCCAAAACTTTGTTACACACTAATTCATAACCACCAACTTGAGCTAGGGCTGTACGTCTAACAATGAAGAACTGACCATTTGCAACGACCATTGAAGCACTAGAACTTTTCTCAGCAAATCTCAAAATGACTGTAGACATCCAAGACCATTGCAAAAGCGGTTGAATGAGTTTTTCAGACCATGTGTAAGCCAGTTGTGCGGGATACGGTGAAACAAAATCTAACTGCGAACTCTTTAGCAAAGTAACTGCGCAACTGATTGCATCTGGTTCAAGTCGAACATCGGCATCAACGCATACGATGATTTCACTGCTAGTACTTTCAAAGAGTTGTTGCAATGCCCAAGTTTTACCAATCCAGCCCTGCGGCAGTGCGGATCCTGTTAATACATGAAAGTTTGATAGACCAGATGTATGTTGATGCAAAAGAGTGAGCGTGTCATCTTCAGAGTTATCATCTAGAAGCAGAAATTCAACATCAGATAAGTGCTTTTGGTTACGCAACGTTTCGATTAGTTCGACGATGTTTTCTGACTCATTTCGAAGCGGAACGATGACTGATATTTTTTCTGTGATAACAGATGAGCTTCGCGGCGTGCGAATCGAAACGAAATTAATCAGGGAGATAAAAAGAATGAGCCCTGCGAGAATTGCCAGTACAGAATCCATGGAATCTACGGGCGTCCCAACCAGCGGTTAAAGAAATAAGGGGCAAGTAAGATTCCAAAGATTGTTCCAGCAAAGAAGGCAATACCTGGACGGCTAAAGAAAAATAAGTTCCCGATAATTCCTGAGAACAATGTCCACAAAAGCAGTACGTCTGTAGTCAGAAATGTGGCCCCACCCTTTCGCTTTTCGCGTGGAGTAATAACATGAAGAACCCCGATGAGAAGCATTCCACTTAGTAACCAACCGAAGGTATTAGATAAAGGAATCTGCTTTTGAAAGGGAACGTGCGCGCCATTAACAATCCACGTCCAGTTACCTTGACTCACCATCAAGGGATCCAAAAACAGATCCCATGAAGCAAGAACAATTCCGCCATAAAGAAATACCCAATTACCTGCGATGCGACGAGCTGCGGTTAGAACAGGGTGGGCCATCATGATCCAAGCAAATGGCACAACGAGTGGAACTTCAAAAACTTTTAGCCCTAAATTGCCAGAGTATGAATAGTTACCAAAAGGCCATTGCGTTGAGAGTCCAACGTGTTCGATGACGAGAGCAAATGAGAAAGTAAAGAAAAAATAAGTAATTGCATAGCGTGCGCCATATGCCAGTAATGCATGAAGCAACATCGCACCAGCACCCCAGTAAATAACATTGAGAGTCAGCAATCGCAAAACTTCACCATTTACTAATGGGTAAATAACTTGAAGCACAATTGCTATAGCCAATACAGAAATCAACAAAACATTAGCTCGAGGCGAAAGTTGCCCGTAGCGACGCCGTCTTGGTGTGTAGTGGCGGATCGACATGGTGTAAGTCTGCCCTATATGCCTACTTAACTATTAATCGAACCGCGAATTTCTTTTACTGCAAAGCGTGCGAAGAGCTCTTCTGAATACCATTTATAGGTGCTTGTGTCTGCAATCGCCTT
>CANFUR010000076.1 GCA_947450175.1 Actinomycetota bacterium | reverse complement strand
AGCCCTCTGCGAAGGTTGAAAATTCCACGGTTAGCACCGTATCTATTTGTATTTTTATGGAGTACGGGCTTTGTTGGAGCAAAATACGGACTGCCTTATGCAGATCCTTTCATTTTCTTATCGCTACGTATTTTTATCGCTGCAGTAATTCTCATTATCATGGCACGAATTCTGAGATTTCCGGTGGTATTGCGCAGGGATGAAGTAGTTAAATCATCGCTCATTGGTTTATTTCTACATGCCTTCTACTTAGGTGGAGTTTTCTTCGCTATTTCTAAAGGAGTTTCGGCCGGTGTGGCGGCAGTTATTACTAGTTTGCAGCCTGTTTTTGTTTCACTCCTTGCAGTAAAGATTTTGAATGAGAAACTACGTCGTGCACAAATTATTGGGTTAGTTCTTGGACTTACTGGAGTTGTATTAGTGCTCGGCCCTACATTTGATAGTTCGGTCTCAAAAGTCGGCATTGCTGCAGTATTTGTGGCACTGCTTGGTAGTACCACAGCCACATTAATGCAGAAAAAATTCGGCTCTGGTATTCCATTGGTAGCTGGTACGGCCTATCAGTACCTTGCAGCGGGGGCGCTATTGGCTGTAACCGCATTTGCAACGGGTGGTACGCGCATTGATTTCACGCCTAAGTTTCTAGCTTCGATGGTCTGGCTAATTATTGCGCTCTCAGTCGGTGCAATTCTTCTTCTGCTGTGGTTGCTCAATACAGGCAGCACTGCATCAGTTTCTTCGCTTTTTTACTTAGTTCCTCCAGCTACTGCACTCGAGGCGTATCTTCTTTTTGGTGAAAAAGTTAACACCCAAGGCTTCCTTGGTATAGGAATTACCGCCCTGGGTGTTTGGCTTGTAATACGTAAAAAGAACTAATGGTGTTCAATCTCTTTTAACTCTTGCTCGCTCACTTTAGGAACTGAGACTGCATGGGCCTTACTTAAACGTCGTTGCACCTTGTTCTTTATTCCACCAGGACGACGAACGCCTCTGGAATCAACATCGGAAAGTTCAAGTGCTGCTGGTTGCTCGTGAGATTGCAAGAGGAAAGCTTTTTCTGCAGATATAGGTTCGTGGACCTCGACGAACTCACCATGAGGCAGGCGAAGTAGACGTCCAGTTTCACTACCGTGTAGCAGCAAGTCACGATCTGCGCGCTGCAGCGACAAACACAAACGCTTGGTAATCACAAAGGCAATTGGTGGTAATACAAGAATACCTATGCGTGAGAACCACATAATTTGATTAATAGATAAATGGAAATTAGTTGCCAAAATATCGTTACCACCATTGATGAGGGCGACCATTACGAAAGTAATTGACATGACACCGAGAGCTGTGCGGTTTGGTACATTGCGAGGACGATCAAGCAAATGGTGTTCGCGCTTATCGCCAGTGATCCAGCTTTCAATAAATGGATACAACGCCATTCCAGTGAAAACAATTCCAGGAACTATGAGCGCTGGAATCAAAATATTCCATGAGATGGTGTGCCCAAATGCATGCGTTTCAAGCGGGGGAGACATGCGAACTAATCCATCTAGCCAACCCATGTACCAGTCCGGTTGTGAGCCTGCAGAAATCTGTCCAGGTGTGTAGGGCCCGTATAACCAAATAGGGTTAATTGATGCAACAGCAGATAAGAATGCAATGACTCCGAATACAACGAAGAAGAATCCACCGGCTTTAGCCATATAAACAGGCAAGATCGGATGTCCTACAACGTTCTTTTCTGTGCGACCAACACCAGGGAATTGAGTGTGCTTTTGGTACCAAACTAACATTACGTGAATTGTGATCACAGCCAGGAAAATTCCCGGAATTATAAGAATATGAAGCGTGAATATTCGCGGAATAAACCCAGTACCAGGGAATGCGCCTCCGAATAAGAAGAATGAAATATATGTTCCAACAATCGGTAGGGCTTGAATAATTGCCGAGGTAATGCGAAGTCCAGTTCCTGAAAGTAGGTCATCCGGCAGGGAGTAACCAAATAGTCCTTCGACTAAACCAAGAGTGAGCAAGAGAATTCCGAGAATCCAGTTGAATTCACGTGGTTTTCTAAATGCTCCCGTGAAGAAAACACGCAGAAGGTGAGCCACGATGGCGGCCATGAAAATATTTGCTGCCCAGTGGTGAATTTGGCGCATTAGTAATCCGCCACGAACTTCAAATGAAATATCTAACGTTGAGGCATATGCCGCTGACATCTTCAAACCTTTAAGGGGCTCATATACACCGTTGTAAATAACATCGCGCTGTGAAGGATCAAACCAAAAAGTTAGGAAAGTTCCAGAGAGAAGCAAAATGACAAATGAATACATGCAGACTTCACCGAGCATAAAGGACCAGTGATCGGGAAATACCTTATTGAGTGACTTCTTAACCCAACCCGCGGCCCCTAACCTTTCATCAACAAAATTAGCAACGTTTCCAATAGTTTTTTCTACAGGTGTCATTGTGAATTACGCTCCCAGAAACTAGGTCCGACCGGTTCGCTAAATGCTGCACGGGCAATTAAATATCCCTCAGCATCGACTGTGATAGCTAGTTGAGGTAATGGGCGTGCAGCTGGCCCAAAAATAACTTTCGCACCACGTGTCACGTCGAAAGTTGACTGGTGGCATGGGCATAACAAATGCTTAGTTTGTTGTTCATACAATGCAACTGCGCAGCCCATGTGTGAACAAATTTTAGAGAAGGCAATAATTCCGTTGTATGTCATTGCTAACTTCTCTGGGGTCAATTGAAAATCTTGTTCACGCAATCTAATAAGCAGAACTGGATCCTTAGCGATGTCACTCAGTGGTCGTTCATCTTCATGTTCAACCGCTGGTAATACCTGGACAACGGCGCCAATTTCAAGGTCAGTCGCCAAAATTGGGCGATTTCCCGGATCTGTCAGCAGGCGAGTACCAGCTTTCCAATTAGTAGTTTCTAGCTGTTTCTTTGGCAAAGGGCCTAGATCGCGAAGCAGCAACACAGGAGGAAGAGCAAATAATCCAATTGCTGCGCCGAGTGACCTTTTAATTAATGTGCGGCGGCCAAGACCTGCTGCTGCTGCACCGGCTTTAACTGTCTTAACAAATGCTTCACGATCTTCATCGCTAGAACGGAATTCGTGGCGATGGTTTACAACTTCAACATCTGACATCAAAGTCTTTGCCCAATGAATGGCGGCCATTCCAAGGAAAAACAAAGACATAGCCATGCCTATACCAATGCCAAGTTGTTGAGCATTTTGGTTGCCCATAACAGGAATGAAAATAAAGACATCCTTAGTTACAAAAACATATGAATAAATAAGTAAAAGTGAACCTAATCCAGAAAGCCCAAAGAGAATGGCGATCTGCTGTTCAGCGCGCTTTTCAGCTTTAGGATCAATATCTGTAGATCGAGGTGCGTGGGTAGGCGCAATCGAATCATCAATTGGAACTATTTCATTAGACACGGTGCGCCTACCTTGCTCTCGTAGTTAGCCAGACTGCAATGCCAATCAGCAGTCCTATTCCTAGAATCCACGCCAATAAACCTTCAGTGACTGGACCAATTCTTCCCATAGTTGCTCCACCTAGATTCGGTTCTGCTTCAGCAGATTTGATCCATTTAATGAGTGAAAGTTTTTCAGCTGGGGTAATTGTTTTATCACTAAAGACCGGCATTGATTGTGGACCGGTTATTAATGCTTCATAAATGTATTTTGGTTCTACTCCCATAAGAGTTGGCGCATATTTACCTTGAGTAAGTGCCCCACCTTGACCCGCAAAGTTGTGGCACATCGCGCAGTTGTTGCGAAATAGTTCTCCACCTTGAGCCGTGTTGCCGTCGCGTTCATAATTTAAAACTGAATCATCTGGAATAGCAGGGCCAGGTGCAAGAGATGCAACGTATGCCGCTAAGGCCGCCGTTTGTTCGGCGTTGTAAACAGGCTTTTTACGCATAGCTTGTTGACTCATATCAGCCATTGGCATGCGACCTGTTCCAACTTGGAAGTCAACTGACGCTGCGCCAACGCCTATAAGTGATGGCGCAATGGATCCACCTTCAGCGTTAAGCCCGTGACATGAAGAACAACCTTTAAGAAATATTTGTTTACCTTCATCGATTGCTGCAGAGCGTGCAAATGTAGTTGGTGCTTGCTTTACCGTGGCGCTGGCTACTGAAAATGTTGTGCCAATGGCCAAAAGTGCGAAGATAAGAATGAATGGACCTGCCGCCTTATGTCTGCGGTAGCGCGATAAGCGTTTCACGAAAAGTATGTGCTCCCTTACTTAATCAGGTAAATCGCAGAGAACAGGGCAATCCACACAACATCAACAAAGTGCCAGTAATAGGAAACAACGATGGCAGTTGTTGCCTGCTGGTGAGTAAAACGACGGGCCTTGGAAACGCGGATCATTACAACAAGAAAAGCAATGAGGCCGCCAGTCACGTGTAAACCGTGAAAACCCGTAGCAATGAAAAATACAGAACCATATGCAGTTGATGAAAGCGTTAAGCCTTCTTGGACCAAAGAAGCATATTCAAATATTTGTCCGCCGATAAAGAATGCCCCCATTAAAAATGTTAAAGCAAACCATTCACGCATTCCCCATTTATTAATTTGAAAAATTGATCCAGTCCGGCGATTCTGAAAACGCTCCGCTGCAAATACTCCAAACTGGCACGTTACCGATGAAAGCACCAACACAGTTGTATTGAGTGCAGCAAAAGGAATGTTAAGAATGTGGTTTGACTCAGTCCAAATAGTTGGACCTTGAACTGCGCGCGTTGTGAAGTAAATAGCAAAAAGCGCGGCAAAAAACATAAGTTCACTTGATAGCCAAACGATTGTTCCAACAGCGACTGCATTGGGGCGGGTGATCTTATGGTGGGCTGAAACGGATGCAGTTGACATGGAGGCGATTATTCCCGAAAAGCACGCCTGAGTCTTACCTGAACCCCCTTTGAGCCAGATTATTACCTCTCATAAGGGGTGAAACAGGCCACACGTTTTGGCCAGTGAAAATTGAATGCGCCAACCTCGCCAGGCGCTTAGACTTATGGCCATGGCAAAGAAACAGATCGTCGTCTATGCAGATGATTCAACTATTCGCGAAGCCGTAATCAACGCCCTTGGTAGCCAAACTGCTAGCGATGTCGGTGAACACCACATTCATGAGTTTGCCACTGGGGCAGCGCTTCGTGCTTTTGTGGATTCAAAAGCAGTGATTGATCTATTCATTTTAGACGGTGAAGCCGTACCAGAAGGTGGCCTAGGAGTGGCCCGTCAATTAAAAGATGAGGTCTTTAACTGCGCTCCAGTCCTTGTAATCACAGGACGAAAAGAAGATGCATGGCTTGCTGCATGGTCATTAGCTGAAGCATCAGTTGTTCATCCCATCGATCCATTTACCTTGGCCAAGAGCGCTGCTGAACTATTGCGCGGGACAAAGCTCGCGACAGTTTAAGTACTAAATCATGTCGCAGACTCAGTGGGATCACTATTTTTCCACGCTAGAAGTTGGT
>CANFUR010000075.1 GCA_947450175.1 Actinomycetota bacterium | reverse complement strand
TCTATTACTTGACATATCAAGTATATCTGATTTACTTCACCCGTGGCACAAAAAGGTATGAAGGATCTCGACTCCAAGGCTTGGCGTGCTTTCCACAAAATCGGAACAAGTCTTCTGCCCCACCTTGGTCGCCAAGTGAGTAATCATTCGGGAATATCTGGTGCTGAATATGTTGTCCTTGTTGCACTCTCTGAGCTGCCTGTGCCCTCAGTAAATCTGAATCGGCTGGCTACTGGTCTTGGTTGGGAAATAAGTCGGATGTCTCATCAAGTTTCCCGAATGGATGAAGCCGGCTTAGTAAAGAAAACAAAGAACCTTGAAGATTCTCGCTGCTTTGATGTCTCGATAACGGCAAAGGGAAGAAAAATAGCCGAAGCTGCAATTCCATTGCAGTCCAAAGAAATCAACCACTGCTTCAGTCAGGTACTAACCCAGGCCCAGATGAAGTCTTTGATTGAAATATCCGAAGCAATCTCCAATCACATGAAAGAAAACCACCCTCTTAACAAGAAAGTAGAAAAATAAATGACTATCGCACTCGACATATTCGCAGCTCTTCTCGCATTTGCCGCTATTGGATCAGCTGTTTCAAAGCTTAAGAAGGTCCCAGATGTCATGGCAGCGATGGCTAAGGTTGGCGTAAAACCAAATCAGATTCCAGTGCTTGCGTTTCTAGAAATTGCTGGTGGGCTAGGCATCATCGCAGGTATCTGGAGTAAGCCTCTTGGCGTATTAGCTTCTTCTTGTCTTGTTCTCTACTTTGCAGGTGCACTTTTTACTCACTTCTCACGCAAGCACAAGGTTGCAGATTTTGGCGCAGCACTTGGAATCTTTATCATCGCCTGCATCACAACAGTCTTGCAATTCAAGAGATAGAAAGAAGAACCGCACTAAATCAGAATCTATTAATTTATTGGAACAGCGATAACCATTTCATAATCGGCTGCCATCGCATCCTTCGTTGGGTTATAAATCTCAAGATGTGGCGCTGGGCGCATCTGAAAACCGGATGCAGGAAGCGCTTCCATGTATGCTTTTTGGTAGGTAGCAGCAAGGTCTGAAATTGGACCTTTGTGCAGCACCTCCAAATAATCGCCGTGTGGAATCTCTACGCTCTCAAAACCGATTGGAACTTCAGTATTCGTTGGCACGATTGCTCCGGCGAAGTAATCCATAGGTTCATCCATCGACAAACTCGGAATAGAAGCACCATAAAAGAATTCATTCTTTGCTAGCTCGGTATCTTTGGCTTTGGAAAAAAACTCTCCCCATGCTGTAGGGATCGCTTTAGCGTCATACTTTTCACTATTAAAAATTGTGAATATTGAAGTCTTTATCCCTACAAGCTTTCCACCATTAATTGAAATCGTTTCACTCATGATTCTAGGATATATTCTTTTGGCGCAACACAAAAGTAGGAATTATTGAATATGCGAAGGATCCATCCAGAAGAGTTCCCAAATATGGCCGTCGAGATCTTCAAAACCCCAACCGAACATGGCAGGGAAAACGTCAGGCTCTTTATATCTGCGAGCTCCGAGAGTGAAAGCCTTCTCGCATAGGTGTCGTACTTCATCAATCGATTCACAAGAAAGCGCAATTAGCGCCTCGACAGAGTTCTTCGAAGCGATTGGCTTATCAACAAAAGTTGAAAATCGTGCATTTTCGAGAAGCATTACAAAGATGTTCTCACCAACGACCATGCAAGTTGTATCTTCACTTGTAAATTGAAGATTAAAAGTAAATCCAAGTTCTGAGAAGAACTCAACCGATTTCCCCAAATTTTCGATTGGGAGATTAACAAAAATCGAATTATTCATAATCTCAGGGTAGCAAAAAGTTAGAATAAAGAAGAACCGACCTATAACGTGAAAGAAACAAAATTAGCCCTTAAATTTTCGAATCTCTTGAGGCCATCCGCACGCTTCAGCAACTTTCGCTCCCCATGCCTTCGCCTCATCATCATTTTCTACGTTGATGATTGTCATTCCTCCCACGAATTCACCATCCGTTGTAATGGGGCCTTTAACGTTTCCATTTTCATCGGCTCCGAAAGCTAATTCAATTTCTTCTACTAATCCCCCAGCAAAAACAAGTACTCCTGCTGATTCCATTTCGACCACAACCTTTCGAGCTAAAGGTCCTCGAGATTGAAACCATTCGGAACTATGTTGACCCACCCACTGCTG
The DNA here is from genome assembly GCA_947450175.1 of Actinomycetota bacterium. Lineage (GTDB taxonomy): Bacteria > Actinomycetota > Actinomycetes > Nanopelagicales > Nanopelagicaceae > Planktophila. Next base: position 3,520 of record CANFUR010000075.1, on the reverse strand, counting down.
ATTGAAATAGATTATGTAGTTCGCCATATAACTATTCTAAATGTTTATATAAGGAGAGTCGCCCTATAAGCCGGAAACTACGCTTCTACAAGGAATTGACCCATAAGCCCGCCGTCTTCATGGTTTGCCATGTGACAGTGATACATGAAGGGCCACTCAGAACTTGAATAGTCATCAAACTTGGCTATAAAAGTCACTTTCTCATTGCGTTGAATTGAGAAAGTGTCCTTCCATCCCTGCTCATACACTGGAATAGCTCCGCTACTCCGAGAAACGATTTTGAACTGGACATCGTGTATATGAAATGAATGTCCAAAAATCTCGTCGTTAGTGATTGTCCAAGCTTCCGTGGCCCCGAGCTTTACATGCTGATTTATAGTACCCATGTCATAACTTTTTCCATCAAATGTGAAAGGTGTTCCAGGGCCTTTGTCGGTTATCGCGACCGTACGCGAATTCGTAACTTGAGTTTGAGTGGGGAATGCATTCTTAGTTAATACTGTTGGCAAAGTGGCTATTCCCTTTGACGTTGGCTTTACCACGTTGATCTTCAAGACATCAAAGTCATTGTTGTTCAATAAACTTCCAAATTGACCAGCTTGAGCGGGCTCGCCGCCCCCATACCCAAAAGCCAATCCTTTATTGAACGCCTTCAATGAGAGCGCTGATCCAACTTTATTATTGGATAAATCGACGAGAATTTCGTATCGCTCGCCTGGGGACATTAAAAGTCGTTTAACTGCAATGGGCTTATTCACCAAGCCACCGTCTGTGGCGATGACATGGAAAGACCTACCATCTGAAATTCCCAAGTTATAGACACGTTCACTCTCCATATTAAGAATACGAAGTCGTACATACTGAGCAGGTAGAGAAACTGTTGCATTAGCAACCCCGTTGGTAAGCATCGTGTCCCCATAAATCGTAGTTGTACCAATTTGATTTGAAGAGGAAAGGGTGCGACTACCAAGAGCAAGTGGAATATCGTCTACTCCATATGTACGTGGAAGAGCCAAGGCTGCTTCGATAGAGTCCTGCACAAAGATAAATCCACCAGCACCAAGCGCTAATTGCTTTTGCGTGGTTTTGTGCATGTGTGGGTGATACCAATAAGTGGCGGCGTTATTCATAACTTTGAATTTGGGTGACCAAGTTTTTCCCACTTTAATCTCCTGCATTGGCCCGCCATCCATCTCCGCAGGTAAATGCATGCCGTGCCAGTGAGTTGTGGTTGATTCGGTAAGGTTGTTTGTGACATTCAACGCCACATTGTCGCCCTTATTCATAAATAAAGTAGGGCCCCAAAATCCAGTGCCGTTATAACTATAGGTATTAGTGAGCGCTCCCGGCACGATCTGTTTTGATCCTTTGGAAAGTTTTAAGTTAAACACCTTGCCAGAAAGTTTCGGCGGGATCCACAGCGCAGTTGAAACAGAAGCAGCATCGGCGGCTTGAGAGCTCAAGATACTTGGCAATATAACCGCGCCAAGGCCTACTCCGCTAGCCTTCAAGAAACTCCTTCTATCGATTCCACCGCTGTTTACTCGATTTCTAGTCATTATATTTTCCACTCTCTGTTGGATGATGTTAATTCGATTTCTAGAAAGAATTTTTCCGATTAGTGAACTTCTAATTTAGAAAGCTCTGATTCAATAAGCGGGCCTAGCGACTCGTACCATTTTTCATACCCAAGATTATTTAAATGTAATCCAAAAGTATCTGGATCTTCGCAATACATTAATTCGAGTTTATCCTCACTCTTACTCTTTAAAAGTGAAAATATGTCGTGATATATAAAACCCAATTTCTCTAGTTCCGGACGAATCTTTTCATTGACTTCGAACATGCTTTGTGAGAATTCATCACTTCTGGGTGTAAGCGAGTGCCAAATAACAGGAGTGTGGGCCAGATTCGCCTTCAATTTCTTAGCAACATTGAGGATATTTCGAATTACTTCATCTTCGGGCAATCGATGTTTTCCGAAATCATTTGTACCAATCATCACTATGAGCAGCTCTGGTTGTGATGCAACTATGTCATCTACAAGATCGTCCATATCAGCGGTTGTGTGTCCTGGAAAAGCAAAGTTAGTCACATAGTGTTCTGGCAGCCAGTACTGCCACGGACCACCATGGACAATGCTGTCACCTGCAAAAACAATTCTTCTTTTCATCAAGTGCCTTCCTTCATCCAAAAATCGAGTGCTTCGGGTACATAGCGCGCCCATGTGGCATTTGAATGTGCGCCTTTATTTAAAACTCGTGACTTAAAGTCAATGTCTGCTTTATAGCCCCTACTCATGATTAATTTGTCGGCCAGTTTTTGGGATTGTTCATAACGCGCGTCTAGCCCTTTAGTGCCACGGCTCATCCACAACTTATGTTTGCCTGGTTCTGGAAAATCTCGCATCATCTTTTCAGCTAACGCATCTCCACCTATTACCCAATGCGGTGAAAAACTCAGTGATGTACGGAAGAAATCTGGGCTATTGATCACTGCATAGATTGAAGCTAAACCACCCATGCTGGCCCCCAGAATTGCCACCTTCTCAGGATGAATTGACTGCCCAATTCGATTTGTTACATCAGGAACGATGACCTTAGTAATTTCATCGATGAGTTGATCGGCTGTAAGTTGGTTCAAAAAATTTGAAACATCCTCTTTATAGAGACCGAAGCTCTCAATCATCCAATTTTCTTTCGCACTCATGTATTGAGCCGGAACATATTCCTTTAAGCGACCAATAGTGTCCTGCGCATATGGTGTGTGATAGACACAAATTAAGGTCGGTGGAACCTCATTGTTTTTTTCCGCAATTCTTATTGCAGACTGTCCAAGTTCCCAGGTCGCCCTTTGATGTGGATTAATCCCAATATTTCGTTTATCTAAGACATTTTGTCCATCATGAGTAATAAGAATCCGGCCACCTGGCTTACGAGGTGCCCAGAAATCGACCGTTCGATCTCCGAAACGAACTTTCTTTATTGTTCCAGGAACTCCTCGTACCTGGAACTCTTCAATATCGAACACAGTTATCTCAGCCCTTCGTCGATCCGCTAACTAGTCCTGAAACTAAGTGCTTCTGGAGAAAAATGAAGAGAGCCATTACGGGAATAGTTGCTAATAGGGCACCTGCCGTGAAAGGACCCCAATTCTTTCCGTATTGACCATAAATAAACTGCTGGAGACCAACTGCTACTGTCATATTTTTGCCGTCTAGTCCCAAAATAACTGAGGTAATTAAATACTCATTGAGAATTCCAATGAAGGAAAGTAAGAAAGTTACAACAAAAATTGGAGTAGCTAGTGGAATGATGATTTTTCTAAAGATTTCGAAGTGCCCTGCTCCATCTATCTTTGCTGCTTCATCTATTTCTGTTGGCAAAGTATCGAAGAAGCTCTTTAGCATCCAGGTATTCACGCCCAAAGCAGATCCACCAAAAATTAGGATCAGTGGCAATTGATGACCTAGGCCGAGTAATTCAAAAGATTTTCCAAAGGTATTGATAATTAAAAATAG
>CANFUR010000074.1 GCA_947450175.1 Actinomycetota bacterium | reverse complement strand
TAAACATCTATGAAGGTGGATATGGCGAATATGCAGGTGCATGGATCTTTTCAGTGGAGTTTGATAGCACAGAGGGATTCGGAAAGTCTCAAGATAAGTTCTATGCAAATTCAAAGAGCTTTGATGATGCGATGGAAGTTTGGCAGAAGGCACCAATGCTTAAGTTCCGCGGTGGTGGATTAATCCATCACGTAGAGATCTAAGAGTTACTTATCTAAATATCTAAATATCTAAATTATGAAGGTAGTTAATTTATCCACTACGCCCATTAAGGGCTTCCAGTTGCATCACCCTGCGTCAGTAGAAATTACTGCACGCGGGGCAACTGGGGATCGTGAGTTCTTCTTTGTCGATCAAGAGAACACCATGATTTCTATGACGATGGCTGGAGAGTTAGCCGCAATGAAAGCCACCTACGATATTGGTGATTATCGCGGACGCCAAGAATCTAAGTTTGGTGTTGGTTACTACTTTGGTGTCTATGCAACATGTGTGCAGCCAGGAACTATCAGCATCGGTGATGCGATAGTAAAGCAGAGCTAACAGATTGGCGGGGTTGTCTTAACTCTGCAGAATTGAACGAAGATCTCCAATAAGTCGGGTTGCACGGTCATCTTCAACTTCTCCCCCGCGCATTTCAGTAGTTACAAATGCAAATCCAATTTTGTGTTCAGGATCGGCAAATGCGCACTGTCCCCCAGCACCATCATGACCAAATGAGGATTGAGTTAAATATCCTCTGGCTGCAGAATCTAATTGGAAGCCCATACCAAACTTTGAGTATGGAGGTTCAAGGTCAGTAAATGGCTTTCCTTCGGACTGTACTTTTCTTACATGCTCCACTGTTTCATCACTTAATAAGCGCACTCCATCTGTTTCATGGACTACTGAAGACCAAATCTTTGATATTCCATGAGCGGTTGAGATTCCACCAGCACCAGGAATCTCTGCTGCATGAACTGCTCGCGAGTTAAAGCCTTGCCCGCTTGCAACTAGATTCATTGGGAAAGCCTCGCCTAGTGTGAGAGAGCGGATGAGGAAGTTACCTGCATCAGTATTTTGATTATTAAGATCAATAAAAAATGATGCTAAATCAGCGTGTGCATAGGAAGGTGCAACTTCACTTTCTAGCTCTAATGGCAGACCTAGCCACGTATCCGCATATAACAGTGAGCTGATTTCTTTTGCTAAATATTGCCCTGGTGACATTCCACTAACTCTTCTGATGATTTCACCCGTTAACCAACCGTGTGTGATTGCGTGATAGGCATATGCCGATCCGGGTTCCCAAACAGGTGCTTCTTGCTCAATCTTAGAAATCATGTAATCCCAGTTAATTACCTGATCCGGATGAATATCACCGGCGAAAAATGGAACTCCAGCTTGATGTGAGACTAATTGACCAATAGTTGTCTTTTCTTTTCCGGCGCCTTTGTATTCGGGCCAATACTTAATAACTAAATCGTCATAACTAAATTTGCCTGCCTGAAACAGTTGAGCTAAAGCCAAAGACATGAGGCCCTTAGTAGAAGAGAAAACCACGACCTTAGTGTCTTCATTCCAAGCAGCTTTGCTTTCTTTATCTGCTAATCCACCCCACAAATTAACGACATTTTTGCCTTTGTGCCAGATAGATACGGCAGCGCCAGAATCAGGGGCTTGGGAGATTATCTCTTCAAAGCTTTTTTGTATCTTTTCAAAACCTTCAGCAACAAATCCGGCTACCTGTGAACTCACTGTTATCTCTTCTCTGATTTGATGCGGAGTGTGTACTTAGATTCAAATGCTTTAGTGACATCAATGGGGTTATCGATATAACCCTGAAAATCTTCACCTACAAAATTCAGCCAGGCCATGGCAATCAATTTCTCATCATCGTGAATAATTCTGGCTGCATAGTGTGGATCTTCTAAGAATGGGTCGTTTTCAACTTTCCACACTCCATCAAAACTTGAAGCGCGCATGATGCCATTGCCAGTCCAAGCTCGTTCACCTCTAGCTAATCTGGTTGCCGCATGATTATTAGCCGCTAAACAAAAAGAAATAACTAGCTCTGAATCCGTAGAGTGCATCAGCTGAGGTACTTCGTAGTGCCCAAACTCTGAATCGACGTTTAAGGGTTCGCATACAACCCAATTGAGTAAATCTTTTGATCGCGCAACACCGATTGTGCCGCGTGAATCGTAGGCACCAGTGTTTGAACGAGCGGTAATAAGCATTACCCATTCATCACTTGCAGCATCTTTAAATACCCAAGGATCGCGCCATGCTTCTTCATACCAACTTGGCGCACCCTCTTGCTTTTCATCCATCACTTGAGCGGCTCTTTCATACCAACGTGCATCTGCTTCTGTGACGAAACCTTCTTTTTTCTCCCATGTCATTAAATCTGTAGAGGTTGCAAGACCAATTCGTTGAACAAAACCATTTTCTTTTGACTTATTTGTTCCGGTATAAAACATATGCCACAGACCAGTATCTGATTTGATGATACTTCCCGTCCAGATTGCTCGGTCATCCCAAGCACCAAAGGCACTTGGCTCTAGAGCGGTTCCTACGTAGTCCCAATCAATTAAATCCGCAGATATCGCATGACCGACAGTTGCATGTGCATGACGCAAATCGGAATTAACTAAAGAACGTGGCGCTTGAAGAAAAAAGATATGCCACTTGCCATCAACTTTTTCGGGTGCAAGCCAAAGATCCCATACCCATTTGTCTTCTAAAGTTAATGTCATTATTAATTAAGGCCCTTCATGCTTTGATGGCCCCCTGAAGTAGAGAACTAATAAATTTACGCTGGAATATAAGAAAGAGAATTAGTGAAGGCGTAATGATGATCAATGCCGATGCGCTAATCAGAGGGATGCTGATCCAATACTGACCCTGGAAAAATGTGAGAGCTCCTGCAACGGTTCGCTTTAATGGATCATCAATAAGAACTACGCCCAAAATAAATTGATTCCATGTCCAAATAAAAATAATTACGGCTAACGCCGATACCGAAGGAATAGCCAGAGGCATATGAATTCTGCGGAACTCTTGGAACTCACTTGCTCCATCAACTTTTGCAGCTTCTGATATTTCACTTGGAATTCGTAAGAAGTGAGCTCTCATCCAAAAAATACTAAAAGGCATAAACAAAGCTATCAATGGGAAAACTATTGCAAATTGAGTATTAAGTAAGTGAAGTCTGTCTACCTGGTAATACAGTGGAACGATTAAAGATTCAAAAGGTATCGTTAGGCCAAGTAAGAAGAAAAAGAAAAGCGCTGAATGTCCGCGTATCTTCATCTTTCCAATTGCATATCCAGCCATAGTTGCAAATAGCAAAGTAATTGGCACGACAAGCAGAACAATGAAAATACTGGACTTCATTAATTCCACTACATGGCCCCCGGAGATCGCCTCTTTGTAGTTGCTCCATTGAGGGTGCTTTGGCCATGAAAGACCAAGCGGAGTTGTATCTGCTGGCTCTAATGACGCCGAAAACATGCTTAAAATTGGCATTACCGTAAATATCACAGCAATGATCAGAAGTGTTCGGCCAATAATCTTTTCGGACAAGGTTGTAATCATTGATCACTTCTCCTTGAATAAAACTGAATTGGCACAATGGCCAACAACACAATAACCATAAGCAAGATTCCAAATGCTGAAGCCAGACCGACTGCGCTTTGCGTAAATGCCAAGCGATAAATAGAGATACCTGGAACAAGTGTTGAACTTCCTGGTCCACCCAGCGTAGTTACATAAATAATGTCAAAGCTACTGAGCGCAGCAATTGTGGTTACGGTAATTAGTACGCTGATTTCTTGGCGTAATCCTGGAATTGTGACGTTGCGAAACTCATTCCACCAATTTGCACCATCAATACGAGCAGCCTCGTACAGCGATGAATCAATCTTGCTAATTCCCGTGGCTAGCAAAACAGCACAAAAACCAGTTAATACCCAAGCCCCAATAATTCCCACTGCCGGCAGTGCAGTGCTAAAACCTGCCAGCCATGGTTGTGCGATTTTTTCTAGTCCAATTGCCCTTAAGAATTGATTTATCAATCCATTTTTTGCATACATCCACGACCAAGCAATTCCTGAGGCAGCTAGCGGCAAAATCTGAGGGAAAAAGAGAACAACTTGCGTGATTGAACGTATTCTCTGAGTGCGTATACGAACAATAAAATTTGCCAACAAAAGTCCAAAGAAAATTGGAAATACGCTGAAGAAAACTATGAGTAATAAAGAGTTTTTAATTGAAGCTACTAGCTCTGGGGATTGAAAGATCTGGATGTAGTTTTCTAGACCTATAAATTTTTTCTCACCGATTCCATCCCAGTCTGTTAAGGAGAATCGAAAAGCAGAAATTAATGGATAAATAACAAAAAGTGAGTAAATGAGTACCGCGGGCATGGAAATGAGCGCTCCAAGGAAATTATTGCGCTTCATTGTCTTTAAATCTCCACTTTCCTAAATTGAAGAGAATCTGGCCCACCAACTACCACATGATAATTGGTGGGCCAGATACTTACTTTCTACCTCTTACTTAGCGGCCCAGCTCTTTTGCGTATGAATCTTGAACAGCGGTAACGAACTCTTTACCGGTGATCTTGCCTCCTACGAGTAGCTGAGATTGAGGGATGATCGCATTAGCGTAAATACCAGCTGTGGCATTAGCCATGAAATCGATGTAGCCGTTGTCCTTAGACAACTGAGCTGCCATCTTTAATCCATCTTCAATAAGTGACCCAGCAGCTACCTTTGGAAGGGCAGTCTTTGGATCTCCACCAGGTGTTGCACCAGTTACATCTAATGTAATTTGGCGAGCCTTGGCGTTTGTATGAATCCAGTTCAAGAAGTACACAATTGCATCCTTGTTCTTAGATTTTGCTGGAACAGAGAATGAGTTAGCTGCACCCATTGCAACGTGCTTTCCACCCTTGGTTACTGGAGGGAATAGGAAGAACTTAGCGTTGGCGCCAAGGTTCTTCTGAACGTTTGCTGCTTCCCAGTTACCGTTGAAGGAGAATAGGCCTTCACCACTTGCGAAACGAGTAATGAAAGTGAAGTAATCAACTGCGTTGATGTCATCTGGGAAGTAACCTTTGTCAGCCCATTCTCTAATCTTGTCTGCACCCTTTACAGCACCTGGAGTGTCATATGTTGCACCAGGTACGTTGTAGATCCAGTCTGAAAGTTTCTGACGATCACCGTAAACATTGATAAGTGCCTGAACATCAAAGTTCACAACGCCATCTTTGTCGCCAGCCATGATTGGAATAATGTTTGCAGCCTTAGCTAACGCTAAATCAGCTTCAAACTCAGCCAATGTCTGTGGTGGTGCAGTGATGCCTAGAGTTTTAGCGTGGTTGAGGTTCATGAATACACCAGTGATGCTGTAGCCAAGACCTAATTGATAAAGGCTTCCTGAACCACGAACATTCTGAGAGTTAACACGTAGTCCTGAAAGCTGAGCAGCAGACCACTTATCCCAGCCATATGCCTTGAAGTATGGATCTAAGTTAAGTAGAAGCTTGTTCTTAACTGTGTCACCAATGGTTGGTAGACGGATCAGATCTGGTGCGTTATTGCTTGCGAGCAAGCGTGGTGAGTTTGCAGTCAAGTTAGCGAATGAATCGCGATTGATTTTAAACTTTACATTTGGGAACTGCTTTGTGAATTCTGCCGCTAACTTATCTGTTAATGGGAATCCTGTT
>CANFUR010000073.1 GCA_947450175.1 Actinomycetota bacterium | reverse complement strand
TTGCTGGAATGGAAAAAGCTTTAGCGCATGGCGATGTTGCTGCAATCTTGATGGAACCCGCAATGACAAATGTTGGAATCGTCTTACCCCAGGCTGGTTATTTAGAAGCAGTGCAAGATCTTGCTAAGAAATACGGCACAATTTTGATTATTGATGAGACCCACACAATCTCGGTTGGCCCTGGGGGAATGACAGCAGATCGCGGCTTAAGGCCCGATTTTTTAACTATTGGTAAAGCAATTGCTGGCGGAATTCCAACTGGAACTTTCGGAATGACTCAAAAAATAGCCGATGACATTAAGCGTATGGTTGAACTTGAAATTATTGATACCGGTGGAATCGGTGGAACTTTAGCTGGAAATGCTTTATCTCTTGCATCCATGCGCGCAACGTTGACGCAAGTTTTAACACAAAAAAACTTTGACCACATGATTGATTTAGGCACACGTTGGTCTGATGGTGTTGATGGTGCGATCAAAGAGTTTGATTTACCTTGGACTTGTAATCGTTTAGGTGCACGTGGTGAATACATGTTTGGCAAAACCGCACCAATAACTGGCGCTGATGCTAACAATGCAGGTGATTTTGAATTAGAGCAGTACATACATTTGCGCATGCTCAATGATGGATTTTTGATTACGCCTTTCCACAATATGGCGCTGATGTGTCCAGATACAACAGCCGGCGATGTTGACGCGCATACAAAAGCTTTCAGGGCTATGTGCGCCGAACTCGTGCGGTGATAACCTGCACGCTATGACCTACGACGTTAATAAAATCCGCTCCCACTTTCCTTCACTCAATACTGGCCTTGCATACTTTGATGGCCCCGGGGGTTCTCAAGTTCCACTCGTCGTTGGCGCAGCAATTGCTAATGCAATAACTAAGCCAATTTCTAATCGCAACGTTAATACCGAGTCAGAGAAAAACGCTGAAGAGTATGTGTTGGGTTTTCGTCAAGCAGTTGGCGATCTCATTGATGTTGATCCCCGCGGAGTTGTATATGGACGCTCTTGGACACAACTTACCTACGACTTTTCACGCACCCTTGCTAAAAACTGGGGACCAGGGGATGAAGTAGTTGTTAGTCGCCTTGATCATGATTCAAATGTTCGTCCTTGGATTCAAGCTGCAGAAGCTGTTGGTGCAACTGTGCGCTGGGCCGAATTAGATCTTGCAACAACAGAAATCACTGTTGCCGCCGTTGAATCCGTTTTATCTTCTAAGACAAAGTTAGTTGCAATTACGGGGGCCGGAAACACAATCGGTACTCGCCCAGATTTAAAAGCAATTGGTGCAGCTGTACACAAAGTTGGTGCTCTGTTTTATGTTGATGGCGTGCACTTAACTCCACATGCTGCAATTAGCGCCAAAGATATTGGCGCTGACTTTTTTGGTTTTTCTTTCTATAAGTTGATGGGTCCACACTGCGCAGCATTGGCCGCATCGCCTGCACTTCTTGAAACACTTAATAATGACAAATTACTGCCAGCAACTAATGTTGTTCCAGAGCGCTTTGAATTTGGAACGCTTCCATATGAATTAATGGCGGGTTGTATTGCAGCAGTTAATTTCATTGCAGAGATGGCGCCAGGCAATGGAACAACTCGCCGCGAAAAGATAGTTAATTCTATGAACGCGCTAGAAAAATATGAGGACGAACTTCTTGAGTACCTAGAAAGTTCGGTTGCTGCATTGCCCGGTGTGACTTTGTATGGCCATGCCAAGCACCGCACACCTACAATTTATTTCTCATTTGCAGGGCATAACAGCGCTGATATCTACAAAGCAATGGCACTTAAAAGCGTCACACTGCCAGCCTCTAACTTCTATGCCCTAGAAGTATCACGTGCATTAGGTCTTGGTGATATTGGGGCCTTACGTGCAGGCTTAGCGCCATATTCCACACGAGATGATGTAGATCGCTTGATTGCGGGCCTAAAAGAACTTATTGCTTAATTTTCACACAAATTTCACAAGCTAAACAAAGCTTTGCCACACTGGGGCACCCTATTTTTTCCTTATCCGCAAGATGTTGTGGAAGAGAAGAGGGTTTTCATGTCCATGGTAAAACGATCTATCGCAGCAACGATTGCTGTTGGTCTATTTGCACTTGTGGGTGTCTCTGGAGCTAGCGCAGCGCAATCATCAACACCAGTTGTTAAGAAGGTTGCATTAACTCCAGAACAAAAAGCAGCGTTCGTCGCCGCTAAAGCAGCATTTAAAGCAGCGCATGATGCGCGTGAGAACGCTATTGCAGCTGCGCAACCTGTAATTACCGCAGCAAAAAATGCACGCGATGCCGCAATTGCTGCAGCAACAACACCTGAAGCTAAGAAGGCAGCACGCGATGCTTTCAAAGCTGCAGTAACGGCTGCAAAGGCAAATATTCCTGCAAAGCCTGTGCGACCAGTTAAACCTGTTCGACCTTAATAGGTAGGGGCACAAAAAAAGAGCCAGTTCCCCTGGCTCTTTTTTTATTGATTAATTAAAACCAAGAGAATCATAAAGTTTTAAGCCTTTGTCGTTATCGGCATCCACATACAACATCGCATGCTTTAAACCCTTACTAACAAAGTAGTTAATCGCTTCTACCGAAAGTGCGCGGGCGATGCCCCGGCCATGGTGAACTGGATCAGTTCCAACTACATAGAGCTCACCCACTGGATCTTGATTTACTAAATCCTGATGAATCTTGGTCCAAACAAAGCCCACGATGTGGCCATTTTCAGTTGCTAAAAAGAATCCTTGCGGATCAAACCACGGCTGCGCCATACGGTTTTCTAAATCGGCAACAGCCCAATTTCCTTGATCTGGGTGATTAGTAAAGATTGCATTATTTAAATCAAGCCAGGCTTGTTTATGAATCCGCGTATCAAAAGTTTCTATTGTGTAGTCATGAGCCACTTGAGGAAGTGAATCCTTATTTAAGTTGCGATGAAGTTTAAGAATATGACGCATGGCTTATGCATCGACAGTGAAGCGATATCCCACGTTTCTTACGGTTCCTATAATTGCTTCAAACTCTGGGCCAAGCTTTGAACGAAGGCGACGGATGTGCACGTCTACTGTGCGAGTACCACCGAAATAGTCATAGCCCCAGATTTCTTGCAACAATTGGGCGCGAGAAAAAACACGACCGGGGTGCTGAGCTAAATACTTTAGTAATTCAAACTCTTTAAAAGTTAAATCAAGAACTTCACCTTTAAGGCGCGCGGTATATGTTGATTCATCAATAGAAACATCGCCGCTTCGAATCTCACCATTATGTGGATCGTTTTCTAACGCAGCAGCTGCTTGCTTACCTAAAACAATACGAATTCGTGCATCAACTTCGGCGGGACCTGCGGTATCAAGGATTACATCGCTGATTCCCCAGTCGGCGTTAAATGCAGATAAGCCGCCTTCAGTTGTGATTGCAATAATTGGGCAACCAATTCCAGTTGTTGTAATTAATTTAGTTAATGATTTCGCTGCAGGTAATTCGCGGCGTGCATCGATCAATAAAACATCAACATCGGGAGCATCAACTAATACAGATGCTTCGGCAGGCAAGATACGAACATTGTGCTGAAGCAAACCAAGTGCAGGTAAAACCTCAGCACTAGCACCAAGCGTGTTGGTGAGTAGGAGTACCTTGGCCATTGGCAGAGAATACCCCGCTCAAACTGAGGTATCCAATTGTTCTGCTCGAGGTAGGCTTGTCTCATGGCAGAAAAGCACGAGCTACGCGATAAAGGTTTACGTTTAACACCTCAGCGCGAATTAGTCCTTGCAGCTGTGCGCGAATTGGGGCATTCAACGCCTGAAGAAGTTGCCGAGAAAGTACGGCTTACTCATCCAGGAATTAATCTTTCAACGGTTTATCGCAACTTAGAAACTCTAGAAAACGTTGGTTTAGTACAGCACACGCACTTAGGTCATGGCGGTGCCACTTACCATGCAGCTGAAGAATTAACTCATCTGCACTTAGTCTGCGGAAAGTGCGAAGCAGTTGGCGATGCGCCGTTAGATATTGCTGCAACATTTGTGAATGCACTTTCAGATGAATATGGATTTAAAACAGATGTTTCTCACTTTGCAATTTATGGAACCTGTTCTAACTGTCAATGAGCGCCGTATTAGTTGAAGCTGGACCTGATAAAGGTGCAATCTGGCATTTTGGTGAGCCAGTTAAAGAACAGCGCGCACTTGAAGCAGGCACGGCATGGGCAGATCTTTCACATCTTTCAATAGTTGCAGTAAGCGGTGATGATCGCCTGAAATGGTTGCATGATTTAACCACTCAGTTTTTAAGTGATTTAGAGGTCGGTGTTTGGAAATCGGCAATGATTTTGGATCCGCAAGGTCACATTGAATATCAGTTCAATGTTGTCGATGACGGAACTACTTCGTGGTTAGTTTTGGATCCGGGTTATGCCGATACTTTGGTTGCGTATTTAACCAAGATGAAATTTATGCTCAAAGTCGATGTGCGCGATGCATCCTCTGAATATGCAGTTTTGCGCGCACCAGGTGCAACAACCGAACTCGGTGGACCATTTGCACTTGTGCCCCGTAATGAAGTCGCAGATATGGCACAAACTTTTAATGCAGTTGCAACACAAGTTGGCACATGGGCATTAGATGCAGAGCGTGTAGCTGCGCACCGTCCACGAATTGGTTTTGAAACTGACCATAAATCAATACCTAATGAACTCGGCGTATTAAATGGTGCAGTACATATGAATAAGGGTTGTTATCGTGGGCAAGAAACAGTGGCTAAGATTTTTAACTTAGGAAATCCACCTCGTCGATTAGTGTTGCTTCACCTTGATGGAAGCGATGTTGGCTTTCCAGCCACTGGCGCAAAAGTTGAAAATGATGGCGTAGTTGTTGGCTTTATTGGCACAGTAGCCCGCCACCATGAACTCGGCACGATTGCATTAGCGATGATTAAGCGAAATACACCAACTGATTCCACGCTGACCATCGATGGAATTCCAGCATTACAGCAGGTTATTGTTTAACCGCTAAGATTTGGCGTGTGGAGCTTTTTACTTCAGTAATCCTTGGCTTAGTTGCCATCGCCTTAGGTATTGCGCTCATCTTTTATGCATTTCGTGGACGTCAATCGCAAGCACGTCGTTCACCCAAATTCAGAGGACGTCCATAAATGGTTTTCACAATCCCCGAAGGTCTGCATCCGGATCTCAATCCACTGGCATGGCTAGTGGGAACATGGCGCGGTAAAGGTCGTGGTGAATATCCAACGATCGAAGGTTTTGAATTTGCTCATGAAGTTGTTTTTAACCATGACGGACGTAACTTCCTTAATTATTTTTCACGTTCTTGGATAATTGATGCTGACGGTGAAATCCTTCGCCCAGGCGCATCCGAAGTTGGCTTTTGGCGTGTTAAACCAAATAATGTTTTGGAAGTTTTGATTTCACACTCCACTGGAATTACTGAAGGCTGGGTGGGAACTTTTGACGGTCCAAAGATTCAACTAGTAATGGATCAAGGTTATTCAGCACCTACAGCAAAGATTGTTACTGCAGGAGTTCGACTGTATGGACTCGTTGCGGGCGAACTTTTCTATGCCTATGACATGGCAGCTGAAGGACAAGAACTTCAAGCACATGTGTGGTCATCTCTGCCACGTTCTACCGAATGATGTTAGGTGAAGTTCTAGCCGAAGTAACACGCGGTGGAAAAGTTGAATCGGTTCATGCCGGTCACGTTGTCGTTCTTGCTGCCGATGGTTCGATTGCTTTTCAAAAAGGCGATCCAACTCTTCCTATT
>CANFUR010000072.1 GCA_947450175.1 Actinomycetota bacterium | reverse complement strand
TTGAAAGTGAGCGCGAAAGCTACTACTGAAACAAATTTCTTTTCAGATTTGTCGAGGACATACATATGCAGCGCTAACGCCAAAGGTGCTAACCACCATCTATTGATTGGTTCAAATGCTCCGCTTAAAAATGCGCCGCTTAACGCCGAGAGTAGAAGAGCTACCAACCTAGAGCACTGATCAAACGATCCACGCTGGCACCTAATCCATAGCGCTCCTTGAATTGATAGATAGCGGATAAATCAGCTGGTGCTTTGGGCATTGAAAGATCGACTTGTGGCAAAGGGGCATTTCTAGCTACTTGGACAACTGTTGGAGCAATTTTTAAGTAATCTGCGCCGGCAATAATTTTCTTGGCCAGAGCTGGTGGCAACGATTCGTGAGCTGTGTGGGCAGCATTTAAAGCTTGATCAACATTGGCAAATGCATTTGCGATGAATGCTGCGCCTTTCTCACCAATTCCTCGGACGCCAGGCAATCCGTCGGATGGGTCTCCTCTAAACATGGCAAAGAGCGCATAACGATCACCCGGAATGCCATATTTATCGGCAACGTATTTAATATCAACTAAATCATGTTGTG
Source organism: Actinomycetota bacterium (assembly GCA_947450175.1). Lineage (GTDB taxonomy): Bacteria > Actinomycetota > Actinomycetes > Nanopelagicales > Nanopelagicaceae > Planktophila. The sequence continues at coordinate 5,248 of CANFUR010000072.1, read as the reverse complement.
AAATACCTTTGGCCAAATAAACAACTTTGATATCACGCTTATCATCGACCATCTGGAAAAGATCCCGATCACCAGTAACGATACGAATCGGGCCCTTTTCTATTTCGGCATATGTAGCCATAACATCATCGGCTTCGTAATCATCTACGCCCACTACTGGAATTTTAAAGAGATCAAGCAGGTCCAGAAGAATCGGAATTTGCGGCGTAAGAGTTTCCGGTTCTTCCTCTTCATCGCCCTCTTCTTCCAACCGATTTGCTTTGTAATCAGGAAAAAGTTCCACTCTCCAACTTGGACGCCAATCACCATCTAAGCAAGCGACTAATCGATTAGGTTTATAGACAGATAGCAATCGTGCGGTCATGTCAATATATCCACGGATTGCATTAACGGGTGTTCCATCTGGTGCCGTCAATGTGTCAGGCATTCCATAATAAGCGCGATACCAAAGAGATGCACTATCTAAAAGCATTAATGTCATAGATCTCCCATGAGGAATGCAACTACTCCCCTATCAATGCGTTTAACCGCATCTTTGCATACCGGGCGTAACTTCTCACTTGCAGAAGCTATTTGATTGAGAAGGTCAGCGAGTTGCTTAGTCGAACGTACAAAATCACCTACGGACATGTCTGATCCCTTAAGAACGTTTTGTAATGAATTCCCATTAGCCCATCGGTATGAAACCCAACAAAAGCCTGCATCTGGTTGGCGTTGGGTCTTAACGCCATAGTCCGTTTCCAACTCTTCCAACTCAGCCCAGATAGAGATCACATCGGCGAGTGCACTGGAAACTCGTGGACTAGGCATTTTAGGTGCCACATTGTCAGCATTACGTGATTCAAAAATCATCGTTGACACAACTGAAAGAAGTTCAGGGGCGTTGAGATCATCCAATATTCCACGACGTATTGACTCAGTTAATAAAAGATCAGATTCTGCGTAAATCTTTGTAAGAATCTTGCCTTGGGTTGTGGGCTTTTCTCCTTCGATATAGCCCAGATGAGTCAGCACCTGACAAATCTGATCAAAGGTCTTTGCAATAACATGTGTTCGACTTTCAACCCTCGTTCGTAACCCTTCGTTTTCACGGTTTAATCGGCCAGCCTTTTCGGTAAAGCGTGCATGATCTTCACGTTGGGCGCATGCATGGCAGCTGTGATTCCTTAACCCTTTTCTTAAATCCGATAAGTCACCTTCTAAGCGTGCGCGCTGACGATTATCAAAGGTTTTCTTGTTATCGCGCTTTGATAGGAGTGTTTCAACTTCCTTAATTTCGCGACGAATTCCTGCGTAATCAAGAAAATCTCCTAGATGACAGACAGCTTGCGAAACTAGTTCCTCTATTGCACCTTCATTCTTGGCTATTTGGCGAGAGAGGCCGACAACTGCGCGATCAGCTTGAAATTGAGCAAATGATGATTCGAGAGAACGTCGTGCGCGCTCTCGACCAAAACGTGCGATGAGATTAATAGACATGTTGTAGGTCGGTGCAAATGATGAACGTAATGGATACGTACGAGTTGAAGCCAATCCTGCAGCCGAAGCAGAATCAACGGTTGGCGACCATTGAATAACTGCGTTACCTTCAATATCAATACCACGTCTGCCTGCACGTCCAGTTAACTGCGTGTATTCCCCCGGCGTAATCGGAACATGCGATTCACCGTTATATTTAATAAGTTTTTCTAACACAACAGTGCGTGCCGGCATGTTGATGCCGAGAGCAAGGGTCTCAGTTGCAAAGACTGCTTTGATCAATCCCTTTTGAAACAGTTCTTCTACGGCAGATTTAAAGCTAGGCAGTAATCCAGCATGATGCGCGGCAATTCCGCGCTCGAGGGCAGTAAGCCAGTCTTGAAAACCTAATACTTCAAGATCTTCCTCGGCAATATTTTGGGTGTACTTAAGCGCAGTAGCGCGAATCTCGGTCCGCTCTTCAGTAGTAGTCAATCGAAGACCTGCATGCAAACATTGCTTAACTGCTGCGTCACATCCAATTCGTGAAAAAATAAAAGTGATTGCTGGCAATAAATTCTGTCCCGCAAGCTTTTCTATAATGTCTGCACGAGTTAAGCGATCCTCTCGTTCACTGAAACTGCCACGTCGATTTCTGCTAAATGATGCTTTTCGAACCGCCTCGCGTTCGCGCCTCAAAATCTCAGGATTTATTTGCCCCGGCTTTTCAAAGAGATCTAAAAGTTTATTTCCAATTAACACGTGTTGATAGAGCGGGATTGGTCTAATTTCACTGACGATAACCTGTGTATTCCCGCGAACCTCCCCCAACCATTCACCAAACTCTTCAGCATTTGAAACAGTTGCAGAGAGTGAAATGACTTGAACGCTCTCCATTAAGTGAATAAGCACTTCTTCCCAAACTGCACCGCGAAACTTATCGGCCAGATAGTGGACTTCATCCATTACTACATACCCCAGATTAGTAAGGGTGTTCGAGCCCGCGTACAACATGTTTCGAAGAACCTCGGTAGTCATAACTAAGATATCGGCTTCACCATTAATACTTGTATCACCGGTTAAAAGACCAACACGATCTTCACCAAACATTGCAACAAATTCTGAATACTTTTGATTAGAAAGCGCCTTAATTGGTGTCGTGTAGAAACATTTCTTACCTAGTTTCAGGGCCAAGTGAGCAGCAAATTCGCCTACAACTGTTTTGCCCGCACCTGTTGGTGCTGCAACAAGAACTCCGCTGCCATCTTCAACGGCATGGCAGGCCGCCACCTGAAAAGGATCAAATTCGAAGTCGAAACTTTGTATGAAGGCAGTTGTCTCCTTGTACTGAGTCCGAATCTTAGCTGCGGCAAATCTTTCGGCCGGTGTTGTCATGGCATCCACGTTGAAAGTGCACCAGATATACATTCTGCGGAAACTGGAAGTTGTCCAATACGTTCACCATCGGCGTAAGCAACTGCATCAGCAGTTATTGATACTTTTTTACTACGTACTATTTCTACTGCCGGATGAGAAATATGCGTACCCTTGAAGACCTTAGGGAAGACTTTTATAAACTCTAGTTTGGAGATTGGATGTAAAACCATCACATCAAAAAACCCATCTGAAATATCGGCCTGCGGACAAACCAACATGCCTCCCCCATACGATGCGCCGTTTGAGACAGCTATGAGCATGGCTTCGGTAGATATTGTTCGATCATCTAACGCGATTTCATAATGGCGTGGTTTAAAGCTAGGCAGTTCAAAAGCTATTGCGACGTTATATTTCATTGGGCCTTTAGGCCAGCTCATTCCATTTGCTCGCTCATTAACGAGCGAATCAAAGCCTGTCGATAAAATAGCGCCAAACCATTCACCATCCACCAGACCTAAATCAATACTGCGTGGGGCAGTTGTTAAAACTTTTTCCAATAATTGATCGATATCTGTTAGAGACCAACCCAATGTTCGGACAAAATCATTCCCTGTCCCCGCAGGAATTACCGCTAATGGAATTTGAGCAGGAACAGTTTTTTGCAAAACTAAATGAAGTAAGCCATCACCACCAACTGCTATTACTCCCGCGCAATCAGAATATCTATCGATAAATCTTTGCAGTAAATCACCTTGGTCTATTGAATTGCGTCCAATAATTATCTCGTAGGAAATTGACCGAGAATTGAGATAGCCCGCGACATAGGTGCCTAATCGAGCCCCGTTACCTTGGCCTGAGACTGGATTAATAACTAGGGCCCACATGCGCCGACCCTATCCAACTATTCGTTTATAGGCGCTGGGGCTTGAATTGAAGTCGGCCCTGTTGCTATTTTATCGGCCCGTTTATCGCGGCGCCTATCAACGAGTAGGGCGATGCCTCCAGCCATGAAGTAGAGAACTATCAAAGGCACCGCGAGAAGCGACATCGTCAAAGGGTCACCCGTCGGAGTGAACGCTGCCGTGAATAGAACGATGCAGAAAACCCATATCCGCCATGGTTTGAGAATCGTTTGCCCGCGCAGAAAACCAATTAAATTGAAAGTGATCAGGAAAACTGGAAGTTCAAAAGCTAAACCAAAAAGCAGAATGATTCGCATAACAAAATCTAGGTAGTCATCAAATTTGACTAGATTCGCCAAAGAGTTGGGTGTGAAACCAAAAAGAACCTTGATGGCAACTGGCAATATGAGATACCCAATAGTTGCACCAGCGACAAAAAAGGGCGTGGCTGAGACGAAGAAAAGAATTGAGTTGCGTTTTTCCTTACGGTGTAACCCAGGCGCGATGAATGCCCAGAGCTGATAGAGCCAAAATGGCGCAGAAACAATTACCCCGGTTAGTAATGCAACCTTGATTTGAAGATTGAGTGGCCCAAGAACTCCATTGATATAAAGAGAACCACAGTGAGTAGCGCCATTTTTTTGTGCTGCGGCTAAATCACATACGGGAAGAGCTAATCTCGTAATAATTGAATTGTAGAAATACCACCCAAAGCCAGATGCCAGGAGAATCGCGACAGATGCGCGAACTACTCTCTTACGAAGTTCTCGTAAATGATCTAGTAGAGGCATCCGTGCGTCTTTGATAGACGCCATCAGGTCTTACTTATCTGTAGGGGTTTCGCCCTCAGCCTTTTTTTCTTCGGCGGTCATTTCCTTCATTTCGCTCTTAAAAATACGCATCGAACGACCAAGAGAGCGGGCTGAATCAGGTAGACGCTTAGCGCCAAAGAGAACAAGCACAACGATAAGAAGAATCAAAATATGGCTAGGTTCACGTAAAAACATTGCAAACTCCTTGTGGCTAGAAATACCTAAGTGGCAAGGCTACCTCAGAGAATGTAAAAAAGGCTAGGCAGTTCAAAGGGCCAGATAACGATTGAGTATCAACTGCGCTTTCTCGGCTATTTCAGCCGAAATTTCAGATGGTTCTTCCAAAACCGCGCTTCCAGAGCTGGCGAAAATACTACGAATAAGCCATTGCTTGGAAAATGAACGAATCGAGGTTTTCACATTTATTTGCGCATCTTCTAGACCAAATCGCTCCTTCATCAAGCGCAATTTGGAGTTGAAAGTTACTATCGAATTGAGCCCATCAGAGGCAGCATCATTAACCTCAATTTGTTGGTCTGGGACCTCCTCAAGAATTTCTAAACTCTGAATCCGATCGATTCGAAATACTCTAAAAGCAGAAGCCTTGTAGCAATAAGCAAAAAGATATTCCACTCCCCCTTCAATTCGCATCTCTAACGGTTTTACTTCCCGTTGAGAATATTCATCACTGTACAAAGA
>CANFUR010000071.1 GCA_947450175.1 Actinomycetota bacterium | reverse complement strand
TCGATCATCGCCATTGAGTGCACGAAATAACTGGGTAGGGACAATTGAAGTAAAATCAACTTTTGGATATTCACCTTCGTGATCACGCAAATCAATCGGCAATGTTCCTAGTTCCATTGAACGGAGAATTACATTGACAGCTGCGATATGAGTAAGCGGCAGAAAAAGTGACCAGAGCTGTCCAGTTTTTGCATTCAGATATTTATTAGAGGCACGTGCTGAAGAAAGTAATGCGTGAGAAGTAAATGCAACTTCTTTGCTCATTCCAGTTGTTCCACTTGTACCAATTACTAATGCGATATTTGATGGGCAGCTGGTGGATCGAACCTCGCCCAAGCCCAAGGCAGAAGCACTGCCAGCTAGGGCGGCATTGATTTGCGCGGCTAAATCAGGGATTGTGCACGCAGGGTTAACCCGGTCAATACCTCGTTGTGACTTCGTCTCCATTGCACCCGTAGGGTATCCCTTGTAAAGACTATGGAGGAAATGTGAGCAAGCCTTTCAAGCGAGATTTTGGTAGCCGTGAGATTCCTAATTGGATAAGCGCGCCAGGTGGTGAAGATTTCACTGATATTAAATATCAAATGGGTGATGGCATGGCCAAAATCACCATTAACCGCCCACAAGTTCGCAATGCATTTCGCCCACAAACAATCATTGAATTAATTGAAGCTTTTCACCTTGCACGTGACAACGAAGAAGTTGGCGTCATTATTTTTACCGGTGAAGGAACTGAAGCGTTTTGTTCTGGTGGTGACATTAGTGTACGCGGAGATGATGGATATCTTGGTGACGACAAGCTCGCAAAAAAAGGTATTGGGCGTCTTAATGTTTTAGATTTACAAGTTCAAATTCGTCGCACACCTAAGCCAGTTATTGCAATGGTTGCAGGTTGGGCAGTAGGCGGAGGACATGTTTTACATGTTGTTTGTGATTTAACAATTGCTGCAGATAATGCAAAATTTGGTCAGACTGGACCAATGGTCGGCTCATTTGATGGCGGATATGGCGCAGGCTTACTTGCGGCACATATTGGTCAAAAGAAAGCCCGAGAAATTTGGTTTCTCACCAGACAATACGATGCCCAAGAAGCATTAGACATGGGACTTGTAAATACTGTCGTCCCACTTGCAGAACTTGAAGCCGAAACAGTTTCATGGTCACGCGAAATGCTCCGAAATTCACCGCTAGCACTTCGATTACTAAAGGCCAGTTTGAATGCAGCCGATGATGGATTAGCTGGTGTACAGCAATTAGCGGGAGATGCAACGTTACTGTTTTATATGACAGAAGAAGGACAAGAAGGCCGAGATGCGTATAAAGAAAAGCGCGATCCTGATTTCGGGAAATTCCCAAAGCGTCCATAACACATGCTTGATTTGATTCTCGATTCGTTAAGAGTTGTAAGTCTCCCTACCAAAACGAATTTTCGGGGAATTAACCACCGCGAAGTCGCCTTATTTAAAGGCCCAGAAGGCTGGGCTGAATTTTCACCTTTCCTTGAATACTCTGATCAAGAATCAGCACGCTGGCTTTCATGTGCAATTGAAGCTGCAACTGTTCCCATCCCTCATCTATTTCGAAAGACAATTGCGGTTAATGCAACACTGCCCGCACTCAACAGCGAAAGTGAAATCACACGCATACTCTCTGCTTTTCCGGGTTGCACAACTATTAAGATCAAAGTTGGCGAAAATGGGCAAGAAGATTTAGCACGTATTGCCACAGTTCGTAAAATTGCACCAGATGCAAAGTTAAGAATTGATGTAAATGGTCTTTGGAATGTAGATCAAGCAACTAATTTTCTAGAACTTTGTGGCGATATTGAATATGTAGAACAACCATGTGCAACGATTGAAGAACTTCGCGAATTAAAATCACGGATAAACGTAAAGATAGTCGGCGATGAAATCCTGCGAAAAAGTAAGAATCCATTTGAAGTGGAGCTAGAAGGAGCCATAGATATTTTGATGCTCAAAGTGCAGCCACTTGGTGGAATTATTCCAGCTAAAAAACTAGCTGAGCATCACAAACTTCCAGTTGTAGTTTCAAGTGCGCTGGAAAGTGCAATTGGAATTTCATACGGTCTCAAACTTGCCGCTTCCATAGAACATTTGGATTATGCGTGTGGGCTGGCAACTGCATCGCTTTTAAGTTCGAATCTAGGAGATCTCCCCACCATCGATGGAAATATTGAGGTCGCAGACATTGAGCCACAATTTGATGGACTAGAAGTGTCAGCAGATCGCTACGAATGGTGGAAGAATCGAATCATGAGAACCGCGGCGCTATTAGGATGAATAACTCAACCAGCCTTGCACGTGTAATAGTTCGTCAAATAATAGAAGCTGGAATTTCAGATGTAGTTATTTCACCTGGATCACGCAATGCTCCCTTGTCTCTAGCTTTTTATGCCGCAGCAGAGCGCGGATTAATTAAATTGCATGTACGAATTGATGAACGCACAGCAGCTTTTTTTGCATTGGGAATTATTAAAGCCACGGGTCGCCCAGTTCCAATTGTTTGTACAAGCGGTACTGCTGTTGCTAACTATCACCCAGCTGTTTTAGAGGCCAGTCATACGAATGCACCATTGCTAGTTTTAACTGCGGATCGCCCAGCAACCTTGCGCAAAACTGGCGCCAATCAAACTACTGAGCAGGCACGAATCTACGGTAAAGCAGTTCGTTATTTTGCCGATATTGATGGGCCGGTATTTCCAATGGAACTACCTTTCGATAGTTTGCGTAATGGTCCTGTTCATCTCAATATTCAATTTGATGAACCAACACTGCCTGACGAATCTAATATTTGGCTGGATGAGATTGTTGTTGCACCAAAAGAGTTTGTGCCACGAACTAAAGCTGGAACATTGAAAAGCGATGCAAATCGTGGAGTATTAGTTATTGGTCATGACTGTGGTGGATTAAGTAAAAAAAGCGTGGAAAAATTTGCAACAGAACTTGGTTGGCCAGTTATTGCAGAAGACCCACTTTCATTTCCAGATGCTATTGCTCATGCGTCCATCTTTTTAACTTCATCAGAGATTCGCGCTGCCCTAATTCCGCAAACGGTTATTGTTATCGGGCGCACAACTCTTTCTAGATCTATTAATGCATTTATAAAGTTGGCTCTAACTCACATTGTGGTTGATCCCCGCATGGCAACTGTTGACGGCGACCGCGTTGCAGATAAGAAATTTATTGAGATACCGCAGTTGAATACCAAAAAAGCTTCAGAGGAATGGTCGGCACAGTGGCAAAAATACGCCGCACGATGCGCAAAGCAGATTGAAGGACTAACTGGATTTACTGAAGCGATAATTGCTAAAGAAATTGCAGCGGGTATCCCTGCCGGTTCAACGCTTTTTGTTTCATCATCACGTCCGATACGTGACTTAGAAGGATTTGCGACCCCCCGAGAAGGCGTAATCACACATGCAAATCGTGGATTAGCTGGAATCGATGGAAATATTTCAACCGCACTAGGTATCGCATCTGCCAGCAAAGCAACATTTGCTGTCCTAGGCGATCTTTCATTTCTGCATGATTTAACTGGCTTAATCCACCGTGAAGAGATCAACTGCCGCTTTATTGTGATTAATAATGATGGAGGTGGGATTTTTTCCACTTTGCCACAACGCGGATTGCCCGGCTTTGAAACAGTCTTTGGAACCCCTCATGGTTTAGATCCGGCTGCAATTGCTGCAGCCATGGGAGTTAAGTCTTCAACTATTACTTCAATTGCCGAACTTAGAAAAACTTTAGCAACTCCAGTACAGGGAATTTCAATCGTTGTCGCGAAGGTTCCTTCGCGTGATGCAAATGCAGATTCGCTAAAAGCAATCTATGAATCGATGAGCTCTATTTAAAGCAGTGCGCTTCGCATTGGTAAGAACTTTGCTTCACTTTCAGCCAACTCTTTATCTGGATTAGAGCCAGCAACAATTCCGCACCCAGCAAAAATTCGAATTGAATCACCTTTAATCTGTCCGCAACGAAGTGCGATTCCTAACTCTCCGTCACCTGCAGCATCGATCCAACCAACTGGACCTGCATAACGGCCGCGAGACATAGCCTCAATTTCACTGATAAGTTTGGCGGCTTGTGGTCGGGGAGTTCCACATACTGCTGCAGATGGATGAAGTTGTTCAAGAATTGTAAAAGCATCAACATGCGCCAATGTTTCGGCAAGAGCCCCAGTTACATCAGTTGCAAGGTGCATGACATTTGCTAAGTGCAAAACAAATGGTGATTCTGGAACGTTGATTGATGTGCAAAAAGGCTCTATTGCATCGGCGACTGATCGCACCGCATATTCATGCTCTTCTAAATCTTTTGAAGACCGTGCAAGTGAAGCAGCTAGGGCTAAATCTCTTTCATCATCACCGGTCTTACTAATTGTGCCCGCCAACACGCGCGAAGTAACCATGCTCTTGGTTAGTCGAAGAAGTAATTCTGGAGTTGCGCCAACTAAACCCGACACACAAAAATTCCAAGTAGATGGATATTCCAGAGCAAGTGTGCGCAGAATTGATCGGGGATCTATTGGAGTTTGCGAAGTTCCTTCAGCATCTCTAGCCAAAACAACTTTCTCTAACTCTTGCGCAGCAATACGATCAATAGCTGTTTGTACGCGCGATTTCCATACTTCGGCGCTTTTCGCATCTATTTCCCAAGTAACAGAAAGCTTTGGGAGCATGGGGGCAAGCGAATTCAATACTGGTTGAGGGTCTGAGCCAATCCAAGTAATCCAGGATTTATCGCCTTTTTTACCGACTATCACTTTTGGAATAACTAAAACCGAAACATCTTCGGGTGAGAAAGAAAATGATGAGAATAAAACCGGCCCAGTTCCATTTCCGTGAACCGTATTTGTAACTGCAAAACCCTCTAATTGTTTCTGCCACCAATGTCTGGCATCAGCGAATCTATGTGGCCCGCTAACAGTTGTTGTCGCGTGAACTCCCCAACCGACTATTCCTTCACCAGATCGCACCCATGCAAACGGTTGGGCATCTGGAAGTAATTCGAGCAAAGGCAAGTGTTCGCCCAGACGAGTGGTTGTTACGGGGATGAGGGAAGTCATAGTGAAAGCTAAGTTATGCGTTCTTGCTATTAACTAGACGCCAAACAATAGGGAGCGAAGTACCCGCGATTAGAATTTTTAAAGCTTCACCAATTATAAATGGCGTTAAACCTGCGCTAATTGTCCAGGTCCAATCTTTTCCGGTGAATTGATGCAGCCAGAAAAGTCCGAAAGTGAAAACAATAGCAGTACCGAAAAGCATGGATGGCAACGCTGTTGTAAATTTTTGATCAAAGCGCTTGTTAGCAAATAAACCCAAAACATATGTAGTAACTAACATGCCAACTAAATAGCCACCAGTTGCACCTGTAACTTTTTCAATACCAAAACTTTGTCCTGCAAAAATCGGTGCGCCCGCAATTCCTGCTAGGAGATACATTGCAAAAGTTGCAAAGCCCAGTGATGCACCGTATGTAGTTCCAACTAAAAGCACACCAAGCGTTTGACCGGTTACCGGGACTGGAGAACCTGGAACTGGAATGGCAATTTGCGCTAATGCCGATAAAAAGCCAACGCCGCCAACGACCAGGATTGAATTGCTCAGTGCGCTAGAACGAGGAATTACTAATGCTCGAAGTGGCGTGGTTGAAAATGACATCCTTAAACCTTTCGCGTGCGCAGAGTTGTGGATGAGCCTACTTCAAGGGAGAATATGGCTATGTCTCGCGCTCATTTGAATAAAGATCCCGATGAAGTTGCGGCAATGTTTGATGGGGTGGCCAAGCGCTACGACCTGGTCAATGATCTATTAAGCCTGGGCCGCACCAAAGCCTGGCGCAAAGCCGCAACCAAGATCATCGCCCCAGCACCTGGCATGAAAATTCTGGATTTAGCTGC
>CANFUR010000070.1 GCA_947450175.1 Actinomycetota bacterium | reverse complement strand
TTCACTGCATTTTTACCGTTATAGGAAATTGTTAAGTCTTTGACTGTTGCACATACCTTCAATGATGTTGATGGAACTTCGGGCTTGGCAACTTGATGTGAATCTCTAAATTCTTGTGTCATGCGGCGCATATCTCGCACAGAGACACCAATCTCCTTTAACCCAAGAGTTCTAGCAAGTTCAACGATAGGTGGAGCAATTGGGGAGTTCATCAAAATCTCTTCAGGTGTTCCAACCAGTGCAGTTCCAGCTCCATTGATGTGAACAATGCGATCAGCAAATTGGATGACGCGCTCCAATTTATGTTCTGCAATAACAACTGTGAGGCTTAAATCGTGAACTAATCGATGAAGGATTGAGAGGACTTCTTCGGCAGCAATGGGGTCGAGCGCACTTGTGGGCTCATCAAGAACTAAGACTTTGGGATGTGCAACTAAGGCACTGGCAATTGCAACGCGTTGCTGTTCTCCGCCACTCAAGGTTGCAATAGTGCGATTTCGAAGTGAAGCCAAAGACATGAGATCCAAAACTTCTTCCACACGCTTTCGCATTGTTTCATTGGAAAGATTGAGAGCTTCCATTCCAAAGACAAGTTCTTCTTCTACCGTATCTGCCACAAAGCCATTGATGGGGTTTTGCCCGACAATTCCAATCAAATGTGCCAAGCCGCCGGGCTTGACTTCTGCAGTAGATATTCCATCAACTTCAATATTGCCAGCCAAAATACCGCCTGTATGGTGAGGGACAAGGCCGTTGATCAGTCGTAGTAAAGAAGACTTCCCAGATCCTGTTGGTCCAATTACAAGAACTAATTCACCTTCAGCGATGTCAAGAGTGAGATTTTCAATCACTGTTGTTGTTGAGTTTGGATAGATGAGTGAAACGTTAGAAAACTTAATCATGAAAGACCCACAACTGCTAGGCCAGCAAGAATAACTGCCACATCTATTCTTGCCCACTTAATGGGCCGGTACCTAGATCGTTTCTTACTGATTCCATAACCGCGAGAATCCATTGCAGCTGCTAAATCTAAAGATCTAGCTAAGGATTCTTCCAGTAGTGGAAGTGCAATACGTTTGAATGCTTTCACTCCGTGAGTTTTCTGACCGCGTAAGCGCTGCGCCATTCGAATACGTGAAACTGCGGAAACTAATTGCGGTAGAACTGAAGTTGCTATCACAACACTTATCCCGAACTCATAGATGTAGACCGGCAATATGCGCAACAAACGATGTGGACTTGTTAGTGATGCAGCTGCCCCAAAGACAACAAGGATTGCGCAAATGATGATTCCTTCAGCAATCGATGAACTTAAGCGCTCTAATGTCACTGCACCACCTATGCGAATACCTGGCATCCAACTTGGTAGCGGCACAATGGGAATAGTGAAAAGAGTTGTCCCTGGAATGGAAACACCAATGAGCACACCGATCATCGCTCGGATGGCGATGATCCAGAGCGATAACTTTAATGTGACATTAAAAGATCTCCCCCATGGGGCGTCATCTCGCTGCGTAAAGACAATCACTGCCATAACACCCACTGCAGCAATGGCAAAGAGCGGGGAGTTCACACGGGCTATTGCAAGAGCAAGGGCGCCTGAGAAAATCCACCACGTCAGTGGGTGAAATGAAAGTTTTTTCATGAATCTGTTTCTATTTTTTACTTAGTGATTTAGGGGTAGCGATTTCTAGTCCACACTCTTTTGCTGGATAACCAGAAAGCCCACAAATTAAGCCTGAGGATGCAGCCCTGATTTTTGTTACCTGGCCAAGGACGTCTATTCCTTGAGATGTTTTCGCAGTACGAACGCACGTAGTGATTGTCTTTCGTGGACTTTCACCTTTTGGTGCCCACGCCTTTGATCCGTACTCAATGACCAAACCGATTCGCTTGGTGTCCTTGTCGCTTTTAACACCAGCACAGATCGTTGCAAAGTTTGGTTTAACTGCTGGTGCAAGGGATGGGACATCATCGCTACTAAATACAAAAGACCAACCTTCAACTGCGCCATCAGCTATATCAACAGTGGGTCCGGTCATTGCTGCAGTCCACTTTGTTACCCCGGGAGCCGCTTGAAAATAGCCCCAATAACGCCAGCCTTTGCTAGCGGCGCTTGATTGTGGAATAAAGAAGACAGATGAAATAAGAATTACTAGAGTTATAAAGAAAGCTTTGAACTTCATTTCTGTGGTGCCTCTCGAATGTGAAAGAAACTCACAGGGAGCAGGCCGCGCGAATAAGAGGAAATACCCCTTGAACATGTGGACTACACCCCGCAAACCTCGGCGGGTGTTTGTCTAAAACCATCCATTAGGTAATCCGACTTTACGGTTGCGGGTCAGTGTCGGAATTTCACCGAACTTCCCCTAATGAAGGGCGTATTAAGTTGTGTGCGTAGGCAACCACATCGCCTTTGAGTTGGCAACAAGGCGCGCATGGTCCTACAGTTCTAGGCATGGAATATCGTCGCCTTGGCAGTACTGGAATGTATGTATCCGAGATTTCTTATGGAAACTGGATTACTCATGGTTCACAAGTAGAAGCTGACTCCGCAATCAAATGCGTAAAGGCAGCGTTGGAATGTGGCATCACGACTTTTGATACTGCTGATGTTTACGCTGGCACCCGCGCAGAAAAGGTACTTGGAAAAGCGCTTAAAGGCGTTCGTCGAGAGTCCTATGAACTTTTTACCAAGGTTTATTTTCCAACTGGCACCGGTAAAAATGATCGTGGTCTTTCTCGTAAACACATTATTGAATCGTGTAATGCATCTTTGAAACGTTTGCAAACAGATCACATTGACCTCTATCAGATGCACCGTTTCGATTTTGAAACACCACTAGAAGAATCATTAAGCGCATTCGATGATTTGATTCGTGCAGGTAAAGTTCACTACATCGGCTTTTCCGAGTGGACCGCCAAGCAGATTGCAGATGCACTTAAAATCCAAGATGCTCGTGGCTACAACCGATTTGTTTCAAGTCAGCCTCAGTACTCAGCGCTGTGGCGTGTGATTGAATCCGAAGTTGTTCCCCTTTCAGTTAAAGAGGGAATAGGTCAAATAGTGTGGTCGCCAATGGCTCAAGGCGTCCTCACGGGTAAATATCTACCAGGTAAAAAACCACCGGCAGGCTCACGTGCCACAGACAAAAAAGGTGGCGCTGGAATGATTTCGAAGTGGATGAAAGATGATGTTTTAACTGCAGTGCAAAAACTTAGGCCAATCGCTGATCAAGCCGGAATCACCATGTCGCAGTTATCTGTTGCATGGGTACTACAAAATCCAAATGTTTCTAGTGCGATAGTCGGTGCAACTAAACCATCTCAGGTGAAAGAAAATGCTAAAGCTTCTGGAATTAAACTAGATGCTGACATGATGAAAGCCATTGATGATGCATTGGGAAATCTTCCTGAAAAGAATTCTTCGCAAACTATCAGTCCAAACCCGCGCGCTTAATTAACTACGTCGCCCACTTTAGTTTGTGGGTGAGGTGCACGAAGTCGACGCATCTGTGTCGAGCGAAGCCATGCATACATCGCTAAACCCTTAGTACTTGATGCTGGATATTTAGCGTGCACAAGGCGCTGAATTCTGCGGCCTAAGAAAATTCCATCAACTACGGCAATCAGAAGTACGAGATACATCATTGCGATTGCCGCAAATTGAATTGCAGGAACTTGAATCAATGTGAGAACCAGTACCACGAAAATAATTGGCAAAAAATATTCGCCAATGGAGCGGCGAGCATCTACGTAGTTACGGACGAATCTACGCTCTGGGCCACGATCTCGGGACGGAAGGGCTGCTTCATCCCCGCGCAGGTAAGCCGCACGTGAACCAACGCGATCAGCACGCACAGCTAATTTTTGGGCCCGCTTCTGTTCTTTAGTTACAACAGGGGACAGTGATGAAACTTTGACCTTGGCCTGGGCGTCTTTGCGCTTTGGGGTAGGTCGGCCTTTACCAGTTGATTCAGTAGTCATAGCCGTAACTATAGAGCCAATGGGAAAACAAGCTGCAAGGGCAAGCTCATAACTCGCATTAGACCATGGGTGCAGGTAGGCTTGGCTCAAACAAGGAGAGAAAATGACTACAGAAGTTACATTAACTGGATTAGCCCTTACTGATGTTGCCGCTGCAAAGGTGGCCGCGCTATTGGCACAAGAAGGCCGTGATGATTTAAATCTTCGCGTTGCTGTGCAACCAGGTGGATGTTCAGGACTTCGTTACCAGCTCTACTTTGATGACCGTAACCAAGAGGGCGATGTTGTCCGCGAATTCGGTTCAGTCAAGGTCATCGTCGACAAGATGAGTGATCCATATTTGATGGGTGCGACTGTAGATTTTGTCGACACCATTGAAAAGCAGGGTTTCACAATCGATAACCCAAATGCGCAAGGTTCTTGTGCATGTGGCGATTCATTTAACTAACAAAACCTTTATTACGCTCTAGTATCGCCTCATGAAAATTGGTGTGGCGGGTTCAGTAGGTCTTGATCATTTAATGACCTTTTCAGGAAAATTCACCGATTCATTTGTTGCCGGCTCATTAGAGAAGGTTTCTCTTTCATTTCTCGTTGATAGTCTGGATGTTCGCCGAGGTGGATGTGCGGCAAATATCTGTTACGGAATGGGCGTTCTTGGATTAAACCCAGTTCTGATTGCAGCCGTTGGAAAAGATTGGGCAGATTATGAAGCCTGGCTTTCACGTCATGGAGTAGATACTTCACACGCTCTGGTTTCAACAGAGCTTTATACGGCCCACTTCATGGTTACAACCGATGATGATCTCAATCAGATTGCATCCTTTTTCCCTGGCGCAATGAGTGAAGCCCGAAATATCGAACTTGGTCCAATCATGGATAAGACTGGCCGTTTCGACATGGTGGTTATTTCACCTGATGATCCTGAAGCGATGTTGCATCACTCTGATGTCTGTCGAAGGGAAGGCATTGCTTTTGCTGCTGACCCTTCTCAGCAGATGGCACGCATGTCAGGGGAGGAGATCAAACTTCTTATTGATGGCGCTTCTTACTTATTTTTAAATGAATATGAACTTGCTCTAGCTATGCAAAAAACTGGATGGAGCGATCGTGAAATTTTAGAACATGTAAAAATTCGCGTAGTTACTCTTGGCTCACATGGTGCCAAAGTTGAAAGCGCCGCTGGTGAATTTGTTCAAGTAGGGGTGCCACAAGAAAAATCAAAAACCGACCCCACCGGAGTCGGAGATTCATTTCGATCAGGCTTCATTGCAGGCCTTGCTTGGGGTTTATCGCACGAGCGTTGTGCGCAGTTGGGTTCTTTAATTGCCACTTATGTCATTGAGACCATGGGAACTCAGGAGTACCGCTTCACTGGAGCCGAGTTTGTCGGCCGTTTTGAACAGGCTTATGGAGCAGAGGCGGCGGCGGAGATCGCCCCGCACATCTGCTTCTAACTTCTATGGCCTGTGACACGAACCACCAGAACGGGCTATAAACCAGTGCTACACACGCTGCTAATGCGCTCTATCCTTACCTCCATGTCGCTCTCAAAGCTAAAAGTTCTTCGTGGCCTGTTCCTTCTGGCCCCAGTTCTATTTCTGACAGGCTGCGCAAAAACATCGGGGCTTGGATTTGAAGAAGGCTTAACAAGTGTTAACGATCAATCGCTATCACTGTGGCAAGGAGCATGGATTACTGCTGGGGTGGTTGGAGTCTTTACTCTCATTTTAATTATGTGGCCAGCGTTTTTTCACCGCTTAAAAAAAGATAGCCCAGAGTTTCCAAAGCAAACCCAGTACAACATTCCTATTGAAGTCCTTTATACAATCATTCCCTTTATTATCGTTGCGGTACTTTTCTATTTTACGGCTAAAAAAGAAACAGTAATAACGGCTAAAACTGACACATACAAACATGAAATTACCGTTCAAGGTATTCAATGGTCATGGCAATTTGGATATCCAGAAGCTGGGCCAGCGGCCGTAGTAACTGGAACCCCTGCTCAACGACCAATCCTTTATATC
>CANFUR010000069.1 GCA_947450175.1 Actinomycetota bacterium | reverse complement strand
TTGCTCCGGCGATGATTGCGAAAATATTAATTACTGTGCCAACTCCTGGAAACATTGTTAAACAATAGCCTGTCTCAAAGGTGTCGACTGCATTAGACTCCCCCGATGTCATCTAATGCTTTCATGGAGTTTCTTCGTCCGCATAGAACCGTTCCCATCACCCCGTGGACCGGAAAATCAAAATGGGATCTTTCTGTCAAGCGCGTTGTTATTCTTTTTTTTGGGCTCTTTATTTTTGGCATTGGTGATGCACTAGTTATTCAAAGCGACATTGGCAACGGACCCTGGTCTGTACTGGCTCAAGGTATTTCTCGGCACTTGAACATCACCATGGGCTGGTCCACACTCGGCATCAGCACAATTGTGTTGTTGGCATGGATACCACTTCGAGAGAAACCTGGATTCGGAACGGTTTCGAATATTCTCATTATCGCCTTAGCTATTGAAATCGGCGTTACTTACATTCCCTTACAAAAAAACTACCTCGTTGGAATCATTTACACACTCCTTGGAATTGCTATGGTGGGATGTGCTTCGGCCCTCTACATCACCTGTGGATTAGGACCGGGCCCCAGAGACGGATTGATGACTGGATTGCATTTCAAGACCGGTATTCGTGTGGGGCGCGTTCGCATGGCCATCGAGGGCACGGTTTTCCTCCTAGGTTGGCTTCTAGGGGGCACCGTAGGACTAGGAACGCTCCTGTTTGCAGGCCTAATCGGCCAATCCATTGCCATGGCTCTTGGTGTCGTTTCGCGTTTTACCAGCAAGTAACTACTAACCTAAATCCATTCCCTCGGCGTGCATTGGCCGTTTCTTGATGCACGGGGTCGCAAACACCCCCGTTAACAAAATTAGAAAGGCGTCATTCATGCTGGATTCATTCTTTAAAATCTCAGAACGAGGCTCCACAGTTGGACGTGAAATCCGAGGCGGTTTCGTCACATTTTTCACGATGGCTTACATCATCGCGCTTAATCCACTCATTATTGGTGGAGCTGTCGATTCTGACAAAAAATTCTTAGGTGGTTTTACTGCCTTTGGTCAAAATCTTCCATTAATCGCCGCCGCAACAGCATTGGTAGCAGGCATCATGACAATTCTTATGGGCGTTGTAGGTAACTTCCCATTAGCTATTGCAACTGGCCTAGGACTCAACACTTTCGTTGCATATGGAATTGCCTCAAAGATGACATGGGCTGATGCAATGGGACTTGTTGTTCTAGAAGGCTTGATCATCACAGTTCTTGTTCTAACTGGATTTAGAACTGCGGTATTTAAGGCCGTACCTCAACAACTTAAGTACGCAATCTCAGTTGGAATTGGTCTGTTCATCGCTTTGATCGGTCTAGTTGATTCAGGTTTCGTGCGTCGTACTGGAACAGGTCCAGTACCAGTTCAACTTGGTGATGGCGGAAATCTTGTTGGTTGGCCAATTGTGGTATTCATTTTTGGGCTTATTCTCATTGTTACTTTGATGGTTCGCAAAACTAAGGGTGCTCTGCTCATTGGAATTGTTGGAGCAACTATCTTGGCTGTGATTCTTGAAAGTGCATTCAAGATTGGCCCAAGCTTCATCTCTCCAACCGAGAGCAATCCAAAGGGCTGGGGATTAAATATTCCTAAACTCCCAGATACCGTGGCATCAACTCCGGACTTCTCTCTATTGGGCCACTTCAATCTATTGGGTTCATTTAGCAAGATTTCTTTCGTCTCTGCCGTCCTTTTGGTATTCACACTCCTTCTTTCTGACTTCTTTGACACTGTAGGAACAGTTACAGCCATTGGTCATGAAGCTGGATTGATCGACAAAGATGGCAATGTGCCAAACAATGATCGCATTTTGCTAGTCGACTCACTGGCAGCAGCCGCTGGTGGCGCAGCCGGTATTTCTTCCAATACTTCTTACATCGAATCAGCTTCTGGAGTCGGCGAAGGTGCGCGTACAGGACTTGCCTCAGTTGTTACTGGTGTCTGCTTCTTGCTAGCGACTTTCTTATCACCACTAGTTGCAATCATTCCTTACGAAGCAGCTACTCCAGCTTTGATAATTGTAGGTTTCTTAATGATGACTCAAGTCAAGGACATTGACTGGGCAGATTTGGGAATTGCTATTCCTGCATTCCTCACAATTATCTTGATGCCATTTACTTACAGCATTTCAGTAGGTATTGGTGCAGGATTCATCTCTCACGTACTTATTCGCGCAGTACAAGGACGCCGTAAAGACGTTCATCCGCTGCTCTGGTTGGTCGCAGTGCTCTTCGTGATTTATTTCATGAGCTCACCAATTACGGCTTGGATCGGTTAATCTAGAAAATCAGTTAGTTAACAATGGCCCTGGAGAGAAATCTTCAGGGCCATTGTTTTTACCAGATGATTGGTGACTTGCCTTGTTGCTCGAGAATCGCGTTAACTTGAGTGAAAGGTTTGGATCCAAAAAATCCCCGGTAAGCCGACAAAGGACTTGGGTGTGCTGATTTAACTATTAACTCTTTCTTGAAATATCGCGCGAGTTCAAAAGCCTTATTGCCCCAAAAAATACCGATTACATCTAGTTGCCCCAGTATTTGCGCAGTAGCTTGCGTAAATTCTTCCCACCCTATCCCCTGGTGTGCAAGTGACGTTCCAGCTTCGGTCGTCAAAATTCTATTAAGTAGAAATACACCTTGATCAACCCATCGGGTGAGATCTCCATTTTCAGATATGGGATTTCCGCAATCACTGGATACCTCTTTAAAAATATTTCGCAAAGAAGCGGGAATCGGGCTTGTAGAAGGAACAGAAAATGCAATGCCCTGGGCATTACCTGACGTTGGGTACGGATCTTGTCCAAAAATTACGACTTTGATTTTTGAGGGTGGTAGCCGATATGCGGCCAAAATTCTATTTTGTTCTGGTGTGATGTTATCAAAATTGATTCTACTTTCTATCTCATCCAAAAGAACTCTCTGGCTTGTTAGTAGTACTTGCCACTCTGGGTGGAGTTGGTCAAAAAATGGCATAGTAGTTACTGAAAGGAACGAGCAAAAAAACGACCGGCATCTTGTGTTACTGAAATTTTTTCTTCAAATATTGCTGAAACATGTTCTGAGGTAATAACTGAACTAACGGGACCCGACACTGCAATCACCCCGTTCTTAAGCAACAAAGCATGTGTTGTCCCCACTGGAATTTCCTCAATATGGTGAGTAACCAGGATTGTCGCCGGCGAAGTTGGGTCAGCAGAAAAGTTAGCAAAGCGACGTAGTAAATCTTCTCTGCCGCCTACATCTAAACCACCTGCCGGTTCATCTAGCAAGAGAAGTTCAGGATCTGCCATCAGAGCACGCGCTATTTGAGTGCGCTTTTTTTCACCTTCACTTAAAGTTCCGTAGGTGCGATCTGCAAGTTCTCGAACTCCGAAAGTCGTCAGTAAAGCGATTGCACGTGATTCATCCCAAAGATCGTAGTCTTCGTTCCATCGTCCTAATATTGCATAGGCTGCAGTTAAAACAACATCTCTGACTGTTTCGTCAAAAGGAATATCTTCGGCAATCGGTGCCCCGCAGATACCTATCCGTGTCCGCAGTTCAAAGAGATCAACGCGGCCCATTTGCTTGCCTAGGACAGAAACTGTTCCTTTTGTTGGGAAAATCTTGGTGGCCAATATTTGCAGCAAAGTTGATTTACCTGCCCCATTAGGACCCAAAATCACCCATCGTTCTCCAGAAGAAATTTGGAAGTTAATGGGACCCAAAATAATCTTCTCACCGCGACGTACAGAAACGTCGTTAAGCTCTAATACGGGAGAGGTAGTCATAGAGCAAAAAGATAGTGGTTAGTTCACCTTCTTTCATGAATTAATGGCGATTAAGGGATGTGATTTTAAGATAATCTAGGTCCATTATGAGTAATCAAGGCAATACTGAGCAATTTACCGGCCTCATTCTTCTCAGCGGAGTCGACAAGCCAGGCATTACACAGGCTCTATTTGAAACCCTGTCTCCTTTTTCGATAAGCATTCTTGATATTGAACAGGTTGTTATAAAGGATCGTTTAATTTTGACTACTCTGATTGGACTCAATCCTGCCCACGAAGAATCCATCGCTGAAGATCTTCAAAGCTGCGCAGCTGGATTAGATGTTGATATTGCAACCTTGTTTTCTTATTCTGATCCATCATTGATTGCTAATAAAGATTCTCAGATGCACGTGGTAATTCTCTCCAAAAAAATCGGGCCGGTGGCAATTGCGCAAATCTCTTCTGGCATAACATCAACTGGTGCAAATATTGAAAGAGCCGCTCGTATCGCTTCAACTCCCGTTACAGCTTTTGAATTCTTAGTCTCTGGCGTTAGTCAGCAGGTCTTGAGCCAGGCCCTATCCCCCATAGCTGCTAGTAATAATGTAGATATCGCCGTTCAACCCGGTGGCTTAGCGCGCCATGCGCGTAAATTGATACAACTAGACGTTGATTCAACTTTGATTCAACAAGAAGTTATTGATCTACTCGCTGAACGAGCTGGTGTGGCACAAGAAGTCAGTCAGATTACAGGCCGAGCTATGGCAGGTGAACTCGATTTTTCACAATCTCTCAAATCACGCGTTGCCTTACTTAAAGGGTTACCTGAATCTGTCATCGCAGAAGTACAAGGTGAAATTCGTCTTACCTCAGGTGCTCGTACTCTCATTTCTACGCTACACAAACTCGGTCATACCGTGGCTGTAGTTTCAGGTGGATTTATCGATGTCATCGAACCGTTACTTAAAGATTTAGATATTAAACATTTTAAGGCTAACAAGTTAGGTATCGAATCCGGATTTCTCACTGGCGAAGTAGTTGGTCCGATTATCGATCGCGCTGCGAAAGCGGCTGCACTGCGAGAGTTCGCACTCGCAGAATCGATCTCGATGGACCAAACCGTAGCGATAGGTGACGGTGCCAATGATCTAGACATGATTGCGGCGGCTGGTTTAGGGATAGCATTTAATGCAAAGCCAGTAGTCAAGGCCGCCGCAAATAGTTCACTTTCAGAACCCTACTTAGATTCCGTTCTCTACTTACTTGGAATTAATTCCGAAGATATCGAGCAGCGCTAGAACTACAGACGACAAGCGTGGATATCAGTTACCAAAATTCCACGCGCACCTACTGCCCATAGTTCATCCATCACTCGGTTGGTATCACGTCTAGGAACCATCGCCCGCACAGCTACCCAATCAGGTTTTTGCAATGGTGAAATAGTTGGGGACTCGAGTCCAGGCGTAATTGCGCAAGCCACTTCAACACTAACTTTGGGAATATCGTAATCGAGTAAAACATATTTACGAGCGGTGACGACACCTTGTAAACGTCGAATCAAAATCTCCAATTCAGGTGGAATAGTGACGCCAGTTCGGGCGATTACAACTGCCTCACTTGTTAAAATCGCCTCTCCAAAAATCTTTAAACCCGCTTGGCGCAAAGTATTTCCAGTGCTTACGACATCAGCAATTAAATCGGCTACGCCCAAACGCACGCTGCTTTCAACCGCACCATCCAGGCGAACAACTTCGGCCTTGATGCCAAGTTGGGATAAGTGATGGTTGACTAGACCTGGATAAGCGGTAGCCACACGCTTTCCGGCAATGTCTGCCATAGTCCAGTCGCGATCAACTGGTCCAGCAAATCTGAAAGTAGATCCCCCGTAATTAAGCGTTAAAACTTCATCAGCGCTAGCACCAGAATCAATCAGTAAATCACGCCCGGTTATTCCTGCTTCCAGTTCACCTGAACCGACATATATTGCGATATCGCGCGGGCGCAAATAATAAAATTCGACTGAATTATCATTATCGATTAAAACAAGATCTCGGCTATCGCTGCGTTGACGATAGCCAGCTTCTTTTAGAACCGCTATTGATTCCTCAGCTAGTGAACCTTTATTTGGGACAGCAATTCTTAACATTATGCGGCTCGATTCACTTATAAGTAGGTGTAAACATCGTCAAGAGTTAAACCGCGCACCAACATCAAAGTTTGCACGTGATAAAGCAGTTGACTGATTTCTTCGGCCAGAGCTTCATCGCTCTCGTGTTCTGCCGCTAACCACACTTCGCCAGCCTCTTCTAGAACTTTCTTACCAATGACGTGAACGCCAGAATCCAGAGCAGCTACGGTCCCAGAACCCTCTGGGCGTTGTTGCGCCTTGAGACTTAACTCGGCCCAGAGGGATTCGAAGGTTTTCATAG
>CANFUR010000068.1 GCA_947450175.1 Actinomycetota bacterium | reverse complement strand
TCATGGCTTGAGCACAGTGGGATTTGATGATGAAGGTGTTGCAGCACAGCGCTGGGACATCATTAAAGATGGCGTTCTTGTTGGTTATCAGTTAGATCGCCGCATTGCAGCGCGCGTTAATCGTGATCGCAGTAATGGTTGCGCATTTGCTGATTCACCATCTCACGTGCCAATTCAGCGCATGCCGAACGTTTCTTTGCAACCTAACCCAACTGGTCCTACCTATGATGAAATGGTTGCATCAATGGAAGATGGAATCATCATCAAAGGCGATAAGTCGTGGTCTATTGATATGCAACGCTATAACTTCCAATTTACGGGTCAACAGTTCCACCGTGTTAAGAACGGCAAAATTGTTGGTCAACTAAAGGATGTTGCTTATCAAGCAACAACAACTGATTTCTGGGGATCAATGAAGGTTGTTGGTGGACCTTCGACCTATGTTCTAGGCGGCGCCTTTAACTGCGGTAAAGCTCAACCAGGTCAGATTGCAGCGGTAAGTCATGGTTGCCCAGCGGCAATCTTCGACAAAGTAAATATTCTCAATACTGTTGCGGAGGCTGGAAAATGATTTCTGCTCAAGACCTGATTGAAAAAATCACATCTGCTGCACCATGCGATGATTGCATTGTTGTTGTGCAAGATAAGACTCAAGCTAACTTGCGTTGGGCTGGTAGCACGTTGACAACTAACGGTGTCATTACCCAACGAAGCGTCACTGTTATTGCTTTTGTTGCCGTTGACGGTGGTATGGCATCTGGTGGAGTTTCACGCACTGATGTTTCATTGGCCGATGTTCCAAAGATTTTAGAAGAGGCAATTGCCGCAGCAAAAGCTTCAGGCCCAGCCGATGATTACGCACCACTTGCTACAAATGTAGCTATTGGTGATTGGTCAGCGGCTCACGTTCCAACTGGACCAGAAGTATTTTCAACATTCGCTCCTGCCCTTGGCGATATGTTTTCACGCTCTGTTGCCGACAAGATTGAACTTTTCGGTTATAGCGAACATACAAGTGAAACAACCTGGGTTGGTTCAAAAGGTGGATTGCGTTTGCGTAAGGATTCACCAGTTGGCCGCGTAGAAATGACCGGCAAGTCTCACGACCGATCTCGTTCCACATGGGCAGGCGTTGAAACTCGTGACTTTAAAGATGTATCGGTTGCCAATATTGATGCACAGATTCGTCAACGTTTAACTTGGCAAGGCACCAAAGTTGATCTGCCTGCTGGGCGTTACGACACAATTCTTCCTTCAGGTTCAGTTGCCGATCTATTTACTTACATGATGTGGGTTTCTAGTGCGCGCGATGCTCACGAAGGTCAATCTGTATTTTCTAAAAAGGGTGGCGGAACACGTATCGGCGAAAAGCTTTCAAATGTGTCTATGCAGTTCTTTACAGACCCTGAATATAAATCTCTTCCTGCATCCAACTTTGTTGCAACAGCAGTAAGTTCTCCATTTTCATCAGTTTTTGATAATGGTCAACCTATTAAGCGCGTTGATTGGCTCAAAGATGGCGTACTACAATCACTGATTCAGACTCGTGCTACTGCAAAACTGACTAACTTAGAATTCACTCCAATCGGTGAAAACTTAGTCATGAGCGTTGACGGTGGCAGTGGATCACTTGAAGATCTAGTCAAGAAAGTTGATAACGGACTTCTGCTTACAACTTTCTGGTATATCCGCATGGTTGATCCAAACTCACTTCTTCTTACTGGCTTAACTCGTGACGGTGTTTATCACGTTAAGGGTGGCGAAGTTGTTGGTGCAACTAATAACTTCCGTTGGAATGATTCACCGGTTTCAGCCCTTGGGCGCATCGCTCATGCTGGTGAAACTGTGTGGACTCAACCTCGTGAATGGGCTGGCGACATGTCAAACATGGCGGTTCCACCGCTAGTGATTAAAGATTTCAATATGTCTACGGTGAGCCCCGGAAGTTAATCTTTCTCGTTCCACGCAGCATTAATAGTTTCTACGAAGTGTTCTAAAGGTTGTGCGCCTGAAATTCCATATTTCATGTCTACGACAAAAAATGGAACACCGGTGGCACCTAATTGTTCTGCCAAATTGCGATCACCAATTACTTCATCGGTGAACTGTCCGGATTCCAAAATGTTCATGGCTTCCACCGGATTAATTCCAATACATTCGGCAATGGCGCAGAGATCTTGATGCGAAAAGACTGGCTTAGAGTTTTCGAAATATCCCGAATACATGGCTGTAAGAAGTTCATCTTGTTTGCCAATAGTCTGGGCCCATAACAACAGGCGATGTGCATCAAAAGTATTGCCTGACAACGTCTCATCTAAGTTGTAACAAAGACCTTCGCCATCGGCCACGGCGCAAACATTTGCCTGCATCGCACTGACTTCAGCTTCTGAAACACGGTACTTACTGGCAAGCAGTTGCTTGGTTGGGATTGTCTCGGCGGCATCTGGTTGGAGTTGAAATGCACGGTGTCGAATCGATACCTGGTCTCGATATTCAAATCCCTCTAACGCCTTCTCAAGCCTTTTCTTCCCAATGAAGCACCACGGGCAAACGACATCAGACCATACGTCAATAATCATTGCGCAATTCTAGCTAGGAAAATTTGTTTTCTTATACGGCTTTCCACTTTGATCATAAGTAGTCCATAAGCCTGATTGCTCGCCGGCTTTAAAGGAACCAGAGCGAAGTTTTGTTCCATCTTTTCGAAACCACTCCCAGTATCCCTGCATTTTCGCCTGCTTCATTTTTCCCTTTGATTTGAGAAAACCATTGGCATAAAATTCTAAGTACTCCCCTGACTTGCTGGGATATGAGGCATTTATCTGGGTGATTCTTACTTTAATAATCTTTTTCAAAAGCGGACGAGGAAAAGGCTTATCTAACGAAAAGTGAATCGAACCTTTAGTTTGTACATACTTGGCTAACTCATTTTTGAGAAATTGATTTGTAGAACCGCTATAAGGAAAAAGTGAGTTATGAGCTTTATAACCATCAAAGCCAAGGACAGGTACACCTTCAATAGTAAATGTTGGAATTCCATACTTAATAACTTCTTGAGCCGTTGGAAGCTCTTCTAAAATCTCTTTTCGCAACTGGCTCAAGATAGACCGCTGGGCTTTATCAAATTTCTTTAAATGCGAAGTGATTTGTGCCTTACTCATGGATTAATAACGCCTGCTGACAGTAGGACTAACACAGTTGTTCCAAGAATAATTCTGTAGACAATAAAGGGCATAAAAGACTTGGTTGTTACGTACTTAAGCAACCATGCTATTACGGCGTAACCGACAACGAATGCAATGGCTGTTGCTATGAAAGTTTGAGGCAAGGTATAGACATTTGTCGCAGTTGAACCAAAAGCATCTTTGAGTTCATATAACCCGCTACCAAAGACAGCAGGCAAAGCTAAAAGGAATGAATAACGCAGCGCTGCTTCGCGGGTGTAACCGAGATAGCGACCCATTGCAATTGTTGCACCAGAGCGAGAAACACCAGGAATTAAAGCTAGGGATTGAGCAAGTCCATAAAGGATGCCGTGCTTTGAATTTAATTCTGCAAGGCCTCTTTCTTTCTTGCCGAAATGATCGGCTAGACCAAGAATCAGACCGAAGATAATTAGGGATGAAGCAATAAGCCACAGTGAGCGGAAATCATTAGTAATAATGTCTTTGCCTAGATAACCCAAGATAACAATTGGGACGCTACCGATAATAATCAGCCATCCCATGCGTGCAAGTGGTTTTTGCTCTGAGTTCAAATCTTTTCGCAGCACAACTTGCTTAAACCAAGCGCTGATAATTGTTGCGATATCTTTGCGAAAAAACAGCAATACGGCTAGCTCAGTACCAATTTGAGTAATTGCCGTGAAGCGGGCACCTGGGTCCTGGGCATTGCTAAAGAATTCTCCGACAATGCGCTGGTGAGCACTAGATGAAATAGGTAAAAACTCTGTAAGACCTTGCACGATCCCGAGAACTATTGATTCAAACAATGTGCTCACCTTTTCATTCCGTAGTTAGTGCTCAATAGTAACTGGTGAGTAATCTAATTGAGCCTAAATGTTGATTTTTTCAGGCTTACCCGCAAAATAACCAATACCGCCAAGGACTAATCCAAGGAATACAGGTACTAGCAATGCTGTGCTCCAACTGCGAGTCGCATCGAAAATCGCTCCAACAATTCCAGGAGCAAAGGCGGCCATGAGATAACCAATTGATTGAGCCATGATTGATAAAGAGCGAGTCTCCCCCGCTTCTACGCTGCGTGTAACAGTGAGTAAGAGCGATAAAGGAAAAGTAATGGAGAGTCCGATATTTGAAATCAATAACCAGATGACTAAGCGCCAACCACTATCAAAAATAACTGCGGCAAAACTTGCAGAAATCATCAGGCCAAGGAGCAATAAAAGAATTCGAATATTTTTAAGTTTAGATGCAAAGTGCGGGGCTGCTATTCCAATCAGTGATCCAAGAAATCCAGTAACTGAAACTGCAATACCAGCATGGCTAAGTGAGAAACCTTTTGATACCAGAATTGTTGGGAGCCACGTTGCGGTTCCGTAGAAAAGCATGGACTGTAAGCCAAAGAAAATTGCGATGTGCCAAGCGCCAGGTTTTCTAAAAAGTGCCTTATGAAACTTCGAACTCACCTCCATATGGCTTGATTCTTTCGATCTTGAAATTCTGATTAACCACCATGCTGAAGAAATCACACCAATGACCAACCACGGAATCATAGATAATCGCCAGCCCCATGAAGTTGCTTGGGCAAGGGGCACAGCAACTGCAACTGATAAAGCGGCAAAGGTGCCCATAATTGTTATATAGATTCCAGTGAGTAGTCCTGAATGTTCAGGCGCATTTTCCTTAACCCACACTGGCAATGAGAAATTGAGAACTGCGATTGCTATTCCTACAGTTACTGATGAAATAAACAATATAGGGACATTTCCTACGGCTCTTAGAAAGATTGCCGCGCTCAGAACAGTCAGCGTCCACGCAATAACCTTGTTGGTTCCACCTATCTTGCCCACAAGTGGCATTAAGAAGGCACTTCCTGCAAAACAAAGAACTGAAAGTGAAGTCAGGAATGAGAGGTGAAAAGAGCTCAAGTTGTACTGCTCTTTAAGAATCGGATAAAGCGGGCTCATAATGGTTAATCCAGCCCGCATATTGATTGCCGTGATGAAAATAGGTAGCCCTATGCGAATCGCCTCTCGATTGGTCATAGCTGGATTCGACATTACTTAAGCCTATCTTGGAAAGCTGACTGCGAATGAGATACGTAACCACCCAACATCTCTGGCTTAATCATTGATAAAATAGGCATATGGCTAAGGTGCACAAGTCGGAATCTGAGTTAGTTTTACAACTCTCTGCTTGGGAAAAACTAGGCGGACTCCACTCAAACCCAACAGCTGATGTTGATTCTCTTGTTTCAGTCACCAGTGCCCAGAATCCTTGGAGCAAAGAAGTCCTTAAGGGAGTAAGAGCTCCTGGCACAGGAATTCCATATGTAATTTTGTTGGGATCAATGCGCTACAGCGGTGGAAAGGATTTCACTGCCATCTATGGAAAAGGTCCTGTAGATATCTATGAATTTAGCAGTGGTGAGTTTAAGCGCTGGATAGTTAGTCAGAAATAGAAATTAACTCAGTAGTGGGCGTAGCTCTACTTTTCTATTACAACTTAAGGAGCCCTCGGCAGCAAGCTTGTCGTTGAAATCATTAATAGCCGCAATCTCTTGAGGCGTGTGAGGTGAACGTGTCTGGCTATCAATTACTGAGACTAGAAATTTCATGTTGAAATTATAAAACACGCAGTATTAATTCAAGAAATTGCCGGTGATTCTGTACGATTTAGGCATGACATTTACAGGATTAAACCTTCTCGCAGTACTTGCAGCATTTGCAGTCTCCTTTATTAGTGGCGCAATCTGGTTTGGGCCAAAGACTTTCTATCCCGTCTGGATGAAAGCCAAGGGCAACGTCAGCGGGCAACTTACTGGCGAGCAAAATAAGCCAGTCCTACTATTTGGTGGAACAATTCTTGGCGTATTAATCCAGACTCTCACCTTGAGTTTAATTATCAATTCTCTTCAATTACATGATTCAAGCTTTGGTGCCCTCAGTGGCGCAGGTGTTGGTTTCGCTCTAGGTGTTGGAATTTCAATGTTTTCATCCCTTTCTCATCGTCTCTTTGGTGGCGAGAACTTAAAAGTATGGGTGATTGAAACAGCAAACGATGCAATCAATTTAACTATTGCTGGGGCAATCATCGCGATTCTGAACTAAACATGAGTCT
>CANFUR010000067.1 GCA_947450175.1 Actinomycetota bacterium | reverse complement strand
GCAGTTAATCTTGCCCAACCCGGTGATGTTGTGATGGTTCTAGGTAAAGGCCATGAAAAGGGACAAGAGATTAATGGTGAAATTCTTGAGTTTGATGATCGCATCGAACTAGCTAAAGCAATTGAAGATAAGAAATGATCACTTTAACAGCTGGGGAGATCGCCCTTCTAGTCGGTGGAGAACTCTTTTGTGACAAAGACTTGCTCATTTCAAAAGCACCAACCTTTGATTCTCGTTTAGCTACACCCGGATCATTCTTTTTAGCACTTAAAGGTGAAAACACTGATGGCCACGAGTTCGCCGCCGATGCTTACCGAAATGGTGCGATGTTTTCCGTGACGTCACATCGTATTGATGGCCCGTGCATTGTTGTTGGCAATGTACTTGAAGCACTTTCGATATTGGCAGCTTTTGTACGTAAACGTTTAGACAAACTCACGGTTATCGGAATTACTGGTTCACAAGGAAAGACAAGCACAAAAGATTTGTTAACTCATATGTTGGGGGCAGTTGGTCCAACGGTGGCACCTGCTGGATCTTTCAATAATGATTTAGGACTTCCAATTACTTTGCTTCAGTGTGATGATCGCACACGTTTTTGTATTCTTGAAATGGGCGCTAGACATATGGGCGATATTGCGCGACTATGTGAAATCGCTCAACCAAATATTGGCGTAGTACTGACAGTTGGAACCGCCCACATTGGCGAGTTTGGCTCACAGGAAGCAATTGCTGCGACTAAGGGTGAACTTATTGAATCACTAGGCAAAGACGGTATAGCAATCCTTGGTACTTATGATGAATACACACCAAAGATGTCCACCCGACATCAAGGTCGCGTAATTCTCTTTGGTGAAAAGAATGATGTTCACGTACGAGCCGCAGATGTTGAGATGCGAGAAGGTCGTCCACATTTTGATTTGGTAACACCAGCTGGGCGAGATGCTGTTGGAATGCGAGCAGTAGGGGCCCACCAAGTTTCAAATGCACTTGCAGTAGCAGCCGTAGGTACCGCGCTTTCTCTTCCCTTGGAGTTAATTGCAAGTTCTCTATCTACCGCCGAAATTTCGAGTAAGTGGCGCATGGAGTTGCATGAAAGTGCAGATTTACTCATCATCAATGATGCCTACAACGCTAATCCTGAATCAATGCGTGCGGCTTTGCGCGCTCTCGTGCTCTTTGCCCAAGAGCGTGGTGGGTCGGCATGGGCATTTGTCGGCAAGATGAATGAACTTGGTCAGACACAGGCTTCACAGAGCGCTGCAATCGGCGCACTTGCGGTTGAATTAGGAATTGATCATTTAGTTGAAATCAATGCTCCTGAGTATGGAGCACCAGGTGGAGCAATGGTGATTCACCAACGTCCCACCATTGAGTCGGCACTTGATTTAGTTGATTACTTTAGTCCGGGAGATGTTGTTCTAGTAAAAGCATCACGATCACAGGGTTTTGAAGTTCTGGCAAAGTCTCTAGAACACGCATGGCAAGAAAAGAATGGAGCCGGTTTATGAGACAGATTCTTATTGCAGGTGCTTTTGCTCTCGCCTTTTCTCTTTTTGGAACAAAAGTTTTAATTCGTATTCTTGCTGCACGAGGTTATGGTCAAATTATCCGAGACGATGGCCCTTCAACCCATAAAACCAAACATGGCACCCCGACTATGGGTGGCATTATTTTTATTCTTGCGGCAATTTTTGGCTACCTCATGGCACACCTTTTTACAGGAAATTCATTATCAGCTTCAGCGATATTGGTAATTGCTTTAGTCGTAGGTTTAGGTTTTATCGGTTTTCTAGATGATTGGCTAAAAGTTTCACGTCAAAATTCACGCGGTCTCAAAGGACGATACAAACTACTTGCTCAGGCGATTTTAGCGGCGTTATTTGCTTATGCCGGGCTGCAGTTTGCTGATGATCGTCAGCTCACTCCTATTTCTCATTACCTTTCAACAGTTAAAGAAACCTCAATTTATTTAGGTATGGGTTTAGTAATTGCCTTAGTGGTGTTGATGGTGATGTCGGCAAGTAACGGAGTTAATTTAACTGATGGTCTAGATGGTTTAGCCACTGGCGCCACAATTATGACTTTCTTAGCCTTTATATTAATTGGTGTTTGGGAGTTTGGCCAAAGTTGTGCAATTGTTGGAGTAATTACAACAAGTAACTGTTACCAAGTCCGTGATCCACTCGATTTAGCCGCATTAGCAGCAGCCTTTGCAGGAGGCTGTACAGGTTTCCTCTGGTGGAATACCGCTCCTGCAAAAATAATCATGGGAGATACAGGTTCTCTAGCCCTTGGCGCAGCTATAGCCGGTTTTGCTACAACACTTCGTGTCGAACTTCTATTAATTCCACTAGGTGGTCTATTTGTCATCGTAACAATGTCAGTGGTTATTCAAACGTTATATTTCAAAATCAGTGGTGGAAAGCGAGTTTTTAGGATGGCACCTCTGCATCATCACTTTGAGTTAAAAGGATGGGCTGAGATAACGGTTGTGATTCGTTTTTGGATAATTGCGGGCTTAAGTGTTGCCGGTGGCTTAGGTCTGTTTTATGCGCAGTGGGTAGCTAAGTAGTAAACATGCCGTTCTCTTTTGATGGCCAGAAAATTCTCATCCTTGGCGCAGGCGTCACAGGAAATGCTGTTGCTCGTTCTCTTGCTAAAAGAGGGGCAGTAGTCACGTTAGCCGATAAAAACCCAGAGGCTAAATCTGATTACAACATAATAGATTCCGAGAATGTTTCAATTAAAGATTATGACTCAGTAGTTGTATCACCGGGTTGGCGGAGAGATCATCGGCTTATTGTTCAAGCACAAAAATCAGGAATTGATCTTCTCAATGAAGTAGATTTAGCCTGGCAGATCCGAACAGATATCGCACCTAAACAAAAGTGGCTTGCTTTGACTGGAACAAATGGCAAAACCACTACCGTAGAAATGGTTGCGGCGATGTTGGCTACCGGAGGTATCAATGCTGCTGCGTGTGGAAATGTTGGCGATACAGTTATTGATGCAGTTGATCGCTCAAATCCCTTCGATGTGTTAGTGCTAGAACTCTCGTCCTTTCAATTACATTGGTCTTCACAAGCAGAGTTTGTTTCTAGCGCCATACTCAATATCGCCGATGATCACATTGATTGGCACGGTAGTTTTGAAGAATATGCACGGGCGAAGCTTACGATTTTAGATCGGACATCTACTGCAATCCTTAACGCCGATGATGGTGGGATAGTTCTACGAACAAGCCATTGGCAAGGCAAAAAAGTTTTTTATAGTTTGGACACACCTGCGCCTGGTGAAATTGGCTTGGTTGAAGAGCTCCTGATTGATCGTGCCTTCGTCCCAGATCCGCAAGAAGCTCAGATGTTCGCAGAGCTCGTCGATGTACAGCCAACTATTCCACACAGCGTTTCTAATACGTTAGCAGCGGCCGGATTAGCTAGATCAGTTGGTGTATCTCACGCAGATATTCGCACAGCGATTCAAAGTTTTCGTCCTGGTCGCCATCGAATTGAAACGGTGTATGAAGCAGATTCAATCAGTTGGGTAGATGATTCAAAAGCAACTAATCCGCATGCTGCTGCAGCATCACTGATGTCTCATGAATCAAATATCTGGATCGCAGGCGGGTTAGCTAAAGGTGCTTCAATGGATTCTCTGGTTGAAAAATGTGCAAAGCGGATTAAGGCGGCAATCTTGATTGGTTCCGACCGCGAACTTATTGAAGCCGCCCTTATCAAATATTGTCCCGATGTTCCTCGAATTCTCGTTGATGGTAATGATTCTCAATCACTCATGAACAATGTTGTCGAGGCTGCCAAAAACCTTGCAACTGCCGGAGACCGAGTACTGCTAGCTCCTGCATGCGCTTCGATGGACCAATTTAATTCCTACGCCGATCGAGGCAATCGCTTTGCAGATGCTGTAAAGAAAGTAGTTACTTATGAAAACTGATAAGCGCACCAATATTTTTAATCGGCCAATAAATCTCTATTACATGCTCGTTGGTAGCACATTAGGTTTAAGTATTTTTGGTTTGATTATGGTGTTTTCAGCCTCATCTATTTACTCACTGGAGCACAAGGGTTCTACTTGGGCAATTCTTTTGCGCCAATTTATTTTCTTAGTGATTTCGATTCCAATGGCATGGGTCCTTTCACGATTTTCACTAACTCGCTGGAGATTCATAGCTCGTTTTGGGTTAATTGCCTCTATTGGTCTGCTCATTGTCGTACAGATACCTGGCGTTGGTAAGAGCGTTAATGGAAACCACAACTGGATTTCACTGGGATTTGTTGATGTTCAACCAAGTGAAGTTGCAAAGTTCTTAATGATTTTATGGGCAGGTGCGATATTGGCTAAGCGTGAACGTGCTGGAGATATTCAGGCAAATGTTCTAAAACTTATAGCACCAGCATTTCTTCTATGCATTGGACTGGTTTTGTTGGGAAGAGATTTAGGTACTGCTTCTATTTTCGCATTTGTACTTGCAGGATTATTGTGGGTTTCAGGAGTTCAACTCAAACTTTTTGCCGCACTCTCTGGTGTGGGCTTTTTAGGAATTGCAGCACTCATTATCTCTGCGCCATATCGCGTCAAACGTTTTGCAGTCTTTCTCAACCCATTTGCCGTAGACCAATATAAATCAGTGGGATGGCAACCGGCACATAGTCTGTTGGGTCTTGCTAGTGGCGGGTTATTCGGAGTTGGTTTAGGTGCTAGTCGACAAAAATGGGGCAACCTTCCGGAAGCTCATACCGACTTCATCTTTTCGGTTATAGGCGAAGAACTGGGGCTGTTTGGAACTTTGGCAGTCCTACTCGCACTCTCAATACTTATTTTTTCGATATTTAAAATTGCGCTTCGAGCTAATGATCCAATGGTGCGTTATGTCTGTTCGGGTATCGGATGTTGGATTGGCGTTCAAACAATTTTAAATATCGGTTCGGCCATCAGCGTGCTCCCAGTAGTTGGTGTTACTTTGCCATTACTTTCTTACGGAGGTTCGGCGTTGATTGCAACATATATGGGAATCGCATTTGTAATTGGTGCAGCCCGTCGAGATCCTGCTATTTACTCAGAGTTAGAAAAGACGGGGATGCCACAATGGCTTCGATAGTTTTTGCCGGGGGAGGTACTGCGGGCCATATTGAGCCAGCGCTGGCAGTCGCTCGATTTTGGAAGAGCCTTAATCCAAACGATGAGATTTCATTTCTAGGAACAAAGTTAGGTTTAGAAAATACTTTAGTTCCTGGCGCAGGTTTTACAGTTGTAAATATTCCAAAGGTAAGAATCGCACGAAAACCATCGCTGACGTGGTTTCGAATTCCTTTGGATTTATTTGGCTCAGTCAAGGTCTCCTATTCAATTTTAAAGAACAAAGATTTGCTTGTTGGGTTTGGGGGTTATGTGAGTGCACCTGCTTATATTGCGGCTCGAATTCTGGGAGTACCAACAGTTATTCATGAAGCAAATGCAAAGCCTGGTTGGGCAAATCGTTTAGGTGCGATGTTAACTCCACATCTAGCGGTGGCCCATGGAGCTAATTCCGGAATGTTCTCAGATGCTTTAATTACTGGATTGCCATTACGAAGTGACGTGGCTAAAGCCGTGAATGAATCGATGGGCGATTGGCAAAAAGCGCGCGAGAACGCAAAGGCGCGTTTAGGCATACCGGTCGGAAATGCATTTATTTTTGTTATGGGAGGTTCACAGGGATCCACTGCGATTAATTCAGTCATTGCCCAAGCCCTTCCTGCCCTGACCAGTAAGCAGATATTTGTGATGCATTCGGTTGGTCAAAAAAATGCACTGCCATCGGCTTCAGATTTCTATCGACCAGTTTCTTATGTAGATGCAATGGCAGATGTTTATTTGGCAAGTGATTTAATCATTGCGAGAAGCGGAGCCGTGACTTGCAGTGAATTTCGGGCCCTAGGCCGATACGCTCTTTTCGTACCTTTACCAAT
This sequence comes from Actinomycetota bacterium, assembly GCA_947450175.1. Taxonomy (GTDB): domain Bacteria; phylum Actinomycetota; class Actinomycetes; order Nanopelagicales; family Nanopelagicaceae; genus Planktophila. The sequence goes on along the minus strand of CANFUR010000067.1, from coordinate 342 downwards.
TGGAAATGGGGAACAGTTCCATAATGCACGTGAATTGGTTGCAGACGGCCGAGCAAAAATTATTGACCAAAAAAATTTCAGCGCGCAGTATTTAGTCTCCACCATTGACTCACTAATTAAATCTGCACAACAATCCCCAGTACAAGGTTCCACAATTGATCTTGATGCCGCACAAAAGATTGCCGCTTTGGGCCAGCATGCATTGGAAATTCGATAGTGAAGCCAACTCTGCAATCTCTCATCAGTAAAAGAGTCCATTTCATCGGAATCGGTGGGGCAGGAATGAGCGGTTTGGCACGTATTTCGCTCTCACATGGAATTGTTGTCAGTGGTTCAGATGCT
>CANFUR010000066.1 GCA_947450175.1 Actinomycetota bacterium | reverse complement strand
CTCCAGAAATAGTTTTGCTTATCCTGAACCCATTCAAAGTAAGAAACGATTACGCCACCTGAGTTAGCCAAAATATCTGGAACAACGAGGGTGCGTTTTTCATTAAGAATTTGGTCTCCGCCAGGTGTTGTTGGGGCGTTAGCGCCTTCAACAATTATCTTGGATTTGATTCCAGCAGCTGTTTTTTCTGTAATGGAATCGGCAAGGGCTGCGGGGATAAGAACATCGACATCTAGATGCAGTAGTTCTTCCTGAGTTAACTTGTCCGTGCCTGGCATATTGAGGTTTCCATTGGCCTGGAAGTATTTCCAGAGTTCAACAACGGAAGAAAATCCAGTAACACCACCGCTTACGTCACTGACTGCAACAACCTTTAGACCTAAGTTTTCTAAGGCAATTGCAGCCCAGTAACCAACTTTTCCAAAGCCTTGAATCGCAACAGTTGCACTTTGGGGATCAATTCCTTTAACGCGCAACGCTTCGATTGTAGAAATCGCAACACCATCACCAGTTGCAGATGTGCGACCAAGTGATCCGCCTAAAACAATTGGTTTACCGGTAACAACACCTGGAACAGAAAACCCAGCGTTAACTGAGTACGTATCCATCATCCAGGCCATGTTGCGTTCATCAGTTCCAACATCTGGTGCTGGGATATCGCGCTCTGGTCCGATGATGGGCAAGATCTCTGATGTGTAGCGGCGAGTCAAACGTTCATTTTCAGCTAATGAAAGTGAGTGTGCATCAACTGCGATGCCACCTTTTGCGCCGCCGTACGGCAAGTTTGTAAGTGCGCATTTCCATGTCATCAACATGGCAAGGGCTACGGTTTCATCCATATCTATATCTGGGTGAAAGCGAACACCGCCCTTTGAAGGTCCACGCGTTGTTGAGTATTGAACGCGGAAACCTTTATACATCTCGACATTGCCGTTATCGCGACGAAGTGGAACAGCTACTTCGAGGATGCGACGCGGGGTCGAAAGAGTTTGCCAATCATTTTCGGTAAGTTCTAGTAGTTCAACAGCTCGGCGCAGTTGCGTGCGAGCGGTTTGAAGAGCTGACTCCGTTGTCATTTTCTTCTTTCCCGTTAATTAAGAGCGCAAAGCTTTAGCGAAGGATTCGAAATCCTCAACCAAAATATCAACTTCCTTTTGGCCATGTGCCAAAGATATTAACCACTGCTCATCTAATCCCGGAGGAGTAATAATTCCGCGGTTAAGTGACCAAAGCCATGACAGTTCAGCAACGGCAAAATCTGTTGCTTTGTAATCTCGGTAGTTACGAACAGGTTCTGTTGACCAAGTAATACAGCCCTTTACACCGAAACCAACAGTGTGTGCAGGAAGTTGATATTCATCGATTATTACATTGATGCGATCTAACGCCTGCTGATTAAAAGCTTCGGCTTGTGCAAGTGATTGCTCAGTAAAGATGATGTCTGCTGCGCGAACACCCGCCATTGCAAGTGGGTTACCGTTAAATGTTCCGAAGTGGGCCATTTTTCCATTAGTAACAAAATCCATGTACTTCTTTTTGCCACCGAATGCAGCCAAAGTAAGCCCACCACCAATTGATTTAGCTAGTGTGATTAAGTCAGGAGTTACACCTAAACGTTGCGCGGCGCCTTGATGTCCAGCAGTTAAGCCAGTTTTAACTTCATCAAAGATCAAAACAACGTTGTACTCATCGCATAGTTCACGAACACGTTCTAAGTAACCTTCATCTGGCAAAACAATGCCGAGGTTTTCAAGAACTGGTTCGAGAATAAAACAAGCGATTGAATCTGCATGCTTTTTAAAGGTACGTTCTAAGCAATCTGCATCGTTATAAGGAACAACATAGATTTCGCCAGGAACGATTGCATCTGGAACATGAGCGATTGGATCACTGGCATCGCCAATCTGATCGATTGGTGGCTTGCTAGAAACTACGAATGGGTCATAGCTACCGTGGTAGCCGCCTTCAATCTTTACGATGGCGTTCTTATCTGTTGCAGCGCGTGCAGTGCGTACGGCATACATTGTTGATTCAGTTCCAGAGTTAGTGAAACGAACTTGATCGATTCCGAAGCGGCGGCAGATGCGCTCTGCAGCATCGGTTGAAATAGGTGAAGGAGTGACAAAGAGAGTTCCAGTTTCAAGAGCCTTCTTTACTTCCTCAACGATTACTGGGTTGAGGTGGCCTGCGAGCATTGCCCCAAAGCCCATTGAGAGGTCTAGAAGCTGGCGACCATCTACATCGCTCATCCAAGCGCCTTTAGCGCTGACGATCGAGATCGGATATGGGTCCCAGTGCTGGAAGGATGAAGTTACGCCCAACGGCAGTGACTTAAAAGCGCGCATGCTTTCTTCGGCGCTCTTGCCAGTCTGTTTGGTAAATAACTCCCACTCATCTTTTAAGAGTTGGGCTACTCGCTCAGGTGATACTGGAGTAGATGTTGTTGGAACGAATCTAAAGGTTTCCTTGTGATTAGTTTGTGTAAGCATTGTAAAACTTGTACGGCAAAGGTTTCAGCTTTTGAAACTCGTTTGAGAAGTACTCTCCCGGTTCGGTTTTTAGTCCGTTAGAACTAAGCCATAAGTATCTCATGCCGTTTTTTAAAAGCAACCCCCAGAAAATCCGGGTGTGTCATGCGGGAAATCCCGTTTTTATTTCATAAAAAGCGCGTTTAGCCGTTTTGTTGTGAAAATAAGTCCAATAATAATCATTACAACAAAGTACAAAGCATGGCTTAATAAAGCCATATTTATGTGTCCTAGGCACAGTCCGCGGACTAAATTAATCGCATGCGTAAGTGGCATTAAATTAACGGTGAACTGTAACCACTGTGGGAAAACGGTTATTGGATAAAAAGAGCCAGAAAATAAAAACATGGGCAGTAAAAACATGTTTATGATTTCTAGCTGCTGGAAAGATTTCATATAAGAAGTAACTGCCATGCCACACGATGCAAAACCAAAAGCGATTAAAACAGCTGCAGGTATTGCAAGCAAACCCCAAACACTTTCTACTAATCCAAGTGGTGCAATTACTGCCATAAATGCACATGCATATGAAAAACCTCGTAGTAACGCCCAACCGATTTCACCAAGCGCAACATCAAGTGGGCCCATAGAAGTTGCCAACATGCCGTGATAAATACGATCGTGATTAAGTTTGAAAAATACATTCATCGTTGAGTCATAAATAGCGCCATTCATAGCACTGGTTGCCAAGAGCGCAGGGGCGATAAAAGCCGCATATTTTATGGTCTCAGAGCCAACCGTGATGGTTGGCAGTAACTTGCCAATGCCATAACCAAATGAAAGTAGATACAAAACAGGCTCCACAAAGCCAGAAATAACGATCATGTAGGTTGACGATTTGAATGCAATAAAACCACGTTCTAATAATTGCGGTACACGCCCTGAATAAACACGTTCGCCTAATTTACCTACACGTTTTTCAGCAATTGCTACAGCCATAGGGATAAACATCTACTTTGCCAACCTTTTCGTGAAGATTCGCGCTGAGAAGTAGAGACCAACAACTAACATAACTCCTAAGAAAACAAAGTGAACCCACATCATTGTTGGTGAAATTGGATGTCCGTAAGTTAAATTCCGACCTAATTCTGTGGCATGCCACAACGGTGAGATCCAACCGATCCACTGTAAAAAGAATGGCATAGATGTGAGTGGGAAAAAAGTTCCCGAAAACATAAACAAAGGCATCATTACAAAGCGACCTAAGACCACGAAGAAAATATTTTCATCCTCTAAGCGTGCAGCTAGCGCCTGCATAAGTGCGCCAAAAGATGCACCCGCAAAAACCGCTGTAGGAATTGCTAGCCATGCGCGCGGGGATTCCAGAGCGCCGAACGCCCACATAACACCGAAATACAAAACTACTGTATAGAAAGCACGGAATAAGGCAGTAAGAAAAACACCATAAGAAATCTGAGCTCCCGACAAAGGCGTTGCATTCATGGAGTAAAAAGTCTTATGCCATTTAAAACCCTCAATAGTAGGGAAAACAGTTTCATCCATAGTCCCTTGAATTGCAGCTTGCGCAAGCAGGGCAGGTGCTAAGAAAGTTAAATACTTAACGCCATCAACACCAGCTGGGCCAACGCTTTTATCAATCAAGCCGCCTAAGCCAATTCCAACTGAAATTAAATACAAAATAGGATTTGCAATTGCAATACCTAGGATCAACCAAATCCAAGTCATCATTTGGCGAATTCGAGACTGGGCAACATAAAACGCACCGCGAGATTGCACTCGTGCAGCATCTACAAGCACTAATGAACCCTGTCGGATTTGAGTGAGACTCATTATTCGATCAAAGTTCTTCCAGTAAGGCGCAAGAAAACATCTTCCAAAGAAGATCGACGCACCAGGGAAGTTTTTGGATGAAGATCAGCGGAATAAATCTTTTCGAGTAATGCCTCACCATCTTCGGTGTACATCAAAACACGATCAGGTAGTTCTTCAATGCGTTCACACATGGTGCGTAGTTTGGCGCCCATCTCTTGATTGCGGTCAGAACCGAAACGAAGTTCAAGAACTTCCTTAGTTGCATAGTTCTTAATCAGTGAAGCCGGGCTTCCTTCGGCCATGATGGAACCTTTGTCCATAACAATGAGGCGATCACACAATTGTTCGGCCTCATCCATAAAGTGTGTTGTGATAAGTAAGGTCACGCCCTGTTCTTTTAGACGGAATAAGCGATCCCACAAAATATGACGTGCTTGTGGATCTAAACCTGTTGTTGGTTCATCTAGCATTAATATTTCAGGCTCACTCACTAATGCGCGAGCAATAGTTAAACGACGTTTCATTCCACCACTGAGCGTTTCAACTTTCGCATCACGCTTTTCTTCTAATTGGGCAAAGGCAAGTAGTTCATTAACTTTTCCTTTAACAAATTTGCGAGATAAACCAAAGTAGCGGCCATAGATATAAAGGTTTTCAGCAACACTGAGCTGCATATCCAAATTATCTTGTTGAGGTACAACGCCTAAGTGCGCACGAATTTGTGGTCCATGTAATTCTGGATCTTTGCCAAGAATGGAGATAGTTCCAGAGGTGCGCTGTGAAGTTGCACCAATGATGCGCATTGCCGTGGATTTACCGGCACCATTTGGACCAAGGAAACCAAATGACTCACCCTTATAGACATCGAAGTCGATGCCGTTGACTGCGGTGAAATCTCCGAATTTCTTGGTTAAACCACGCGCTGAAATAAGTGGATTAGACATCCCTAAATCCTACCTGAGTATAGTTCTGCCACGTGCGCTTCATAAATAATCCCACCCACGATCTCACCTATGACGATGTCTTCATGGTGCCAAGTTCCTCAGAACTCTCTAGCCGTATGGATGTGGATTTAGCATCAACTGATGGTTCAGGTACCACCATCCCATTAGTTGTTGCGAATATGACAGCTATATCTGGTCGACGAATGGCCGAAACAATTGCGCGTCGCGGTGGCATTGCAGTTATTCCACAAGATATTCCACACGCAGTTGTAGATAGCGTTATTAAATGGGTAAAAGAACGTCATACATTTTTTGATACACCAATTACTTTAAATCCACAGCAAACTGTTGCTGATGCAGTTTCATTACTGCATAAACGTGCGCATGGCGCAATAGTTATTGTTGATGGCGGAAAGCCAGTAGGAATTGTTACCGAAGATGATTGCAAGAGCGTTGATCGCTTTACCCAGCTACATCAAGTGATGAGTAAAGAACTGATCACGATGGCAGATAATCTTGATGCGCGCGCAGCTTTTGAATTTTTAAATTTACACCGTCACAAGTTAGCACCAGTGGTTTCTAGCAATGGTGACTTAGTTGGCATTATGACTCGTATTGGAGCCTTGCGTGGAACGTTGTATTCACCCGCAGTAGATGCAAAGAATCACTTACGTATTGCCGCAGCTGTTGGAATCAATGGTGACGTGGCTGCAAAGGCTGCCGCCCTTGTCGAATCTGGGGCAGATGTTCTAGTTGTTGATACTGCCCACGGACATCAGAAAAAAATGATTGAAGCACTAAAGGCTATTAAGTCACTTGGGCTTTCAGTCCCGATAGTTGCTGGCAATGTTGTAACTGCCGATGGCGTGCGCGACCTTGTTGCAGCAGGTGCATCAATTATCAAAGTTGGAGTTGGCCCTGGTGCGATGTGCACAACGCGTATGCAAACAGGTGTTGGGCGCCCTCAGTTCTCTGCAGTTCTTGAATGCGCGACTGAGGCAAAGAAGTTAGGCGCACATGTGTGGGCTGATGGTGGAGTTCGCCATCCGCGCGATGTTGCTTTGGCGCTAGCTGCTGGAGCATCACAAGTAATGATTGGTTCATGGTTTGCAGGCACATACGAATCACCTGGTGACTTACAGAGCGATGTGAACGGCCGCTTATTCAAAGAATCATTTGGAATGGCATCAGCGCGCGCTGTTGCTGCACG
>CANFUR010000065.1 GCA_947450175.1 Actinomycetota bacterium | reverse complement strand
GAAATCTCAACAATGGTGCCATCTGGGTCAACTAGTTCTATGCGTAACGTATAGAGATTTGGAGTTTCAGCAGACCACGCTTGTACTTTCGGAATCCGGGTTTGCAAATGAATCTTTCCCGCCGGCCATGGTTCGTTTTCCAGAATCGCCCGCTTGGCTTCAGCTGGCATGTTGCCGTGCCAAAACTTTCCATGAAAGTACTCATCGCTTCGGGCCTTTAAATCTTCATCGCGTTCGGTCCATTTTGGAGATTGGAATGTCTTAAGCGTTGAAGAAAGGTTAGCTGCTTTGACCTTAGGTAACTCTTGAATAGATGTGCGCAAGGTGTAGTTGTGGGTTGAAATATTATCGATTGAAGCAATATGAGCGCGAATATCAAGGGTTCCAGTTGTGCCATCTTTATTAAGTCCGGCAGTTGTATAGAAACGCTCAATAAAAACTTTATTAGTTGCAAAGATTTTTACCGAGCGGGTAATACCACCGTGCCACCATTGGTCTTGATCCTCGATGAAAGTTGCATCAGACCATTTAGTGACATCGATTCGCAAAACATTTCTACCGTGGTTAACAAACTTTGTAATATCGAATTCAGCAGCTAGCCGTGAATCCTTAGTCAAACCAACTTCAACTCCATTGAGAAAAACAAGTGCAACAGATTCATATCCACCAAGGTGCAACACAATCCGCTTTCCAACCCAACTTTCAGGCAAATCAAAGTCTCGCTCATAAACTCCATGGGGGTTTTGTTCTGGCACAAATGGTGGCTGTTCTTCAAATGGCATTTGAGTATTTGTATAAATCGGTTTATCGAAAAATACATCGCTCTCTGGTTGCATTGTCCATAAACCTGGAACCGGGATTGATGCCCATTTGCGCCCCAAAGGTTCGCGCGGGCTTCGAAGTAGTTGAAAACGCCATGTTCCATCGAGGGTAATTTTTTCGATGTGCTCGATATTGAGCATTGGTAGACGATTTACTGCAGTTGTTTCAGGGCTCATCCAGTAATTCGTAATCATGCGGGTTAGTCTGCCATTGAGCCCAGATTTGCGCCTAATCGCCCTTGATTAGCCTGAAAGCCTCTTTCCCGACATGTGCTGTTAACCCAAAATGGAGACAATTCAAGTATGAGGCACCACAACATCACCGATCGTGAGATGAGTTGGCTTTCCTTTAATCAGCGGGTTTTGGAGTTGGCTGAAGATCCAACGAATCCACTGCTAGAGCGGGCCAGATTCCTAGCAATATTTTCTTCTAATCTGGATGAATTTTTTATGGTTCGCGTGGCAACTCTGATGAGCAAACTCGAAAATGAGGTTACTGCGGCAAATGTTGCCGGGTTTACTCCAACTGAATTAATGAAACAAGTTTCAATTCAAACTAATGCATTAATGGCACGGCAGTCTAAGATCTTTTACGATGAAATTGAACCGCAGCTTAAGAATGTTGGAATTGAATTTGTGCATTGGGATCAACTTGATGACACCGAGCGAGTTTATGTAACTAAACTTTTCCATGATCGCATTTTTCCAGTACTTACACCTCTAGCAGTAGATCCATCTCACCCATTTCCTTACATTTCAGGGCTATCACTTAACTTGGCAGTAATGGTTAAAAATCCTGCATCTCAGGAAGAGTTCTTCGCTCGTGTGAAAGTTCCAGAAATACTTCCCCGATTTATTGCAACAGCGAAGAATGGTTCAACAAGATTCTTACCTCTAGAAGACCTCATTGCTATTCATCTTCAGGAACTTTTTCCGGGAATGATCATTCAAGACCACTACACATTCCGCATTACGCGTAATCAAGATATGGATCTTGATGAAGAAGAAACTGAAGATATTTTGACTTCTTTAGAACAAGAACTTGCTCGACGTCGCTTTGGTCCACCAGTTAGATTAGAAATTGAAAGTGGAGTTGATGAAAAACTTGTGCAAAAACTTGCAGAAGAACTAAAAATTAACCCAGAAAATATCATCCACATAGCCGCACCACTCGATATGACTTCACTTAACAAGATAGCCGATCTTGATTTTCCAGATTTAAAGTTTGATCGATTCAGGTCACGGACCGCTAAAGCGCTCTCAGAAGTAGACCAAGAGGACCCAGATCTATTTTTTTCCGCGATTCGACAAGGTGAGATTCTGCTTCATCATCCCTACGAATCTTTCACCTCGTCAGTCGTGCAATTCCTACAAAGTGCTGCCCAAGACCCACATGTATTAGCTATTAAGCAGACGCTTTATAGAACTTCGGGTGACTCACCGATTGTTGAGGCCTTGATTGAAGCTGCCGAGGCAGGTAAACAAGTACTAGCGGTTATTGAAATCCGTGCACGATTTGATGAACAGGCAAACGTACGGTGGGCGCGTAAGTTAGAGGCAGCCGGGGTGCACGTTGTTTATGGGTTAATGGGATTGAAAACTCACGCAAAACTATCACTAGTCATTCGTGATGAAGCTAATGGCCTTCGACGTTACTGCCATATGGGCACAGGTAATTACAACCCCAAAACCGCTCGTGTGTATGAGGATTTGGGAATTCTTAGTGCTGATCCAGAGTTGACCGAGGATTTAACTAAACTCTTTAACCAACTTTCTGGCTTTGCACCACAATCTAAGTATTCACGATTGCTTGTCGCGCCTTCAACACTTCGCTCTGGACTTACCGAACGTATTGATCGTGAAATTATCAACCACAAAGCCGGAAAGCAGTCTGGAATTCAGCTGAAACTGAATTCAATTCTGGATGAAGGATTTGTAGCAAAACTTTATGAAGCATCACAAGCTGGCGTAAAGATTGAACTTCTTATCCGAGGTATTTGTGCAGTTCAGCCCGGCCTTAAAGGGATATCAGAGAATATTTCTGTTAAATCTGTGCTTGGACGCTTCCTAGAGCATTCTCGAATCTTTCACTTTGTAAACGCTGGAAATGATGAATACTGGATAGGCAGTGCCGATTTAATGGGCCGAAATCTAGATCGCCGTGTTGAAAGCTTGGTGCGCATTGATAAAAAAGATCATCAGCACCGTCTTCAAGAGATTATCGATCTTGGTTTGAGTCCAGAATCAGCTAGTTGGCAATTAACTGGTACCGAGTGGGAGAAAGTTAGTACTAACAGTCGAGGTGAGGCTCTTCTAGATGTGCACGCAGCTTTTATTCACCTCTATTCGAAGGATCGATAAATGACTAACGAACCCCAAGTAATTTACGCTGCAGGTGCAGTTCTTTGGCGCGAAGTCGGTAAGAAGAAAATTGAGTTAGCAATTATCCATCGCCCACGTTACGACGATTGGTCTTTACCAAAGGGCAAGTTAGATCCTAATGAAACAATGATTGGCTGTGCTTATCGTGAAGTCATGGAAGAAACTGGATATACACCAATCTTTGGTCCAGAAATTGGTGATGTTACCTACGTTGTCGACGGTATTAAAAAGATTGTGAAATATTGGTCAGCGCAAGCAGTAGGTGAACCAACTGGTACTACAGATGTGCACGAAGTCGATCAGCTCCTTTGGTTATCTCCAACTGATGCTAAAAAGAAGTTAACTCTTGAGGATGACAAATCTTTAGTTGATTTCTTTCTAGATTTTAACTCTGGCACAACCCCACTGGTTCTTTTGCGTCATGGCAAGGCAGTAAGGCGCGAAGATTGGGAAGGTGATGATGGCGATCGCCCTCTTGCGCAGTTGGGGCAAATTCAAGCAAAGCGGATGCTTTCTCTCTATTTGCCTTACAACATCGCCGAGATTCATTCATCTGATGCCCAGCGTTGCATTGAAACAATTGACCCGATTGCCCGCTCACTAAAAATTAATCCCATTTATTCAGCTGATTTAAGTGAATATGGTTTTGCAAAAGATAAAGATGCGCCGCTTGATTACGCACAAGATTTAATGGACCAAGGTAAAAGCGCAATTATTTGTAGCCATAATCCGATACTTCCAAAGCTTTTAAAGAAGTTAATTGGTAAGAAAAATTTCAAGCAACTTGATCAAAAGCTTGAACCGGGCGAAGCCTGGGTTTTACATTATCGAGATGGTGAAATCATTGCAATTGACTGGGTAGAAGCACCAAAGGCTTAGTTGTTTAGCCAATCTAATCGGCGCAACACAATACCTTCACGCAATGCCCAAGGACAGATTTCTACACGGTCAATATCAAGTGTTGTCATAACTGAACGTGCGACTAAAGCACCAGCGACAATTTGCTGAGCTCTACTTGATGATACTCCAGGCAGTTCCGCCCGTGATTTATTAGTCATATCGGCAAGCTTTGAAATCATCGTTTTTAAGTTAGCGCTTTCCAAATATTTGGGATTCTCATTAAACATGTGGCCTGAAAGTCTGGCTAAAGTTCTAAAAGTCTTGCTCGTTGCGACGAAGTGATTTGCATCGTGAAGACGCAGAATCGAAGGCAATTCATCTTCAAGTTTATTCATCACAAAATCTTCTAAGAATTTGACACCTTTAGAATTGTAGGGATCACCACTTAAAAAATCGCGTGTTAATCGTGCGGCGCCCAATGGCAAAGACAGAGTTGCTTCTGGATTTTCATTGACCCCTGAAGCGATTTCAAGTGAGCCGCCACCAATATCTAGTACAAGAAGTTTTCCTGCCGACCAACCGAGCCAGCGGCGCACAGCTAAAAATGTCATTCGTGCTTCCTCGTCACCAGTCAAAATTTGTAAATCTATCTGGTGACGTTGATTAATATCTTTAATAATTTTTGGACCATTTTTCGCATCGCGAACTGCAGAAGTTGCAAAGGCCAATATCTCATCGGTTTGATTGTCATTGGCATGCGCAACAGCATCACCAACAGCTTGATGGAGGAGTTCAATTCCTTCAGAGGTTATTGAGCCCGAAGCATCAAGATATTCAGTAAGCCGAAGCTCAACTTTGAAATTTGTGGCCGGAGTTGGCCGAGCGCCAAGGTAGGCATCCATCACCTGCAAATGGATGGTGTTTGAACCCACATCTAAAACGCCTAATCTCACGGGCACAACCTATCGCTGAGACTGGGTCGAACCCACGATTTTAAGTTTTTGCATTCCACTGCCATAATTGCCGCTGGTCGCAAGATCGATACGTGTTCGCACGTAGGCCTCTCTAGCTCAGTGGTAGAGCAGCGCACTTGTAATGCGCAGGTCGTCAGTTCAATCCTGACGGGGGGCTCGTTCTCTTTTAATCACCCTCTTTATTTTCGCTACTCGAACTATGTGTGTCTGAAGAGTTATTTTCGTGAGACTTATTTGGTGTCACACCCGGGATAACTGGCTTCTTATTTTCGGACTCATTAACTGTCGTCTCATTAACTGTCGTCTCATTGACTGTCGACTCATTCTGGTTTGAATTGCCTTGTTCTTTTTCATTTGAACTCGCAGGAGAGTTGATTGATTCTGAATCATTAGAATCTGATTTGTTTTCGATTGGAGCAGCATCCGGCCCTGTCTTTGGTAGGTCCTGGATACTAGAAGATTCTTGTGATGCACTCTTGTTGTCCTGATTTTGTGCAGGAGCAGGTTTCTGTTCCTGCACATCGCCAGCAATAGGAGTCAAATCTTCGGCGACTGGTGTGGATGGCTCAGCAGGCGTTTCGACTGGTGTTTGAATAACAGAAACAGATGCATCACTTTTTGTGCCACTTACTGCATTCGTGATTGTTTGTACCGCGCGTTGAACTTGTTGAAGTGAATGCTTCGCAAATTGGACTACAGGTTCTGGGACACCAACTAATGCTGCAGCACCCAAAGTTGCAGAGGCTGCCAGAGCGATGACTATTAGAGTTGTTGTGCCAAAGCGCTTCACTGTTTTAAATGGCAATACCGTTGCTGCAACCTGTGATGGATACATGGGAGGCATGGCGATATTTGAAATTTTTGGTAGAACACTGATAGCGCGGAGGGCTTGTGCGAGATCTGCATGTGGGCCTTCATTAATGTTTCTAAACTCAGCGATTAAATCCTCCGAGTCTTGAATTGAAAACTGATTACTCATTGCCCACCTCCTCTTTTGTAGCCACTTTTGACTAAATCTTTATTGAGTTGCGTTAAACCTCTATGACTCAACACCCTGATGTTGCTTGCAGATTTACCCATAACTTGGGCAACTTGTTCAATTTCCAAACCGATAACAATTCGCAAAGTAATGACTTCGCATTGGTCAGCTGGTAGTCCTTTAAGTAGATCGGTAACTTCCAGAAGGGATGAATCAGATCGAACCCAATCATTTTCATTAATTTCTGCCTTGACTCCGATGCGTTTTTCTTTGCGTGAGTGATCAGTTGCCGCATTGCGGGCGATGGTGAAAATCCAACCTTGAAAAGCACTCGCGTCACCAACAAAATTTTTAAGCGCACCAGCAATTTTGATCCAAACTTCTGAGGATAAATCTTCTGCATCTCGTGAAAACATAGAAAGATATCGAAGGACTTTTGGCTGATAATGGCGCCAAAGTTTTTCGAATGAAGAATCATTTCCATCACGCGCCTCTTCTATGAACCGATTAAGTTCGGGCATGCCAGAACTAACATCTGGGTTAGGTTCTGAATTTTGCATGGTCCTCACATTGGACTAAAGGTTCGCGCCTGAGACTGATCTCGGGAATACAGTCTCAGGCGTGAAGTTTATTGTTATTTAATTGTCATCGCTATCTTCAGAATCTTCTGTATGTGTTTTCACAACTGGTGAAGCTTGAGTTGCACCTGGGGTTGTAGTTGCACT
>CANFUR010000064.1 GCA_947450175.1 Actinomycetota bacterium | reverse complement strand
TCATACATTAATGTGTCAGCTAGACGTTGGAATGGTGCATATTCACGATCTAAACCTTTAGTTCCATGACTCATCCATACCTTGTGTGTTCCAGTTTGCGGCAAAGAATTAATTGTTCGTTCTACCAATGCATCACCACCAAAAGGCCAGTGAGTTGAAAGTGCAAGGGCAGTAGAGAATTTTTCTGAAAACTGAGCAACTGCATAGAGCGTTGCAAGTGCCCCCATAGAGGAACCGATCATTGCAGTATTGGAAGCAGAAATGCCCGGTGCAATCGATGGAACATATTTTTCAAAGATGTCGCGCAGATATGAATCAGATTGCAAAAGTTCTGGCTGGAAAACTTGCGCGAAATCTTTATGAACAGGAATACCTTCTTGAAAGTATTTTTGAGGAACTAAATCTTTACCCCGACCCCAAGGGTTCTCTTTTGTGCTGCTATGCCATACCCCGATTATTGCTGGTGGTGCGATGCCCAACTCTTTACTAACACAGTTGGCCGATTGTGCCATCTTCCATGTTTGTCCACGGTGGGTCGACGTGCGCCCATCAAATACATTTTGCCCATCATGTGCGATGAGTAAGTGAGCCGCACCTTCTTTAGGTAGCCAGTAATCTACGATTCGGCCATCAAAATCCACGCGTTTAACATCGCCAGCAACGCCGCGGATTTGGAAGCGCTTTATCTCTTTCATACTGGTTAAATCTACCCATGTCTGCGCCTAAACGAAGCATTATGTGGTTTCGCCGAGATTTACGTATCGGCGATAACCCTGCGCTATTAGAGGCTATTGCATCGGGCGATGAAATTATTCCAGTGTTTATTTTGGATAAGAAACTCATTGATGCAACAGGTAGCAAGCGTTTAGCGTATTTGGGTCAATCACTTCGTGCCCTAGATGAATCACTTGATAATAACTTGCACGTAATGGTGGGGGACCAGGTAGAAGTTCTAACAGAGTTAATGAAACGTCACGGTGCAACTTCGGTTCATATAAGTGCTGAGTATGAACCATATGGCGCAGCGCGCGATGCCCGAATAGAAGCGGCTGGAATTACATTAACCAGAACAGGGAGTCCTTATGCAGTTGCTCCTGGTCGAGTACTAAAACCAAGTGATGCAACGCCTTATAAGGTGTACACACCTTTCTATCGAGCATGGTGTCTGCATGGATGGCGCAAACCAGTCGATGCACCTAAAAAAATTAGCACAGTCAAACCTGCATCTACCGATCGCAATTTTCCAGATTGGCCAATACCAGAAGGTGTTCAAATAACGGCTGCTGGTGAGAAAGCTGCACTCGCACGTTGGAAGTTTTTCCAGAAAAGCGGTCTCGATAATTACGACGAAGCTCGCAATATGGCTGGTATTGATGGCACAAGCAAACTCAGTGCGCATTTAAAGTGGGGAGAAATCCACCCCCGAACTCTGCTTGCACCACTCGGTGAAAGCAAAGCTCACGATACTTTCCGAAAGGAAATTGCTTGGCGTGAGTTTTATGCTGATGTTCTCTTTAATAATCCACATACAGAAAAAGATTATTACTCACCCAAATTTGCTGAAATGCGTTATAACAAACCTGATGCAAAATTTGATGCATGGAAAGCGGGTAAAACCGGCTATCCATTTGTCGATGCAGCTATGCGCCAACTAGTCCACGAAGGTTGGATGCATAACCGTACCCGCATGGTTGTTGCATCATTTTTAGTTAAAGATCTGCACCTGGAATGGCAGTTAGGTGCTGATTTCTTTATGGAGCATTTAGTTGACTTTGATGTTGCCTCCAATGCCCATGGGTGGCAGTGGACTGCAGGTACCGGTACTGATGCATCTCCGTATTACCGCGTATTTAACCCGATTGAACAAGGTAAACGTTTCGATGAGAATGGTGATTACATTAGAAAATATGTGCCAGAACTTGCACATTTATCAGCTGCAGAAATCCATGAACCGTGGCTCTACCTAGATGGTTATAGCGAGGGATATTCCGAGCGGATAGTTGATCATGCAGTTGAGCGTTTAGAATCATTAGAACGGTTGAAAGAGATTAAAGCCGACAAACCCCTAGACCCTCGCGCTTAGCTCGATACATCGCATCATCTGCACGCCGAAGTAAATCAGGTGTACCAGTGTTTTCAGCCAACCCAATACTGACGCCAATCGTGATGTTTTGGTTATCAATGTTAAATGGATAACTCAAAGTTGCTCGCAGCGCCAGTGCGATATCCATTGAATGCTCATATGCACCTTCAATCAAAACGCCAAACTCATCGCCACCTAATCGAGCCAGCAATGCACCATGAGGTAGGGCCCGCGCAAAACGCATTGACACCTGCTGCAAAACTTTATCGCCAGTCTCATGACCATAAAGATCATTGACGGGTTTAAAACCATCAAGATCTAGCAATAAGAGTGCACCATTTTTACCAATAAAACTTTCAATCTCGCTGATTAAACGCCTTCGGTTAGGTAGCCCTGTGAGCTCATCAGTTCTGGCCAAAATTCTTTCCTGACCAATATTTTTCGCTTGATTAAGCGCAATTGTCATACGTATAAAAGCCAGAATCAAAGTACTAATCGCTGGAACCAAGATAAATGAGGCAAAGTATCCAGGCTTGATAGCCGTTAATGCTAAAAGCGTTGCGCTTAAGAAAACTGACAAAGCAATAAATATTGGATTTACTGAAGACCTATTTTGATCATCGCGACTTGGTCGCCAACTGCTCTCTGATATTAGCAATAAACCAAAGAGCCAGCCGTCATCAATTAGTGAACCAAATATGTACATTCCATTAAGGTGCTGCCAAAGAAAAAGAAAATCAGTGAGAGTAAAGGCAATTATTCCAGCGGACATAAAAAGATTTCTTTGTGAAAAGCCATGAGCCACGATGGTTGCCATTGTAAGTGACATTAAAATCAAGTCACAAATAGGAAAAGCCAGCGCAAAGAATGCATCAGCTAACTTGCCTCCAAAATGGGGTAAGACGGGGTTTAGTACAAAAACCGTTCCAAGCACTCCTAATCCAAGCCCAACAATCGATGCGTCAAATACTTCGAGGACAGTTGATTTCTGGCTTGAACTGATCAGTCGCGGCAGGGCAATCATCGCGCACGGATAAAACAGTAGATAAGCAAGGTTTGAAAATATCTGCACAGAAATGGATAGGTGATAAAAAGAATCTGCGCTAGCTAATAGCGACCCAAAAAGCCATAAGGAGATAGCGGTTATGAGTAATGGTTTAGAAAGCGGATCACTAATTCGTTTCGCTAAAACAATTACTGCTATTGCCAAACAGGGAATGAGGTTATAGAGATAGAGCTCGCTCCATTTACTTTTACCAAAAATGGTGAAGTGTGAGAAGAAATGGATAAGGAGCAAGACAGGCCCAAGCATGCGAATGAGTCGAGCCGGCATTTACTCAATCTAAGTCAGGAGAGTTGGGCTTTGAAATAGGGAAAGCCCCGTTATCTCTAACGGGGCTTTCTGCTAATACTTTGTATGGCTTTAGAAGCCCTTGCTACAAATTAACTGTGCATTAGCCTTTGTGTTTTCAACATCGGCCTTGAGTTGAGCTGGTTGATTTGTTGCAGCTAGTTTTGCGGCTTCAAGTTTGCGGATATTTAGAGTAATCCGCGCAATTGTACTTGTATTGGCACGCACTGCTGCCGTCCATGCTGATACTGCAGTTGTTAGTGCTTTCTTATCTGCAGCAGTAGTTGCCGCAGATAACTTAGCTTGGGCAGTGGTTAAGCGTTGGTTATCCGTATCAAGTTTTGCTTGAATTTCTGCTTTATGCGCAGTCTCTGTAGTTATTCCAAGTTCTATAACAGGAATCTGTGCGGTTAAGTTTGCAGTCAATGCCAATGAATCCTTAAGAGATTTTGTATATGCCCCTGCTGAATTAAGGCAATCTATGGATAACCAAGTGAGTTTCTTACTTGTTGACAATGGGTTCTTTGCACACTTGTACTTGCTTCCACTAACAGTTGTTGTTGCGTTGAGCTTGGTGCACGCAACTCCGTTTGAGACTTTGGTTGCAGCATTAGCTGGCATTGCAACCATGACGCCGGCAGCGACAATGAGTGCGACAGTGACAGAAGCGAATTTACGCATCAGAAAAACCTCCATTGAATATTGGCCTATGGTAGCCAATCGAAGCTGAAAATCTCCTGATAAATCGCCCGCTATCCCGATGAATTCGCTGTGAAGTTAGTTATTAGCGCGTTGTTTGATCCGAACGTTCATACCAATCTTTCGTACCAAGGTACGTGGAGCATTTCGCATCACAAAAGTGAGGATTTTATATTGCCAACCTGGAACGCTAATGGCTTTTCCAGCTACCGCCTCTTTCCAGGCTGTAGCAACGAGCTTGTCAGAGTTCAGCCACATAAATACTGGCAGACCCTTCATTGACATGCGTCCGCGTTCATGGAATTCAGTTTTAGTAAAACCGGGGCATAGCGCGCAGACTTTTACATCTGTTGCCACTAGCTCAGTATGAAGTGATTCAGATAAAACCGTGAGGTATGACTTTGAAGCGCTATATGTTCCTCCGGCAATCCAGCCCGCAACGGATGAAACATTGATGATGACTCCCTTGTTGCGCGCTTTCATTCCTGGCAGTGCCTGATGCATTAATCGCATGGGGGTGCGCACAAGCACATCTAATAGTGCTTGTTCAGCATCTAGTTGGCTGAGGGTAAAAGCTTTGTTGATTCCAAACCCCGCATTGTTAATTAGCACATCAATCTGATTTGAGGAGATGAACTCCTCAATACTCTGACACCCGGCATCAGTTGAAAGATCTGCCTGAATAATTTTTGTGGATACTTTAAAGTTCGCTTCTAAAGCTGCAGCTCTGTCTTTAAGTCTTGGTAAATCTCGAGCAACTAAAATTATGTTGTAGCCATTTTGTGCAAGCAAGCGCGTAAAACTCTCGCCAATTCCAGCCGTTGCACCTGTGACTAAGGCCCAAGATTCCATGTGAAGCTCCTAATTACTCTTAAGTTCGCCAATAGCCCCAAGCGGGACAAAGGCTGCATGCGGTGCAACTGCCGATAATCTCTTATAAGGCTGATCTTGGGAAGGTCGTGTATCGGCTTCGCCTTTGTTAGGCCAAAAAGATAGTGCACGTTCTGCTTGCGCAGTGATTGTTAGCGAAGGATTGACTCCAAGATTTGCAGTAATTGTTGAGCCATCAACGATATGAAGAGTTGGGTAGTTCCATACGCGATGGTATGGATCAATTACTCCCTGGCTGACATCGCTGCCAATCACGCAGCCACCAACAAAGTGAGCTGTAAATGGTGCATCAATCAAATCTCCAATATGGCCACCAGAAATTCCACCATGTTTATTGGCAATCCGCTTTACAACTTCGTTTGCGGCCGGAATATATGTTGCATTGGGATTTTGTGGATCGTTGGTAGAAGTTAAACGCCACCCAAATATTGATTTCTTTCCGCGTACGGACACTGACGAATCCACATTTTGCATAGTTAATGCGATGACAGTTCGCTCACTCCATTGGCGCACATTCAAAATCTTTAGAAGTAGCTTTGGATCAGCCACAAACTGTTTCCACCATTGCTTGCGTCGCTCTTTTGATGAGAAACCATCAGTCATGATTGTCTGCAACAAGCCCATCAAGTTAGATCCTTTGCCATAACGCACAGGCTCGATATGCGTATGTTCATCAGGGAAAAATGATGAAGTAATTGCGCTTCCATCGCTGTAGTCAATATCTGTATTAGGCATTAGTGCGCCAGTTAACGCTTCACTATTTGTTCGGGACAGATCCCCCAATCGATCTGAGAGTTGCGGCAAGGTCTTTGAATCCTTCATCTTATGGAGCAATTTTTGCGTATTAAATGTTCCAGCGGCGACAATGACATCTTTAGCAAAAAATACTGTTCCTTTTTCACCTAACCAATCATCAGTTTTACGGGTTGAAACTTTCCATTCACCTGAAGCCAATTTCTCAATCTTTGTAGCAGTGGTCATTGGAAATACTTTTGCTCCAGCTTTTTCTGCAAGCCCTAAATAGTTTTTAGGCAAAGTATTTTTAGCATTGTGTCGGCATCCAGTCATGCAAGCACCACACTGCATACAACCATTGCGATCTGGTCCAACACCACCAAAGAATGGATCTTTACTTGGTGCACCTTTGCCTTGGCCAAAATAGATTCCGAGCGGTGCCATTTTAAATGTGTGGCCAACGCCCATTTCTTCCGCCGCATCTTTCATAGCTTGATCGCTATGTGAAAAATATGGATTTTCGGCAACGCCTAACATTCTGCGCGCTTGGTCATACCAAGGCTCTAACTCTTCTTTCCAATTAGTAATCGATGCCCACTGTTTGTCCGTAAAATATTGATCACCTGGTTGATACAAAGTATTTGCATAGACCAGTGATCCTCCGCCAACACCTGCACCAGCTAATACCAAAACATCTGGTAAAACATGAATGCGTTGAATGCCATAAAGGCCAAGCCCGGGAGCAAATAAGAACTTGCTAATTCGCCAAGAAGTCTTTGGAAAGTCTTTGTCACGAAAACGTTTTCCTGCCTCTAAGACAGCAACGCTGTAGCCTTTTTCGCGTAGACGGAGCGCCGAAACGGATCCACCAAAACCAGATCCGATGACAACAACATCAAATGTTTTCTTCACGGATTTTCCACTCAGTTCCATAGGATTCAAGTGAATCAAGGAATGGCTTAGCATCAAACCATTCTGGACCTGC
>CANFUR010000063.1 GCA_947450175.1 Actinomycetota bacterium | reverse complement strand
TAATAAAAACCATCCTTTATTGGTGGCCCAATACCCAGTTTTGTATCTGCATAAATCTCTTGCACCGCTTGCGCCATTACGTGCGCAGTTGAATGTCGTAGAACAAAGAGTCCGTCAGGTGAGTTAATAGAGACTGACTCAATAACATCACCTTCTTTGAGATCAGTCCATAAATCTTTAAGAACACCATTAATGCGACAAACAACTACGTCTTTATTGTCAGCAAATAAGTGGGTAGGGCGTTGATCTGCCTCTATTTGGCGCAAGGCTGAATCAACGGTTACCTGAATCATGTGGCTAGCCTACCGAATACTTATGCGCCAATGCCGCAATTTCTTCACCGAAGGCGTGCGAAAGATGCAGGGGTCTTGAATCGATGGATGAAATCGCATGAGATAAACGTAAGCTACTTATTAAAAAGGCTGACGTAATTTCTAAAACCCGATCTGCAGAGATGCTCTCAACGGTTACCAGCTTGTTCTCAATCAATATCTCACGAATGATTCCTGGCAACACGCAATCAGAAGTGGGTGGCGTTACCCAAACTCCATCAATACAGGCGATGAAATTGGTGACCGATCCTTCGCAGATATTTCCCTCAAAATTGATTGTGATTGCATCATCAAAATCAGCAAGCCGGGCCAGCTCCAGAATCTCTAAGCGATGGGTATAAGGAAATCTCTTGTGAATATCGCCTGCTACTGCCTGTGGGTGAATACGAACATCGCAACTCTTTGACTGTTCGATATACGGCAGGTGTACTGCGAGCCAGTTCGATTGATTATCGAAACAAATGCGAAGCATCCCTAAACCTTGCCGTACTTCGGCAAGGATCTCGGCCACACTCCGTGAGATCTCTTCAGCCTTTGGAATAGTTATTCCAAGCTGTAGTGCACTTCTGTGTGCTCGTTCAATATGTCGTTCTAAAGAAAATGCACGATTGCCAACGGTCTTTATCGTCTCAAAAATTCCTTCACCGTTAAGCCATCCTGCAGGATTTGCCGGTACTTCGCTAATTTCATGTAACTGCCCGTTATAGACCACTTTCATAAAACACCGCCTGCTAGTGATACCAACCGTCTAGCTTTAAGTTGGGTTTCTTCCCATTCAGCCGCAGGTTGGCTAGCCCACGTTATTCCAGCGCCTGTGCCAAAACGCAACTTGTCATCTTTAAAGAAGATGCGAATCGCAACTGACAGCTCGCACGTATCTCCTTGCACCCAACCGAGAACTCCGCAATACGGCCCACGCTTTCCTTCGTTTTCATTTATTACTGAAATAGCAGATGATTTCGGCGCTCCACTTATTGAACCTGGTGGACTAAGCAATCTGAAAATCTGTGACCATGTTGTGTCTTGCTTCAACTGACCATCAATGTCAGAGACTAAATGCACTAAACCAGGATGAGTTTCGGTTGAGAGTAATCTCGGTACCGATACCGTTCCACTTTTGCAGATCTGCCCCAAATCATTTCGCATGAGATCAACGATCATGATGTTTTCAGCCCTATCTTTAACACCAAAATTCGTAGTACCAACTGGCGCAGTCCCCTTAATAGGTGATGTGCGTACTCGATTTCCATCTCGTTTCAGGAACAGTTCAGGTGAAGCTGAGGCGATATTGATTCCCGGGGCTTCAAGGTATGAAGCCCATGGCGCTGGATTACCTTGCAGTATGACGCTAAATAGTCCACGCAAATTTGCAACATCAGTTTCAATTGAAATTTCTCTACATGCATTAACTTGATATACCCACCCTTGTGCAATGAAATCTTGGATGCGTTCTACGTAAGAAACATATTCATTTTCATTTGCATTGCTTGTCCAAGTTCCAACTAATTTTTCCCAAGGTGTTTGCGGAAATTCTGCAGCGCTAACATAATCAAATTTGAATGCCTGAAACTCACCTTCAAACGTTGTTGAGACAGCCCAGAATCCCCCATCGGCTAAACACGAAGGATCATCTGAGACCTGCGATAGGCCAGTTGCCAATCGCCCATTCATCCAAAAAATAGGCGCATTAGACGATGAACTCACAAGGTAACGGTATCCATTCAATTCCCACTTTGGCGCTATGGCCTCACCTACGATAGATTTCACCTCCTCGCGGACGTAGCGCAGTTGGTAGCGCGGAACCTTGCCAAGGTTCAGGTCGCCGGTTCGAACCCGGTCGTCCGCTCTCAAAACTTATCGCCGTTCACGTAAAAAATGGACGGCGTTAGTTTTTGGTCGGATGGCCGAGAGGCGAGGCAAGGGACTGCAAATCCCTCTACACGGGTTCAAATCCCGTTCCGACCTCCAATAGAAAAACGAGTTGAAGGAAGAGTTCATGGGCGATGACATCAGACCGTGGGGTCGCTATGAAATTTTGTCAGAAAGCTCAGATCACAAAGTAAAGCGAATCATCGTTAATGCTGGAGCTCGCTTTTCCTATCAACGCCACCAGCATCGCGCAGAACATTGGTTCATCGTCAGTGGTCAAGCAAAAGTAACGCACAATGGCGTTGACGTTGAAATGACAGCTGGCGACTCAATCGATATCGCAAAAGGTGACTTACATCGATTAGCAAATATTGGTGCAGATCCAGTTGTCTTTATTGAGGTACAAAGCGGCTCGTACTTTGGCGAAGATGATATTGAGCGTATTGAGGATGACTACAACCGCTAATTGCGGCCATATTTTCGTGAGGTATGCTTCCTCACTCAAGCAAGGATCGTTGGCTCAGCGGTAGAGCACCACATTGACATTGTGGGGGTCACTGGTTCGATCCCAGTACGGTCCACTTCAGTAAGTTCATCAAGGCGCAGAGAAAACTATCGGAGCGCGCTCATTGTCAGCCGATACAATTTCACCCATGAAAGCGCCAACAAA
Organism: Actinomycetota bacterium; assembly: GCA_947450175.1. GTDB lineage: Bacteria > Actinomycetota > Actinomycetes > Nanopelagicales > Nanopelagicaceae > Planktophila. The sequence continues at coordinate 4,006 of CANFUR010000063.1, read as the reverse complement.
AAAACCTATTGCCCGCGTGGTTAATACGGTCGAACGTGCCGTAGGTCGGCGCGATTTAGTTTTGGCGCGCAAAAGTATTCGTGATTCACTTGTTTCACTTGCTGGATTACTGGGTTGTCCAGTGCGCAATGAAGATGGCCGCGAAATCGGCCGCTTAGTTGATGTAGTCGTTAGACACGGACAAGATGCTTATCCTCCAGTGTCGGGATTAATTGTAAAAGTTGGTCTGCGCAAATCCTTTATTGACGGGGCTCGTATTGCCAAATTGAACCGCAATGAAATCCAACTATCTTCTACAACGATTAACTTAACGGATTACAAGCGCCGCAGCGATGAATCTTTGCTAGATGCCGACGTACTTGATCACCAGATTGTTGATGTGAATGGGCTTCGTGTTGTCCGTTCATCAGATTTATACCTAGCGCCCCTTGATAAAGAGATTCGGGTAGTTGGCGTAGACATTTCCTTTGTAACTTTTCTTCGCCGGATCTTTCCGGGCGCCCTTGGTCGCAGGGCTACACCACAACATGTTTTGGACTGGGCAACTGTTGCATCCTTGGCCGATACTTCAGGTGTAGTAAAGACTTCAGGTTCAAAGACTGCGCTCTCACAACTTCGCCCAGCTGACCTAGCCGATTTAATTGAAGATCTAGCTGGCCGTGAACAAAATGCACTAATCGAAATGTTGGATCCAGAGTTAGCAGCTGATGCACTTGAGGAAATGGAAGATGAAGAGCTGCAAGGTTTACTTCGCGGTTTGAGCGAAGGTCGAGCAGCCGAACTTCTTAGCCGCATGGAACCAGATGAGTCGGCTGAGGTGTTGCGTGATTTAGATGATGAGCACCGTGAAGATATTTTGAAGGCCATGGATTCCAAGATGGCAAAACAATTGCGCCAGTTAATTGCTTTTGATGAAACTTTGGCTGGTGGAATCATGACTAGCCATATGGTTTTTGCTCAGGAAAATGACACCGTGGCACAAGCGTTGGCTCGACTAGTCGAACACCGTGATCGCGATATTTCAGATGGCGTAATTATCGTCGATGCAAAGGGCAAGTTGATGGATCACATCGCGATCATTGAGTTGGTTGCTGCGAAATCAAATGCGTTATTGAGCACGTTAATCGGGCCTCCTTATCCAACTTCAGTACAAATTGACTCACCACTAGATGAAGTAATCGAAGAGTTTTCAAATAACCGCGGAGCCTCAATCGTAGTCATTGATGAAAAAGGTAAGCCAGTTGGACGCATTTTGGCCGATGATTTAGTTGATGCACTCAAGCCTGAAGAACAACATGGGTTGTCTAAGGGAACCGGTGCGCTCTCATGACAACACAACGCAAAATTCGTTTAGCTGCACTTCTCTCAGTTATGGGTCCAGGGATTATTGCTGGACTTTCCGATGATGATCCAGCTGGAATCACGACCTATTCACAACTAGGCGCAAAATTTGGATACCAAATGTTGTGGGTTCTGGTTATCTCAACAATTGCATTAATTATTTTCCAAGATTTAGGTGCTCGCATTGGCGTAGTTACCCGCCAAGGGCTCATTGGTTTGGTGCGTCAGAAATATGGCGCCCGTTCTGGAACTCTCAGTGCTAGCGCGTTAATCATCGCAAACTTTGGAACACTTACCGCTGAATTTGCTGGTATCGCCGTTGCTGGAGAACTTTTCGGCTTTTCACGTTTTGTAACAGTTCCTGCGGGCGCTTTAGTTGTTTCATTTCTAGTACTTCGCGGATCATTTGCCAATGTTGAAAAAGTTTTCTTTCTTCTCTCGGCAGTATTTATATCTTATGTAGTCGCTGGCTTTATGGCGCACCCAGATTGGGGCCAGGCCGCTCGCGGAGTTCTCATTCCATCTATGCCATTTACGCATGATGCAATCTACTTAGCAACCGCTACCTTAGGTACAACTCTTGCGCCATGGGGTCTGGCATTTATTCAGTCTTACGCGGTTGATAAGCGTTTAACGCGCGATGATTTAAAACTGCTGCGTATTGATGTGTGGACGGGATCATTGCTAACAGGAATTATCGGTTTCTTCGTAATCATTACGTGTGCTGCTACCTTAAACAAAGAAGGTCAAACAAATATCACCGATGCCGCGCAAGCCGCACGCGCACTAGAACCATTAGCTGGCACCATGGCTAAAGCTTTATTTGCAATTGGCTTAGTTGGAGCAGCCTTACTTGCAGCATCTATCTTGCCTTTATCAACGGCTTATTCCGTGGGCGATTTAACTGGGCAACCTGCAGCACTCGATGATGGCCCAAAAGAAGCGCCTTTGTTTTATGCAACTTTTGGTGTGATGACTGTTTTTGCCGCCGGATTAATTCTGATACCTGGTCTGCCACTTATTAAGGTATTAGTTTTCACGCAAATTCTTAACGCTATTTTGCTTCTACCGCTTCTAATATTTATGTACGGAATATCTAAAGATGAACGCCTCATGGGCGAATTTGCCTCAAGTTCTCGCATGCGCGGCGTTTATGCCTTCATTATTTCCTTAGTCTCTATCTGCGTTCTAGCACTTCTCTGGTTCTCAATAAAACCCTAGTTTGAACGAGTGGTAAGTCCTTCAATGAAAGTGAGTGAGTTTTGGAAAATCAATTCCTGATCATAATCCAAAGTAGCAACGTGGTAACTATTAACCAGTTCAATCCGAGACTTATTGGTTGATCCAAGTCCCGCCATAATGATTTCAGTATTTGAAACGGGCAAAGTGTGATCTTCTACAGAATGAAATAACTGCACCGGAACAGTAATTTTGCTTAAATTTTTGCGAGTTATTTTGAGCATCTTCAACAATTCGGCTATCCCACGTGTTGGTAGAGCGTCATATCCATGTTCTGTAATTCCAGGGCGCTTAATGTCATTACCCACACTAGAGCGAAGTTTTTGAAAATTAGAAATTACATAAGCTATTTGGTGTGACATATAAGCCACGTGAATCATCGGGTTAACTAAAATAAGTCCAGATAGTCGATCGTTATTTGACTGCGCGATATTAAGTGTGGTTCCGCCACCCATAGATAAACCTGCGACAAATACTTGATCACAGGTCTCAAAGAGTTCATCTAATTCTGCTTGAACCTTTGCTGGCCACTCTTGCCACTTCACTGTGTTGAGATCTTCAGGCTTGGTCCCATGCCCCGGAAGAAGTGGGACACTGACCGTATATCCTTTGCCATTGAGAAACTCGCCCCATGGGCGCATCGAAGGTGGAGCGCCAGTAAATCCATGAACAAGTAACACTCCAATGCGAGCATTTTTGCCGAAGCCTTGCGCTGACCAATCTTGCATCCAACCTGGAGGTGCTGTCTCAACTGCCATACCGATAACCATACGCGGACTGTCAATGACAGTGCAATCACTTACCATTGCCGCTATGCACCTTTCGCAAACAACTTTCGTTGTAGTTGATCTCGAAACCTCTGGTGCTGCACCATCTACCGGTGCCGGCATTACTGAAATCGGTGCAGTGAAAGTACGGGGCGGAGAAATAATTGGTGAGTTTCAAAGCTTTGTAAATCCTGGTGTTCCAATCTCTACCTTCATCACCCAGCTCACCGGAATTACAGATGAGATGCTTTTTGACGCACCGTATATCGGAGAAATTTTCCCCTCCTTCATTGAATTCATGGGCCCAGAAAATGAAAATGTACTTGTTGCACACAACGCACCATTTGATATTAGTTTTTTAAAAGCCGCTGCGCTTCATCTTGATTATCCCTGGCCTAACCATCATGTTGCCGACACTGCCCGGCTCGCTCGCTATGTGCTTACCAAAGATGACGTTATCAACTGCAAATTAGCTACGTTGGCCCAATTCTTTGGCGCAACTACTTCGCCTACTCATAGAGCCCTAGATGATGCGCGAGCAACAGTAGATGTGTTGCATGGAATCATTGAAAGGTTGGGTGGATTTGGAATTACTACGTTGCCAGAGTTTAAAAAAGTTAAGAAGAGGCTAGTTTCTGGGTAAGTTCTGCCCACTTGGC
>CANFUR010000062.1 GCA_947450175.1 Actinomycetota bacterium | reverse complement strand
CGCCCCGCGTGCTTCTGGGTCTTTAATATCTGCAGGGTTTGGAACGAGTGAACTTAGCGATGCACCTTGTCCTGGATTTGTACCCCAGGTTACGAATGGTTCCAAATCATCTGCATTTAAATCAACTTCAACATCAAATTTTGCGTCGTTATCGGTAAATAATGTGCTCCAGTATTTTACTGCCTCGTCGAAGTCTTCAGGTGCGTGAGGCTTTCCCTTGATGTAATCAAAAGTAATTTGATCTGGTGCGATGAGTCCGGCACGGGCACCAGCTTCGATAGACATATTACATACCGTCATTCGCGATTCCATTGACAATGCACGAATTGCAGAGCCACGGTATTCAATTACATAGCCCTGTCCACCACCAGTTCCAATTTTTGCAATAATCGCCAAAATAATATCTTTGGAAGTCACACCAGTTTTTAATGTGCCTTCAACATTAATTGCCATTGTCTTTGGACGAGCCAGCGGCAAAGTTTGTGTAGCAAGTACATGCTCAACTTCTGATGTCCCAATACCAAATGCAAGTGCACCAAATGCACCGTGCGTAGAAGTGTGTGAATCGCCGCAAACTATTGTCATGCCTGGCTGTGTTAAACCAAGTTGTGGACCTACAACGTGAACAACGCCTTGGTCTTTGTCTCCAAGTGAGTGAATTCGGACGCCAAATTCGGCGCAGTTGGCACGCAATGTATCTACCTGAAGTTTGGAAACTGGATCTGCAATTGGCTTATCAATATTAAGTGTGGGCACATTGTGATCTTCTGTTGCAATGGTTAAATCTGGACGGCGTACCGTGCGTCCTGCAAGGCGCAAACCATCAAAGGCCTGTGGGCTGGTTACTTCATGAATAAGATGAAGATCGATGTAGAGAAGATCTGGCTCACCATCTACGGCACGGACAATATGTTCGGCCCAAATCTTTTCAGCTAAGGTTTTACCCATCGTGGTTTCTGCTCCTTCATAATTTCACATCAATAGTTGCGTATCACATAGTGGGATGTTAATATCACTCTATGAACAGAAAGAATAGCGGAGTTGGCGTATTAGATAAAGCGGCTTCAATTTTAAACACGTTAGAAGCCGGCCCGCATTCGTTAGCAGATCTGGTGGCCGCTACAGGCATAGCCCGTCCGACTGCGCACCGTTTAGCTGTGGCGCTGGAGTTTCACCGATACGTCGCCCGAGATCTCTCATCTCGCTTTATTTTGGGGCCACGCGCGGCCGAATTAGGTGCCGCTGCTGGTGAAGACCGCTTGCTTGCAGCTGCGGCCCCTGCCCTTGCCGCCTTACGAGATGCCACAGGTGAAAGTGCGCAGTTGTATAAGCGCCAAGGCGATCAACGTATCTGCGTTGCCGTTGCCGAACGTTTATCAGGTCTGCGCGACTCTGTTCCCGTAGGTGCGGCGCTCACGATGCAGGCAGGTTCTGCTGCTCAGATTTTATTAGCGTGGGAAGATAGTGAAAAGATTCATCGCGGTGTTGCTAACGCACGCTTTACTGCCGCCCAACTAGCCGCAGATCGTCGTCGCGGATGGGCGCAATCTGTGGGAGAGCGCGAAGCAGGGGTCACATCAGTTTCAGCCCCAGTTCGCGGACCTAATGGAAAAGTTATTGCTGCAGTAAGTATTAGCGGACCTATTGAACGTCTAGGACGTCAGCCAGGACGCATTCATGCTGCAGCTGTTGTAGCTACTGCAGCTCGGTTGAGTGAATATCTAGCTCGCGAATAACGCGACCAATAACACCAAAACCAAAACCTTTACGTTGTAGCAGCGATTGAATTCTGCGAATCTGGACGTCAGGTTCCATGCGCGACATCGTTGAATATTTTTTCATCGCTAATCCAAATGCGGTGCGGTACTCGGCTTCATCATCAATCTCATCTAGCGCGTCATCGATAGAGTTTTGATCTACTCCCCTAGTGCGAAGTTCACCAGCGATGATGCGTTTTGATAGTTTCTTTGCATTATGGCGGGATTGCGTCCAGGCTTTGGCAAACTCGGCATCGTCAATTAAACCGTTCTGGGTTAATTTGTAGATGGTTGCATTGGCAACCTCATCTTCAACACCACGTTTTTTTAAGTGAGCCAAGAGCTCACCCTTACTCTTGGCCCGCGCCACCAATGCATTTTGTGCAATCATGTACGCGATTGAGTAAGGGTCAGCCTCTTGGTCAACCTTTGAAAATTGAAGGCTAATTAGAAATCAACCTCGGCGGTAGCTTCATCGATAGCTGCAATGAGATCTGCATCGACCTCGATAGGCACAAAGTGAGCGCGAATCTTGGCTTCAATCTCATTTGCTAGATCTGGATTATCGAGAAGGAAGGTACGTGCATTTTCCTTGCCCTGGCCAAGTTGATCGGCTTCGTATGTGTACCAAGCACCAGACTTCTTTACGATGCCAACATCGACTCCGAGGTCGATAAGTGAGCCTTCACGTGAAATACCGGTGCCGTAAATAATGTCGAACTCTGCTTGCTTAAATGGTGGAGCCATCTTGTTCTTGACAACCTTAACGCGAGTACGGTTACCGACTGCATCCTGTCCATCTTTGAGAGTTTCAATACGACGGATATCTAAACGAACTGATGCATAGAACTTGAGTGCTTTACCGCCAGTTGTTGTTTCAGGTGAACCGAAGAAGACTCCAATCTTTTCACGCAACTGGTTAATAAAGATTGCAGTTGTCTTTGATTGGTGAAGTGCTCCAGTAATTTTACGTAAGGCTTGTGACATAAGTCGAGCTTGCAGACCCATGTGAGAATCTCCCATTTCACCTTCAATTTCAGCCCGTGGAACAAGCGCTGCAACTGAGTCAACGACAACAAGGTCAAGTGCGCCTGAACGAATAAGCATGTCCATAATTTCCAGCGCTTGTTCGCCAGTGTCTGGCTGTGAAACTAATAATGCATCAATATCAACGCCAAGCTTCTTTGCATACTCTGCATCAAATGCATGCTCTGCATCGATAAATGCACAGATACCACCAGCAGCTTGTGCGTTAGCAATCGCATGCAATGTAAGAGTTGTCTTACCTGAAGATTCTGGTCCGTAGATTTCTACGATACGACCGCGAGGCAATCCGCCGATACCAAGTGCGATATCAAGTGCGATTGAACCAGTTGGAATTACTTCAACAATCTGGTTTTGACGATCGGACATCTTCATTACTGAGCCTTTTCCAAATTGACGTTCGATCTGGGCTAGGGCTGTGTCGAGCGCTTTTTGGCGTTCGCTTGTAGCTTTTTCTTGTGCAGCATCAGTTGCTTTATTGCTTTTTTCAGTAGCCACTTACTTTCCTTTCGATAGAACGTCTTGCCTCACTGGCAATTCGTTTGGTCTGGCCCAGAAGGTACGGAGACCCAACGACGGCTCACAGGTTTTCCCACTGGGGTTGTGGGCAAAGAGCTGTGTGCGGAGGTTGGAACCGCTCTGGTTGTACGGGTATAGATTAACCGAACATCTGTTCGAAAGGTAGCAGGAGCCACTGACACATATGAGCGTGTCGCGAGCGCGCAAGGGGCCCATACTTGCCACCATGTTGATTCTGCTGCCCCCTAGCGAGAAAAAGGCAGCTGATCCAGGCCCAGCAATCACCGTCTATACCGGAGTCCTCTATGCAGCCCTTGATTGGCACCATCTAAATAAAGCGGCACAAAAGCGAGGGCAGACTTCGATTGCGATTATCTCGGCCAAGTACGGCCTTGTTCGGCCCCTTGATGAGATTGGGCCATATAAAGAAAAGATCAACACTAAAAAAATGCGAAAGCCCATTAGCGCCGAGCTAGATGCCATTTATGCGGAATTGATTATCGATTGTCGCTCGTCAACGTATAAAGGTGTCTGGACTCCCCCAGCACACAAATGCGTAGAGATCAAAATCTTTACGTATGTAAATGGCGTGAAGAAAACTATTACCCACATGTCCAAGCAGACACGAGGCGCGCTTACGCGGCTGTTGTTGCAGTCAAAATCTGTTCCGAGAACTCCACAGGAACTATATGAGATTGTTTCTAGTACATATGAGTGTGAACTAATTAAAGCAATTGATAAGAAACCATGGGTGCTAGAGGTTGTCGCGCAATAATTAACGCTTCTTAAATCCTACTGGGCACTTTGGATTAACTGCCGTTACTTTCTTTATGGTCTTTCCCTTTGCGCAAGTGATACTTGTGGCTTTAGTCGCGGTTTTGGAGTTTGATGGTTTAGGCGTTGGAGTTGCAGATACAGTCGCAATAGGTGTCGAGTTTGCTGTTTTCGTTGCGACCGGGGTTGGTGACGGTAAATTTGCGGAGATGTACTGTTTGATAGCTATTGGAACATATCCATATTCAAGTCCTTTTGGCGGCGTTACCAACATTCCTTGATCAAATGTTGCAAGTGAGCCTTTTGTCGGTTCTGCCATTAACGCCGAATGCGCCCACTCTTTTTGCATTTTTTCAATAGCAGCTTGCAGATTACTTTTTTCGCTTTCATTTAATTCAAATCTCTGTAGTGCAGGTTGATCAACAAATTTATACCACCGATAAAGTACTTGGCTGCCATCATTTAGATCGGTTGTAAAATCTGAAGAAGCACTAGGCGACGCATCCCACCACGATGGATATTGGTACACGTACGTTGATTTAGCTTGGGGATTTCCAAAACTAGCCTTCACAAGCGCTTTAGGTGCCTGCTCCGCAGAAACTTCAACTTTCGCATCTGTAGTTTCAAGAAAATACTGAGGTAATTTAACTAAACCAGATTTACCGGGGGCGCTAAACCCGTAAGCATTTCCAGCATCGAATGTCTTAGCTGAAAGTAACTGAGAGAGATTTCCTAGAGTTTTTCCTTCTTGATAAACCTTTGGAGAATTTCCAACTAATTTTCCAGCAAATACTTCCTGAGTGGTTAATGTAGTTGGCAATTTACCAGTTCCACCGAGTGCACTCTTTAAATTTGGGCTTATTGCTTGGGATGAATAAGCTTTAAAATCGCGGGAGATAGAAAAATCACCATTTGAATCAACGGGAAACTCTAAATCCGGAAGTTTTGTATAAATATTGCCACTTGTATCAACGTAATGGTAATAAGGAATTGAATTCCATTCTGATGCAAGACCTCCTACACTGCCCGATTTCATATCCATAGTCAGGTTCTTCTGAATTGGGTTGCTTATTGACCCATCAACCCAAAATTGTGGAGCCACAAATGCCAACGGACCTTTAAAATTACTTGTGTTCATAAAAAGAGTCCAAGCGTTATCGCCAGCTTGCGAACCGAAGGCGTGGTCAAATTTTGGCAAGTTCAGTGAATGCCACGTAACTCCAAGCTGTGGAGCTGAATCTTCATTCTGAAAAACCATTCCATCAGGTGGCATTATTATTTGATTACTTACTTGAATTAACCCCGTTTGATCTCGTGGGGTTGGAGTATTGCTAAAAAAGCCCCATCCTGGGGTCGAGAGTTGAGTTGTGTAGCAGTTTTGTGTCACGTTAGCCATGTACTTTGGGAAAGTCGTTCGAAATTTCTCCGCACTCCACCAACCAAGGCTTCCCTCAATTGTTTGAAAAAGGTAGAGCCCATATGTGCCGTTATTTGGATTACTTGCAGCGTTCTTTACCAAAATATCAGTTCCGGTGTCGCAAAGCTTTTGAGCAATGCTCGCAGAGACAGTCTTATTGTTAGGAATAATCCATGTTGAGCTCAGACCCAGTTGAAAGTTATCAACTTGTGTTGCAGTAAGTGCCCATAAAGTTGAATACCACCCAAATCCTGAACCAAAAACATCTGGGGCCGGAGTTTGTAAATCTGCTGTGACATAAAAACCTGGACCATCTTGAAGGGCAGGAGAGCCGAGAATTCCACCACCGTATTTAAACTCTGGAGCTGGCAATGGCGTTGGATCTGAAATGGGAACAAAGTCAGGCTCGGAAACTGGTTTCAGTACATTGTTAGAACCACTAGAGCTTTCAATTAATCCTGCGCCATTTACTGAATCAAACTCATAGGATTCAAGCAATGCGGGATCTGAAATTGAAATTGTAACTTGTGAATCATTACTAATCTGTGATGGTGTCCTAACAGTCTTCCAAATTCTTAAATTGTCTATGCAGCCATTTATGCGCTCTCCTGCTGAAGAGTCAAACTGTGCTCCGACTCTAGTGTTTGTCCCTTCCTGATTGAGTAAATAATTTGAAGTCGAGGAGATACTTTTTCCATCGAGGTATATGGATCCATTCCCAGCAGCACTATGTGTAAGAGCAATATGAGTCCAGCTTTTTACGGGCATCGTGGCTTTTGTATCTGCCCAGCTATCCCCCGCTCGAATTCCTAAATTAGGATTAATTCCTAGATAGAAAGCATTGGGTTGGCCACCTTGTGACAAAATCTCAGAATATGATTTCTCATTTTTATAAAGATAGAAATCAAATTCAATTGTAAAATCAGAAGTAAGCGGTATTAATTTACTACTTGCCTGCAGATATTGAACTGAGTTTAAAGTCAAGCACTTGTTATTAGCAGATGCCTGCGATGCAATGAATTGAAATGGCAGGAGTGCAAGTACAGCTACGACTACGACTCTCCCCATTCGCATTTCTTCAGCCTATCCCCAAACTCCTAGAATTTTCCACAATAACTTCAACGATTTTTTTTGGGTAATCCCACATCGGTGCATGACCGCAATTATCTATAACAATCCATGAACAATTTTGTGGTGCTAAAGAGCGCTCTTGGGAAACTGGATACGGCAACGTGTTGTCAGTATCGCCAAAGAGGATAGTTACGGGTACTGATTCTGGAACATGAGTTTCAAAGCGCTTCCCTAACATGGCATCCCAAGCTGGAAAATATCCCTTTGCATGACTCATGGCAAAAGCTGAGTCATAACAGATTTCATAACTTAACTCTTCCCATCGTGGACTCACTCTGGAATAACCAAT
>CANFUR010000061.1 GCA_947450175.1 Actinomycetota bacterium | reverse complement strand
CAATTTGTGAAAACCTTTTTGATAGTTTTTGCAGTTCTAGAGGTGATTGCCCTCATTTATGCGGCCTGGTATCACCTGACAGGCAGGGACTCTAAATAAGTTTATACATGTTCATATTCGGCTTATAGGGCGGTTCTTCTTTTTCAAATTAATTTGGTCATACACATGTTGTCTTCGCTTAGGACATAGTCGCCAAAGGCATCACAACTGTTGTATCCCAGAGACTTATAGAGTTCACGTGCAGGTTTGAAAGCCTCATTCGTTCCTGTTTCAAGGCTCATTCGTTCAATACCGCTACTTCTTGCAAAATCTTCTATTTGAGCAACCATTGCTTTTCCAACACCTGAACCTCTGAATTCAGCCAAGGTGTGCATAGATTTAAGCTCTGCATGATGTGCATCTAGTTTTCTAATGGCACCTACGCCGACAAGCTCTCCATCAATACGAGCACCGAACACCGTGATATCTGGCGAAAACAACTTGGAGGCATCTAGCGCATATACGTGCTCGATAGGGGTAGAGGAAGTGCAAAAAAGCCAGTGCGCTTTAAGTACCTGCGCTAGTTCATCAGTTAGTGACTTTTCAGTCGTGATAACAATCTCCACTGGATAAGAATACCGCCTGTGTTTTCTGGCTTATAGGGCGGTTCTTCTTTATTCTTCCAGAAGCCAAACTCCCGCAGTTGCCCCTTTAGATTTGATCGAAATAACTTGGCCACTTGATTCTTTACCGTAAAGGGTCTTGGCAACGGAATAGCCGACACTTCCTACATCGATTTTTGCAGAGATCGCCGTGCGTGAGATTAAAACAAGTATTGCTTCATTCTCCGATTCTCTAAGGTATGCAATGTAGTCATCTTCGGCCGCAACCCAACGTAATCCTCCGCTTATCAAAGCATCGTGGGACTTACGTAGTGCGACTAATTTCTTAACTTCTGCCAGAAACTCGTAATCCCATTGTGATCGATCTTCCCAATTGATTGTGCGGCGTGAGTCTTCGCCCCAAGATCCTTCAAGGCCAATCTCATCTCCCGCAAAAATTGAAGGTACTCCTGGATACGTAAGCATCATGGTCATTCCGGCAATATGAGCGTTCTTATTACCTAGGACAACTGTTCTAAATCGAGCAGTATCGTGGGAATCTAGTAACAACATGCTTGCGGTAAGAGATCGCCATGGGATTGAGGCATTAAATTCTTGAATCGAGGCCACTAACTGCCCACCATTTATTTTTGGCATAGCAAAAGGAAGTCCTTGAAATCCACCAGTGATCTCTGGATTTTTGTTGATCCAATTCCAAAAAGGGCGCATGAAGCCTTGGTAGTTCATTGCACCTTGCCACCCTAGGCCATTGAGATCACTTGCTTTGAAATCACCGTTTTCGGCAACAAGCCAGGTATCTGGATTTACTTCTTGCATTGCTGTTCTAATCCCATGCATAACTTCAGTATGAAAATCATCCTGACCTTGGACGCCGGTCATGTTGCCAACATCAACCCGCCAGCCCGCCATACCGAACTGCGGAGATAACCACTTCTTAACGATTGAATTCTTTGCACCATACATTGCATTTCGCAGAGCCGGGGATGCGTAATTCAATTTCGGTAAGGACTGTAATCCGTACCAACCCACATAGCCCCACTTAATCTTCTTATCCCAATAGAAGTACGAACGTTCCTTAGCTTTAGGATTTTTCTTAGCCTTAGCTAACCAGTCGTGACCTTCTCCGCAATGATTCGATGTTAGGTCTCCGAGGATTCGAATCTTCTTCTTTTTTGCAACCTTAATTAACGATTGAAAAGCCTTGTCTCCACCAAGAATAGGATCTATGTGATCAAAACTTGTGGCGTCATAACGATGATTTGATCGAGAAGGAAACATAGGAGTGAAGTAAATTCCATTTACTCCGAGATCAGACACGTAATCTAATTGCTCTTGAACGCCAAGCAAATCTCCGCCATATAACTCTTGGCCAGTGAATTTGCTACGACCACGTGGCAATTCGTTCCAATCGCGCGGATAAGCCCAATCCGGAGTTATTGCGATTTTGCCTGAGCGAGCAAAACGGTCTGGAAAAATCTGGTAGAAGACTGAAGAGTGAATCCACTCTGGATTATCAGGGATAGCCACAATTTGAAAATCATTATTACTATGCACATCATGGTCAGTTAAACCATAAGCATTGAGCCACTCATACTTTCCATCACCGATAAAAACAAATCTGTAGAGAGTGTGAATATTGTGAATCGTGATTGAAACTTCATACCAAGATTCATTTTGGAGCTTTTTGCCTGCTTTTAATTTATAAGTGCGAGGCTCTGCATCTTCATATACCCGCACGAAAGCTTCTTGAAATGAGTATTGATTGGGTATTCGCACCTTTAATATAACTTTGTCACCGATTTTAGGCGCGATATTGCTGACATAGAGTTCACTTCCATCATGATGGGGGAGTCCTCGGGATTGCGTTTTTCTCTTCATGTTCTTGATCCCTTACTAACCGTTGCGGTGGAACCCCTATCCATAAAATCACCAATCCAAAGTTCACCTATTTTCTTCATTTTGCTATTTTTACCTGCCTCGATTGTGTCCACCATAATTTTTCCGCACGATTTGGCCATTTCATAAGCGTCAAAAGCCACAGTCGATATTGCAGGTTTTGTTGAAATTGCTTGACTTTCAAGCATATTGACTCCAATGATTGATAGATCTTTTGGAATCGAAATTCCAGCTGGTTTTGATGCATTCATGAAACCAATCGTTGCAGCGTCTAGCAGCGAGATGATTCCAGTAATCGATGGGAAATCTTTCTTAAATATAGAAGCTAACTCGGCTCCGCCTTCGATAGTGTTTGGCACATCCAAGGGCTGCAAAAGCAATTTTAGATTAGATGCTTCCTGACGTAGGTGTGCTGGAATTGACGTACCTGACATCAAAACCCCAATTCTTGTGTGCCCTAAATCTTTCAATTTTGTTAGTGCAATCTTGTCTACCGCTTGGAAATCGCGATCGACATAGTTGTATTTGAAGCCAACTTCCGTTCGACCAAGTACGACGAATGGGACCTTTTCGCGATTGAGAAGGTGCACACGCTGATCATTTTCTTTGACATTCATGAGGATCACACCCCCAGAAAAATTTGAACGGATCAGTAGGTCAACATCTGCATCATCATCATTAGAGACTGGCCAGATCACACTGTGAAAACCTGACTCACGAACTCCGTCGACGATACCGTCGACGAGGGCGCCATTAATTCTTGACGAAGGGGTGGTAAATAAGCTTGAGATCATCATGGTCACCATGCGTGGTGAACCACCAGCAAGGGCCGCTGCCGCGTAATTTGATTTATATCCAGCCTCTTGGATTGCAGCTAAAACGCGCATTTTTGTCGCTTCGCTAATTGGGCGTTTTCCAGAAATGACGTAGGAAACCGTGCTTTCAGAGACACCAGCTAATTTGGCGATATCTGCTCGAGTTGCCACTGGCTCTTCCTTTCGCCAATTCTCAGCCGAGTTCTCTTGACTCTGCCTTCCTGCCTATGTACATTACATCATAGTCGACGCGCGTCGACGAATTGAAATTTAGGGGGATTTATGAAGATGCAACGTTTGGGAGTGTTTCTCCTAGGTGTTTCGCTAGCAATTTTCGGTTCGATGGTTCCAGCACAAGCTGCTGGTTCAATCACCGTGTGGGTTAACTCAGGTGAGGAAGCTGCATACAAGGCAGCATCTGCTGCGTGGGCTGCCAAGAATGGCGTAACAGTCAATGTCGTCGCAAAATGCGGTCTTGGTGACTGCGGATTGAGCAAGCTTGGTCCAGCAGGTGCTGGTCCAGATCTTTTCACTGCATCTCACGACAACACAGGCTCACTAGTTAAGTCAGGTGTTGTTACTTCACTTAGTTCAGTAATTAACAAAAGCGCATATCCATCTGCAGTTTTGTCAGGTGTTTCGTTCAATTATCAGCAATGGGGAATCCCAATTGCAGTAAGTAATATTGCTCTTGCAACTAACTTGAGCTTAGTTCCTTCAGGTGCCCCAAAGACTTGGAAAGAACTTGAAAGCTCAGCAACTTCACTTATCTCATCAGGCAAAGCAAACGTGGGCATCGTTACTCACCTAGATGGCTATTTCTTGCAGCCATTCTTTGATTCTCTAGGTGGATACGTATTTGCAAATAAGAATGGTTCTTACACAAATACAAAACAAGTGGGAATCTACTCAAAGGCTCTTGCAAAGAATGCATCATTGATGGATACCTGGCTAGACAAGAAAATCTTTGACAAGGCAAACACCTATGACGGTTCAAACTTCTCAAATGGTAAAGCCCCATATGCAATCGTAGGACCATGGTCTATCGATGGTCTTGATAAGGCTGGAGTGAAGTATCAGATTTCAGGCATACCATCGGTTAATGGTGGAACTGCTCGTGCATTTAGCGGTGTAACTGCTGTCTACTTAAACCGTTTTGCAAAGAATAAGTTCTTGGCAAAGCAGTACCTAGTAGAGGTAGTTCAAACAGCTGCATTTAGCAAAGCAATCACTGCAGCTAACAACAGCTACCCTGCAAATATTGAAGCTGCATCAAGCATCGATCCAAACAGCGTTGCTGGAAAATTTGGAGCCTATGGTGCGGTTTGTATTCCAATGCCAAATGTGTCAGAAATGAACCAGGTTTGGACTTATTGGAATAACTCATTCGCAGACTGGGCAAGTGGAAAAGCTAAGTTTGGTGCAGCCATGGAATCTGCATCAAAGAACCTGAATAAGGCTCTAAGCAATAGCTAAATCTGCTTAATATGGGGACCTTGGTTTACGAGGGTTAAGGACCGAGGTCCCCTTTAGCATTTTCAGGATTTGAAAGAACATCAAGAGGAGGTGTCACATCAGCATAAATATTAAAGGCGCTTCCAAAGTAGCAAAGTATTCAACTGCTTTTGGATTCATACTTCTCCTGCTGGTGATGGGGACAAAACTATTTCAAGATAAAGCATGGTTTCTCTCTGGATTCTTCTTTCTTTCTGCAGGGCTGATTTTCTACACATACTCAATCAGTAAGAAAACTCCCGCAAAATATCTGCTACCAGGAGTTTTGCTCCTCACGCTCTTTCATATTTATCCTGCCTTCTATTCGGGTGCGGTTGCCTTTACCAATGATTCAAATGGTCATCAGCTTTCTAAAGATCAGGCTATTGCTGCGATTGTGCAGGATGCAAAGGTGCCGATGGATACGCTGGAACCCGTTAAATATCAAACTCTTCTCAAAGTCAGCACCAGTGAAGTTTTTGTTGTCTTCAAGTATGAAAGTCAAAACTATTGGTTAAGCAACGGCGTAACAGCTAAATCTTTAAGTATTAATCCAGGAAATATCTCACCAGATGGTGCAATTTTGGAATTAGAAGGTTACAAAGTCCTTAGTCCCACAGAGGTTTCAACCTACATAGATGAACTCCAAAATATGGTTATCGACCTGGAATCTGGGATATCTGCTCAACCGCAGGATTTAACCACGCTTGAGATTTCTGAGTCCGCGTTCACTTATGAGAAAAGTAAGGATCTCTTACTCAACAGACTTTCGGGCCAAACCTACGCTCCTAACGATAATGGCCAGATGCAGAGCCAATCCGGTGAAGTTCTCTACCCGGGGTGGAAAGCAAATATCGGCTGGAAAAACTTTTCATCCATCATCACTGATGAGGAAATTCGCCGGCCTCTTTTAGCTGTTTTGATATGGACCTTTGTGAACGCATTTCTATTAGTTCTCATAAGTTTCATAATGGGTTTGGTTTTGGCTTTGATCTTCAATTTTCCAGCGCTGAGATCCAAAAGGCTTTATAGAACTATTTTCATTATTCCAATGGCAATTCCAAGCGTGCTCTCACTTCTGGTTTGGTCAGGTCTTTTTACCGCAGAGACTGGCGTTATTGATCGTCTCTTCCATGTCTCAATACCTTGGCTAACACACCCATGGTGGGCTCGCGTTGCCGTCTTGATTGTTGAACTCTGGATCACTTTCCCCTACATGTTCTTGATAACTACTGGTGCAATTCAAGCCATTCCAGGTGAAATTTTGGAAGCGGCTGCAATTGACGGAGCTAGCCCAGTGAAGTCATTTACTCAGATCAAGCTACCGCTAGTTGTCAGAACAGTTGCCCCACTTCTTGTCGCCTCGGTTGCAATGGCGCTCAATAACTTTGGTGCAATCTATTTGCTTACTGGTGGAGGACCAACATTTTCAAATTCAAATGGAAATGCAGGAGCCACAGATATCTTGATTTCGTATACCTACAAGCTTGCATTTAATTCACAAGAGGGAAACAACTACGGACTAGCAAGTGCACTTTCGATTCTGAACTTCCTAATGGTTGGTCTGATCTCTATTTATGGATTAAGACGAATGAAAACTATGGAAGGGGTCAACTAAATGAGCTCTTTACAATCAACGAAAAGTAGAAAGAGACGTTTTTGGCTTAAGAAAGTTCTGTGGCGCCACATAGTTGGAGTCATTGTCGGTGCTTTTGCACTATTTCCTTTGGTCTGGATGGTTTCTGCGGCATTTGATGTGACAGGTCAAATAAGCACCCAGCAGCTAATTCCTATCCACAAAGGACTAGATAATTTTGTTCAACTCTTCAATAACAAAGAAAAGCCCTTTGGAATTTGGTCTAAGAATTCTCTAATTGTTGCGGTTTCAGCAGCCGCTATGCAAGTAGCAATTGGTGCGCTGGCTGCTTATTCCTTAAGCCGACATAGGTTTAGAGGGCGTAAATTCACCCTTTCAACAATCTTAATTGTTCAAATGTTTCCCCAATTGCTCGCAGCCACCACGCTATTTTTAATTATCAATACCTTTGGAAAATCTTTTGAATTACTCGGCCTAGGTCATCAATTGCCACTGATCCTAATTTTTGGTGGATCTGCTTTGGGCGTGAATACCTGGATGCTAAAGAGCTTCTTCGATACTTTGCCAACAGAAAT
>CANFUR010000060.1 GCA_947450175.1 Actinomycetota bacterium | reverse complement strand
TTTGCTTTTGCAAAACTGAACTTTAAGGGCCGCCAATTCTCGATTCTTTTTGTTGTTGCAACGATGATGTTGCCCAGCCAACTTGGAATCGTGCCGCTATTTATCATGGCAAACAAACTGCACTTGGTTAATACCTTGTATGCCTTGATTATTCCTGCACTTGTTACAGCTTTCGGTGTCTTCTGGATGCGCCAAATTATCGATGCCCAGGTGCCTAACGAGATCCTTGAAGCTGCAAGCATTGATGGCGCTTCAGTTCCTAGGGTTTTTTGGAGCATTGTCTTGCCAAGTATTCGCCAAAGCGCATTTGTTCTTGGATTATTTGCATTCTTGGCGGCCTGGAACGACTACTTGTGGCCAACCATTGTTTTGCAATCCCCAGAGAAATTTACGTTACAAGTTGCCCTTACACAGTTAAAGCCCCTCTACGGTCTTGATTATGCACTTCAAATGGGTGGAGCTTTCTTAGCAACTGCACCATTGCTCATCCTCTTCATTTTCGTCGGTCGCCGCTTAGTGAGTGGTGTTATGGACGGAGCGATAAAAGGCTAATGATTTCTACCAATTCCACAATAAGAATGAAAGGCACACCTATGTCAAAACTTCGCACCAAGATTGCAGTAATTCTTGGATTCGCACTTGCGATTTCACCTATTGCTTTCTATTCGGCTAATGCAGCATCAGGTGGCCCTAAGGATTCTGTAGTCACTTTGGTTTCTCCATTCTTGGATGCTTCAAACACAAGTGAAGCTACAAAGAATCAACAAATGGCCGATGAGTGGGTTGCTAAAGGTTGGTTTGGAAGCGGACTTTTGTTCCAGGTTTCATTTGCCCCAGTCGGTTCAACAATTAACTTGACGTATCACGTAACAGATAAGGCAGGAAAGGCTCTAGCTTTTCAAGCAGTAAATCTTCGAATCAATAAGGGTTATAGCGAATCAGCTTCAATCGTTTCCGTTGATGGCGTTAAAACTAAAGGAATCGATCGCCCACCGTTTGATCAGGCAAATGTTATTCATCGCACTGATGCATTTGGAAATGTAACTTTTGCGCTTAAGAGCCTAGATCTTGAATCATCAGGTGAACCACAACCAGCATCATTTAATGACAAGCCAATTTTCAGTGATGACAAGCTTGATCGTTTGCACTCTCAGATGTTGCCAGAGGTCAATAGCGAGCCTGCTGATCACTCTGTAATCACTGAATTTCACTACTTTATTCCGAAGGCTCCAATTACTGTTGCTGCGACTAAGCCAACTATTCGTTTAGTATCACCAGTTTTAGATAGCACTAACTCAGTTAGCAGCAATAATCTAAAGCAGGCATATGCACCAGCAGGTGGAGACATCGTTGTTGTATACAAAGTCCTTGGTGATGACGGTGTAACTGCTGTTCCAAACGCTCAAGTTTCTCTTAAAGTAAATGGGGGAAAGTCAACACTCAGTGCGACATCTGATGCATTTGGCTATGCAGTATTTACTGTAAAGAACGCTGACACAAAGCCAAATGCGGCTCCAGCATCTGCAACAGCAGCAATGCCAAAGGCAAGTACCGCTTATGCAAACTTGAAGCCAGAGATTGCTGGCGCAACTGCAGCAGCTGCAGATGCAGTTGAGTTCCATTACTACCGGGGAATCACAACATCTGCAGTTAAAGCTGGAGGCAGCTACACACTTTCAGTTGGTATCGCAGGTGCTGCTGGTAAGTCAGCAACAGTTGCAGTCTCTGGTGCAAGCAAGGTAACTGCAAAGATCAACGCCGCTTACCAAGTAGTTCCGGTAAAGGTAACCGCTGGAGCTAAAACCGTCACCGTAACAATTGACGGCAAGGCATACACATCAAAGATTACAGTTAAGTAATTTACGAAGATAAGGGATGCTAATGAAACTTATACGAGCCTCATTAGCATTCCTTCTCTCCGTTTCACTTTTAACTGTATTTTCACACCCAGCTGCGGCAGCTGATTTAGTTACTGCCCCACAAATTACATACTCTGATAGCTCAGGGTTAACTTTTGCCGCAACGCCAGCTAAATGGGCGTCAACGGTTAAAAGCACCTTTCAATGGCTAGTAAATGGAAAAGCTATCGCTGGAGCTACAAAACTGAGTTTTAAAGCTAATCCCAAGCAGAAAAACGCCACGATTTCCTTTAGAGAAAGCGGCAAGGACAGCAGCGGCGCAACGGTTCAGGCAAGTTCTGTTGTTGCAAAAATCGGCCAGGTAATTGTTAACATTAAACCAGCAGTTGCATTTGCCGATGATTCTCATAGTTCGGTCATAACTACTGCAGGGGCAGTTTCACCGAAAAACGCCAAGGTTTCTTACCAGTGGTACAAAGGTTTCATAGATATTGCTGGTGCAAAGTCAGCTAACTATTCACCTGCAACTGCTGACCAGGGTTTCAAGATTTACGTGAGTGCTAAATACAGTGCTAAAGGTTTTAGTGATAACAGTGTGAACTCTAATGAAATTGACGTTCCAGTTATTAAGCGCACTTATGTGCAAGTATGGCAAGATGAATTTAGTGGGGCATCTGGTTCGGCTCCAGATCCTGCAATCTGGCAACCTGAAAATGGAGATGGTTCTAAGGCGGCAGCTGGAAATGGTTGGGGAAACAAAGAGCGTCAGTACTACATTCCAACGCTTGCAAAGATAACTTCATCTGGTGAAGTTCAAATCGATGCTATGACAAGTGGTGCAAATGAATTTAACTGCTATTACAAAACTCCGTGCGAATGGATAAGTTCTAAATACATAACGAAAGACAAAGTTGGTTTTAAGTATGGACGTGTAGAGGCACGCATCAAGGGCCCAGTTGGCGGCGGAACTTGGGGTGCATTCTGGATGCTCGGTGCAAACATTGATGCACGTCCTTGGCCATGGTGTGGTGAGATTGATGTGACCGAGCTATTAGGTAAGACACCAAACTTAAGTTATGGATACTTGCATGGACTAATCTCAAGTGGCGCCGGTCGCGGAACAAGCGTTGATATGCCTAAGGGATTTGCCGACGAATACCACACCTACGCAATCGATTGGTTACCAGATCAAATCGATTGGTACGTAGATGGCGTTCTCTTTGGAAGCCAGCAAAAGCTTGATAAAGACTGGGTTTTCGACCATGAATTCTATTTAATTATGAATTTAGCAATGGGTGGCAATTTTGGTGGTGCTATCGATGCTGGCCTTGAAAAAGCAAATATGAGTATTGATTGGATTCGATTCTCAACAATTAATGGAGTAGGCGAAGTAATCAAGCATTAATGCAATATAAGTTCGCCAATTCCATTTACGGAGTAATACTTAATTGATTTAACTTCTAACTTCGCCTTCTCAAGTTGTGGGTCAACTTCTCCAGCAAACCAACCACCAATTGCTAGATTCATGATGAGGTAGAACTCAGCATTAAACGGCCAAGGTTTTCCTAGCAACTCTTCATCGCTGCGATTAATTACGTTATAGCTTTGACCATCAAAGAACCATTCAATGCGATCTTCGCTCCATGAAATAGCGTACGTATGAAAATCTTCACTGAGCAAAGTTGGAGACTGGATAATCTTTGTTGCGCCATTTTCACCAAAATAACCATCACCATGAATCGTTCCTTGAATCTGATAAGGATTGGCACCAGTTGTTTCTAAGATATCTATTTCTCCGCAATGTGGCCAAGAAACACCATCAAGCAAATTGGCACCAAGTAACCAAAGAGCTGGCCATGTACCAACACCTGATGGCATTTTTGCTTGTATTTCTAAATAGCCGTATTTAAAACCTATTTTATTTGCAGTATGGATCTTGCCACTGGTCCATTCAGCTGGGCCGTAATAGCACTGCAGATCCGAACCTTCTTGGTGGCGCTGGGCAGTAATTACAAGTGAGTCCTTAATCGAAACAGATTCTTTGGTGTAGTACTCGCGCTCGTTATTTCCCCAACCAACTAGGCCAACGTGTGATCCATCGCCGATATCAAAGTTCCAACTTTCAGAAGGCAGAACGCCAGCATGATGATCGGTGAACTCTTCGGACCACAGAAGGTTCAAAGTGGCTGGCTGGCTCATTGAGGCTCCTCAAGCTTAAAAAATATTCTACTTTGGTCTTGCTTATGAAAGCGCTTTCACTAGACTATGTAAGTGGTTTAAGGAGCCCTTTGCAAGCCTCTAGCCGGTTGTTTCTAACATAAAAGATGGGATGTAATTTGATGAGTGCTAATTTTCCAGCCGAGTTTACCTGGGGAACCGCCACTGCCAGTTATCAAATTGAAGGTGCATTCGACACCGACGGTCGTGGTGCAAGTATCTGGGATACATTTTCAAAGACACCGGGCAAAGTAGTTAACGGTGATACTGGAGATATTGCATGCGATCACTACAACCGCTTTGAAGAAGATATTGCAATCATGAAAGAGCTGGGGGTATCGGCATACCGATTTTCAATTGCGTGGCCCCGGCTATTTCCAAAGGGTGATTCAAATCGCGAAGAACGCGGTTTTGCTTTTTACAACAGATTAATTAATGCATTGATCGCTGCTGGAATTGAACCGATGGTGACTTTGTATCACTGGGATTTGCCACAAACATTGGAAGATAAAGGTGGTTGGGCAAATCGTGGTGTTGTTGATGCTTTTGCCGATTATGCAACTGCATGTGCCGAAGCATTTGGCGATCGTATAAATAATTGGATTACATTAAATGAACCATGGTGTGTGTCTTGGTTAGGATATTCCAATGGCGTACATGCGCCAGGTAAAAAAGATTACAACTTAGCGATTGCTGCAAGTCATCACACCGCACTTGCCCATGCAGCTGCTTTTAGAGCGATTAAGAAAGTTCGCCCAGAGGCAAAAGTTGGCCTAACTGTAAATATGAATAACATTCATAACGAGTCACCAGAGAATCAAGAAGTCGCCGATTTTGCAGCGCTCAATGATTCAAATTTAAACCGTTGGTGGATTGATGCGTTGACAACTGGAAAGTATCCAAAAAATTTGATTGATACATATGGTGATCGAACTGCAGGAATCATTCTTGATGGTGATGAAAAACTATTAGTTACCGATGTTGATTTCATGGGTATTAACTATTACTGCGATGGCTTTGTACGTGCCCCGCGACCTGAAGATAAGCCAGCAATTGAAGGCGGTTTTATGCCATTTCCTCAGCGTGCAGATAGTTCTGCACCAGCGCATTTGGCCCAGGATCTAACAGCAATGGGCTGGGTTGTTACGCCTGAAGGTTTGGGCAATCTAGTAAAGCGTGTGCACAAAGATTGGCCACAGATTCCATATTTAGTTATTACTGAAAATGGATCTTCGTATGATGACGTTAAGGAAAACGGCCAAGTTATTGATACAAAGCGCACCGCATATTTAGTTGCACACCTTAAGTCTTTGCAATCTGCTATCGCAGATGGCGCACCAGTTAAGGGATACTTTGCTTGGTCTTTACTTGATAACTACGAGTGGGCCGAAGGTTATGCAAAGCGTTTTGGAATCGTGCATGTTGATTTCCAAACTCAAGAGCGCACGCCAAAGATGAGTTTTGCTAAATACAAAGAGATTATTGCCGCTAACGCAGTTAGCTAGCAGTTGATTGGCGCTTGATTAATTTAACATCAAGCATTTTATTTGCAACGTCTTTGCCATCAAGCATCGCTAATAGGCTTGCCGCAACTTCAGCACCTAGTTCGCGAACTGGCTGGCGCACCGAGGTAATTGTCGGTTGGTTGCGGCTGGCAAAAGGTGAATCGTCGAAACCAACAACTTTAACTTTCTCAGGCACACTAATTCCATTTTGCAATAAAACATTAATAACTCCAACAGCACTCAAATCATTACCAGCAAAGACGCCATCAAATTTGATTTTCTTCTTCAGTAATGTGCGGGCTAACTCTTCAGCCTTTGATTGCGTGTAGTCACCATGGATTATCAAGTCATCGTTAATTCTGCGTTTGGCTGCAGCCATTGCATTTTCATAACCTTCAAGACGGTCACGGCCAGATTGCAATTTTAAATCTCCGGTAATAGTGACAATATTTTTGCAACCTAAATCGATCAGGTGCTTTGTGGCCAAAAAGCCGCCTTTGACGTTATCGACATCAACGTAGGGATATTTAGTAGAACCACCTAGGTCACCGCCAAAGACCACTGCCATCTTTGGGTCCAACATCTTTTCAAAACTCTTTAAGGGGCGGTGCCACGAGAAAATTGCCAGGCCATCCATCTGTCCAGCCTGCAGGGTGGAAAAGAGAGAGTCCTCGCTGCCAGATTTAGGGCGGATCAATAACAAGGGGTGAAGCCCGGCATCAGTAATGGCCGTTGAAAAGCCCTGAACGATCTGCCCCCAGAAAGGATTGAGGAAAAACTCTTCGCTGGACTCTTCTAGCAATAGGGCAATTAGCCCACTTCGTCCACCAGCTAACCGCCGGGCAGTGGCGTTTGGAGTGAAGTGGTACTTGGCGATTGCCTTCTTCACTGCCTTTTCACGCTCAGGAGAGACCTTGGCCGAGCCATTCATGACCCGTGAAACCGTTGCACGGCTAACTCCAGCGGCCTTTGCCACCAAATCTATGGTGACATCAGGGCCTTTTGAGGCTCGGGGTGGGCGTGTGGTCATGGTCTGGCAAGTCTAACGCGCTGCCATATAAATGGAATAAGCCCGGATAGACTCACTCAAATCCCACGGTACGGAAAATACTTTTCAAAAGGGCACAACATTTGCCCCCCTGCCGTGTCTTAACTAATAGAGGGCAAGACGTTGTCTTCGTTTTATCAAACTCGCGGGAGTTATTCACATGGCACTTATCAAGTCAAAGGCAGCGAAACTAGCTGCACAGGCTGATGCCACCCGCCTATTGAGCGTGAATCCCGTAGACGCTCAAGAATCTACACAAGGATCAGCTGCAGATTGGTCAATCTCTGAGCTTGCAGCTCTTTACACAGAACACCGCACGCAGCTTGTTTCACAAGCTCGCCGAATCACCCGCGATGAGGCCGAAGCTAATGAAGTTGTTCAGGAAGCGTTCTTGAAGTTCATGCTTGCAGCTCCCGAGCTAGACACAGCAGATCGTGCGATTGCATACCTTCGCACTTCAGTTACAAACCTTTCCCTAAACGTAATTCGCGCACGCGGTGCCCGCCCTAATTTGGTGGCTATCGATGCCGAAACAACTCAGGAACGCCTCAACGAGATTGCTTCAGAAAACCACATCGATCTAGATACAACTATTACTGCAGCCGAAGATGCCGCGATTATCCGCGAAGCACTTTCACGCCTAACAACAGATCAACGCACAGCGTT
>CANFUR010000059.1 GCA_947450175.1 Actinomycetota bacterium | reverse complement strand
TTCTTAAATCGATCACAATTTTCCTAGTGTTAACGCCGGTTGGTGATACCCCCGTTAAAAGATAGGAGAGTGGTATCTCATAAAACTGGGCAATTTCAATCGCTTTCTTCACGGTCAAAGCACGATCCCCGCGCTCGTATGAACCTAAAGAAATTGCGTTGATGTCTCCGTGACTAATTTCTTGGATTGCAGACAGGGTCAATTTGCGAGTACGCCGAATCTGCCGAAGTCTGGCTGCGATGTCATCTAACTGTGAGTTCATGGCGACACAGTAAGCATGCAGTGCCACACCGAGAGTTCGATATCCACAGGGCATCGGCCTTGCTGATATAGTCGCCCCCGCATCCTTTAACAACCCATCCTGAGAGGTGGGGAAGGAGATTTATATGAGCGTAGCCCTGTCCGCCCCGGATATATCCCGTGCGTTGACTCGCATTTCCCATGAAATTCTGGAACGAAATCATGGTTCCACCGAAATCACTCTTCTAGGAATTCCAACACGTGGTGCGCATTTAGCTGCCCGCATTGCATCGATCATGAGCGCAATTGAAGGCCGTGAGATTGCACATGGCACGTTAGATATCACGTTATACAGAGATGATTTGCGACTTCGACCACCTAGAACAATTATGCCGACATCGATTCCACCGATCGGTATTACTGGTCGCGACGTGATTTTAATTGATGATGTTCTCTATTCAGGCAGAACTATTCGCGCAGCCTTAGATGCCCTCGGCGAGGTTGGTCGCCCACGAACTGTGCAATTAGCTGTTCTGGTTGATCGTGGCCACCGTGAGCTTCCAATTCGCGCTGACTATGTTGGTAAGAACTTGCCAACTTCTGCGCAGCAATCAGTCAAAGTGCAGTTGACTGAAATTGATTCGGTGGATGAAGTTTTGATTGAAGGGGAGGCCAACTAGTGCGGCATCTTCTTTCGATAGCAGATCTCACGCCGATGGATGCAATCGGAATTTTAAATACGGCGACCGAGTTAGCAAGAATCAACGATGGTCAAGTAAAAAAACTGCCAACGTTGCGCGGTCGAACGATAGTTAACCTCTTTGCCGAAGATTCAACACGCACTCGCATTTCTTTTGAGGCTGCGGCTAAACGTTTATCGGCAGATGTAATCAATTTTTCTGCTAAAGGTTCGAGTGTAAGTAAGGGTGAATCGCTCAAGGATACGGCGCAAACTTTACAAGCGATGGGCGCCGACGCCGTGGTAATCCGCCACTCAGCATCTGGCGCAGCCCAGCGACTAGCTGATCTTGAATGGATGTCTGGCAGTGTTATCAACGCTGGCGATGGAACACACGAGCACCCGAGCCAGGCTTTACTTGATGCTTTCACTATTCGTAAGCATTTATCTAAGGGCGGCAATGATTTAGCGGGCTTACGTATAGCAATTGTTGGTGATGTATTGCATTCACGAGTGGCAAGATCAAATGTACTTCTTCTTTCAATCCTCGGCGCTGATGTTGTTTTGGTTGCACCACCGACTTTGTTACCGGTGGGAGTCGATTCTTGGCCTGCCTCAGTTTCATATGATTTTGATTCCGTGATTCCGAATGTGGATGCAATCATGATGTTACGTGTGCAGCAAGAGCGTATGACGGATTTATTCTTTCCAAATTCACGTGAATATTCTCGTTACTTCGGCCTTAACGCAGAACGTATGTCAAAGATGGCCAAGCACGCAATAGTTATGCATCCTGGGCCAATGAATCGTGGATTAGAAATATCTGCCGATGTTGCTGACAGTGCACGATCTGTAATTGTTGAACAAGTTACCAATGGAGTTAATGTTCGAATGGCTATTTTGTATGTGTTGCTTGCCGGTGGACCACTAGAAGTAGGGAGCAACTCATGAGTTCAAATCGCTACATACTAAAGGGTGGCAATATTCTAGGAACCACGCAATCGGATGTACTCATCGCCAATGGCGTTATAGAAAAGATCGCTTCAGTGATTGCAGATGATTCCGCAGTCACTATGGATGTCACAGGAAGCGTTGTTTTGCCGGGTCTAGTGGATTTGCATACGCATCTTCGGGAGCCAGGCCGTGAAGATTCTGAGACTGTACTGTCGGCCAGCAAAGCTGGCGCCAAAGGTGGTTTTAGCGCGCTATCAGCAATGGCAAATACATCACCAGTAGCAGATACGGCTGGCGTTGTTGAGCAAGTATTTCGTTTAGGTCATGAAGCCGGACTGGTAGATGTGTTTCCAATCGGCGCAGTTACTCAAGGGTTAAAGGGCGAACAGCTTTCTGAAATTGGAGCGATGGCTGATTCACTCGCACGAGTACGAGTGTTTAGTGATGATGGTAATTGCGTCTTTGATCCACTGGTGATGCGCAGGGCTTTGGAATACATCAAGAAATTTGATGGAGTGATCGCACAACATGCGCAAGAACCTCGACTGACCGTTGGTGCACAAATGAATGAAGGTAACATCAGTGCCACGCTAGGACTCAAGGGTTGGCCGGCCATCGCTGAGGAAGCAATTATCGCCAGGGATGTTTTATTAGCAGATCACGTTAATTCTCGATTGCACATATGCCATGTAACGACAGCAGGTGGGGTTGAAATCATTCGTTGGGCGAAAGCTCGCGGGATCCAAGTTAGCGCCGAAGTTACTCCGCATCACCTCTTACTCACTGATGAATTAGCAAGGTCATACGATCCGATTTTCAAAGTTAATCCGCCACTTCGTACGACCGCAGATGTTATGGCGCTAAGAGAAGCTTTGGCAGATGGAACAATCGATATTGTTGCAACGGATCATGCACCTCACTCAAGTGAAACAAAAGATTGCGAATGGCAAGAAGCCTCGTTTGGGATGATAGGTCTTGAAACTGCATTATCAATTGTGGTTAAGACCATGGTTCAAACTGGTTTATTAGATTGGGCTGGGGTCGCTGATCGCATGTCAAGTGCGCCTGCTCGAATTGGAAGATACACAGAACAAGGTCGCAATTTACTTGTTGGTTCTGCGGCGCATATCACTGTGATAGATCCAACCAAGAATTGGACGGTAGATCGCGATTTGGTTCTATCTAAGAGTCGCAATACTCCATACCATGGCTATGAATTGCCGGGGTTAGTTACTCATACTTTCTTCGGTGGTCACCCAACTCTTATCGACTCTAAAATTATGGACAAGGCGGCGATGTAATGGCAATCGCCTATCTGGTTTTAGATGATGGAAGAATTTTTGAAGGTCGTTCTTGGGGTGCAACGGGTCGCACTTTTGGCGAAGCGGTATTTCAAACTGGAATGACCGGATATCAAGAGACTCTTACTGACCCTTCGTATCACAAACAAGTGGTTGTCATGACAGCGCCACATATCGGAAATACCGGAATGAATACTCCAGATAATGAATCGTCGAAAATTTGGGTAGCCGGCTACGTGGTACGCAACCCTTCATCGTTAACCTCAAATTGGCGCGCCGAAACCGATCTTGAATCTGAGCTAATTCGTCAAGAGATTATTGGAATTCAAGGAGTAGATACTCGTGCGATCACGCGACACTTGCGTGATCGTGGTGCAATGCGCGTTGGCATCTTCTCTGAGCTTGATTTAACTCGCGAAGAAATGGTTGTCGAAGTCCGAAAGTCGCCGCAAATGACCGGTGCTTTTTTGGTTAAAGATGTTTCGACTCCTCAAACATATATTGTTCCCGCGGTTGGAGAGAAAAAATTTGTTGTTGCCGCTTTGGATTTAGGCATTAAGGCGGCTACTCCAAGAATGCTTTCAGAACGCGGTGTTGAAGTGCATGTAATGCCCTTTGATACAGTTTTTGAACAGATAAAGTTGCTTAACCCAGATGGGGTTTTCTTATCAAACGGTCCCGGAGACCCAGCAACAATGACCGAGACTATTGAACTAGTGCGAATGTTATTGGGTGCACAGATTCCAATTTTCGGAATTTGTTTCGGCCATCAAATATTAGGTCGTGCCCTTGGATTTCAAACGTACAAACTTGCCTATGGTCACCGAGGAATTAATCAACCTGTGATTGATAAAAATACTCAGAAAGTAGAGATCACTGCGCACAACCATGGATTTGCTCTGAAGGCACCTACAGATAATCAGTTCACAACGGTGTATGGCCCAGGCGAAGTAACACATGTGAGCCTCAATGATGGAGTTGTTGAGGGGTTACAACTTCTGGAGGGACGCGCATTTTCAGTTCAGTATCACCCAGAAGCTGCTGCTGGCCCACATGATGCGGCTTATCTTTTCGATCGTTTCATCGAACTGATGACAACAAAGGTGAGTGCGTAATGCCATTAGATCCTTCGATTAAATCGGTTCTAGTAATCGGTAGTGGACCAATAGTTATCGGACAGGCATGCGAATTTGATTATTCAGGAACTCAGGCATGTCGAGTACTGCGTGCTGAGGGTATACGGGTCATTTTAGTAAATTCCAATCCGGCAACAATCATGACCGATCCAGAGTTTGCAGATGCAACTTATATTGAACCGATTACGCCAGAGATAATCGAGCAAATCATCGCCTTTGAAAAACCCGATGCGGTGCTTGCAACGTTGGGCGGACAGACGGCACTAAACGCTGCTATTGGTCTTTTTGAGCGCGGAACGTTAGCTAAATATGGTGTGAAATTGATTGGCGCGGATGTAGATGCAATTCAGCGAGGTGAAAACCGGGAACTGTTTCGCGCCATAGTTGAAAAAGTCGGGGGAGAGTCAGCTAAGTCAATTATTTGCCACACTATGGAAGAGATTTTTGCAGCTGTGGTTTCTCTCAACTATCCGGTTGTAGTTAGACCATCTTTCACAATGGGAGGACTTGGTTCAGGAATTGCATTTAACGAAGATGAGTTGCGACAAATTGCCGGCGCTGGACTTCGTCACAGCCCTACTTCTGAAGTTTTACTTGAAGAATCAATTCTTGGTTGGAAAGAGTACGAACTTGAAGTTATGCGAGATCGAAAGGATAACGTTGTTATCGTATGTAGCATCGAAAACTTGGATCCCATGGGTGTACATACCGGCGACTCAATAACTGTTGCACCGGCAATGACTTTGACAGATGTTGAATACCAAAAATTGCGCGATTTATCGATGGACATCATCCGAGAAGTAGGCGTAGACACAGGCGGCTGTAATATCCAATTTGCGGTCAATCCAGAAAATGGACGCATTATCGTGATTGAAATGAATCCACGTGTTTCTAGATCTAGTGCATTGGCATCAAAAGCCACAGGTTTTCCAATAGCGAAAATTGCGACTAAGTTGGCTATTGGATACACACTTGATGAAATTCAAAATGACATCACTAAAACCACTCCAGCATCTTTTGAACCTACTTTAGATTACGTTGTAGTTAAAGTTCCGCGCTTTGCCTTTGAAAAATTTGCCGATGCTGATCCTCGTTTAACCACAACAATGAAGAGTGTCGGAGAGGCGATGGCCATCGGCCGTTCGTTTTCAGAAGCATTGATGAAGGCGTTGAGATCTCTGGAGCGCAAAGAAGCAATTTTCACCTGGCCCCAGATCAGCGAACAAGAGAAGCAGAATCTGCTAGTAGCTATGCGAATTCCCACTGAATATCGCCTGCAACAAGTACAAAAAGCTATGTGGGCAGGAGCTTCAATTGATGAAGTATTTGCAGCAACTAAAATTGATCCTTGGTTTTTGAGGCAGATAGAACTAATCAACCAACAAGCAACAATAATCACACATTGGGGTGAAGTAACAGCTGAAAAATTGCGCGAAGCTAAAGCCAATGGTTTCTCTGATGCCCAAATTGCGCAATTGCGAGGGTTAAACGAAGAGGAAATTCGTCGCGATCGACATCATCTAGGTATTCGTCCCGTTTATAAAACTGTTGACACCTGCGCGGCTGAATTTGAGGCGTTTACGCCGTATCACTACTCAAGCTACGAGGAAGAGAGCGAAGTTAAATCCCGGACAGTTCCAGCGGTAATTATTTTGGGAAGTGGGCCAAATCGTATTGGTCAAGGTATCGAATTTGATTACTCGTGTGTTCATGCCTCTTTTGTATTGCGCGAAGCCGGTTTTGAAACCATCATGATCAACTGCAATCCCGAAACTGTTTCTACGGATTACGATACAAGTAATCGTTTATATTTTGAACCGCTCACTCTAGAAGATGTGATTGAAGTTGTTCATGCAGAGGTTTTGGCAGGGCCGGTTTTAGGAGTTATCACTCAGTTGGGCGGACAAACCCCTTTAGGACTTGCAGCAGGATTGAAGGCGGCAGGTATTACAATTCTTGGAACAAGTCCAGATGCGATTAATTTAGCTGAAGAACGCGGAGCTTTTGGAAATATTTTGCAGGAGCAGGGACTTACTGCTCCGGAATTTGGAATGGCGGCATCGCAACTTGAAGCAATAACGATTGCCCAGCGCATCGGTTACCCGGTTTTAGTTCGCCCATCATTTGTTCTAGGCGGTCGTGGCATGGAAATCGTCTATGACGACGCTTCCCTTGGGGGATTCATCACGAGAGCTACTGATATCACTCCGGATCATCCAGTCTTAGTAGATCGATTTTTAGATAGTGCAATTGAAATAGATGTGGATGCACTCTTTGATGGTACAGAACTCTTCCTCGGCGGAGTAATGGAGCATATTGAAGAAGCAGGTATTCACAGTGGAGACAGTGCCTGTGTTCTGCCATCTATGACAGTCACACCAGATCAGTTATTGGAAATTCGCTCAGCAACTGAAAAGATCGCACGTGGGGTTGGAGTACGCGGGCTCATAAATATTCAGTTTGCGATTGCAGATACAAAACTGTACGTACTTGAAGCTAATCCCCGCGCATCACGAACGGTTCCATTTGTAAGTAAAGCAACTGGAGTACCACTTGCTAAAGCAGCGGCCCGCATCTCTGTAGGTGCAACGATTGCAGAACTACGTGAGCAGAACTTATTGCCTTCTTCTGGTGATGGAGTCGCTAAAGGAATTTCAGTAAAAGAGGCGGTATTACCTTGGAATCGATTCCGTCGTAGCGATGGACGTGGTGTGGATGCAGTACTGGGGCCTGAGATGCGTTCAACTGGTGAAGTCATGGGAATTTCACCAACATTTGGTGAGAGTTACGCTAAAAGTCAAATTGCAGCGTTTGGCCCTTTACCTAAATCGGGAACAGTATTTATCTCTTTGGCAGATAAAAACAAGGATGCTGGTGTGCAGGCGGCTCTAGGTCTTCAAAAATGTGGTTTTAGAATTCTAGCCACAGAAGGAACAGCTGCATTTCTCAATGGTCATGGCGTAACGTGCGTTACTGTTCGAAAGAACTCTGAAGGTACCGGCCCACTAGGGGAGCGAACAATCGTTGACATCATTAATTCAGGTGATAT